>JADGNR010000582.1 GCA_017883415.1 Bryobacteraceae bacterium | reverse complement strand
GCGGTTGCTATGCAGTTCGGCGAAGTAGACCAGGCCGTTGGCGTCTACGGCGAGGCTGGCCGGCCAATCCATGGGCGAGGACGTGGCGGGAACGCCCGGAGCAAAGAAATTGTGGATGCCGTTGCCGACGATGGTTGAGATGGCGCCCGCGGGCGTCACCTGGCGGATGCGGTTGTTCTGCTGATCGGCGATGAGAATGTTGCCGTTGGCCAGCGGCAGAACGTCGGCGGGGTTGTATAGCTGTGCGCCAGCGGCGTTTGTGCCCACCTGTCCCGTGAAGTTGCACTGGACATCGACCGGCGGCTTCACGCCGTTGCCCGCGATGGTAGTGATGGTTCCCGAGGGATCGATGCGCCGGATGCGCTGGTTATCGGAATCCGCGAAATAAATGTTGCCCTGGGAATCGACCGCGATGTGGCTGGTCTGCTCGAACTGGTCGGGGGTGCAGGTGTTGACCAGATTGGCGAGCGCCAGCGTGGCCTGCGCCGCCGGGCCGCCATCGCCCGAAAACCCGCGGACCGGCGCGCCGTTCACCGGCGTCTGGCCGGCCACGGTGCTGATAATGCCGGACTGCGCCGCCAACATCGCGGGCACAAAAAGCAAACCCAACCTGACCCGGACAGACCCCATTGCTTTAAGTTTACGCCGGGATCGTTGCCCCGCGCCGGTTGCTGATGTAAAGTTAGGGCAGCGCTTCAGGTGGGCCATACTGCTGTGTTCGAACGTAATGTTTATCCCCTCTTGTGGTGGCTGGCGCTGGCTCCAACGCTCGCGGCACACGCGCCCCCCATATATGTTCCCGTGCCTCCGGTGCACGTGAAAGCCAATCGCCTGGTGGACTCGGCCAATGTTCCGTTTCTGCTGCGCGGCGTGGAGATGCCCGGGTTGGAAGTGGGCGTTCCCGCACAGGCGGACAAGGATGCCGTGAGCGCCATGACCTCGCTCACGTTTCGGGTGATCCAGCAGCGTTGGAATTTCAACGCGGTGCGCCTGCCGGTGAGCGCCCCGGTGTGGCGGCGCGACGGGCAGCCCTATCTGGACCGCGTCGCGGCCATCGTGGCGGCGGCAAATCAGGAAGGGTTGGTGGTGATTCTAGCCGCGTATGCCGACGCGCGCGCGGGCGCGGCCGCCGATACCGGCCTGCCGGACAGCGGCGTGACCGATTTTTGGAAAGCTTGCGCCGCCTCCTTCAAGAACACGCCCGGAGTCATTTTCTCGCTCTACAACCAGCCCTCGACGCGGAGCATACCGGGCGCGAGTGCGGGCGTGCATCGCGCCGCGGACTGGACGGTCTGGTTGGGCGGAGGCGCGCTTACCGGCGGCCAGAGCACCGTCGGCATGCAGGCGCTGGTGGATGCCATTCGCGCGGCCGGCGCGCCGCAGGTGATCGCCGCATCGTCCTTCCACGACAGCCTGGACTTCCAGGGATTCGGCCCGGACTTCTACATCAAAGACGCGAACATTCTCTATGAGACGCATCCGTTCTACGACCAGGGCTTAACGGAGGACGCCTGGAACGCGAATTACGGATTCCTGGTGGGGATCTTTCCGGTGTACGCGGGCGCGTGGGGCATGCCGCTGGGGCAGGCGAGCCCGGCATGCAGTGCGATTCCCACCGACCTCTCCCAGGCCAGCGACCTGCTGTTCCGCAACTTCGCGTGGTTCGACCAGCACATTGTCTCCTGGACCGTGGCCGATTTCGCGCCCGGCAGCCTGATCCAGAATTTCACCGACTACTCCGCCACCAATCTGAACCAGGCCTGGACTTGCGACGGCTCGGGCGGCGGCCAGACCGGCATGGGGCAGTTCCTGCTGCTGCAGGATACCGGCGATCCGGCGGGCTTCGGCTCGATCGATCCCACGCAGATCGCCAGCCTGGCCGGCGGAGCGCCCGCGCCGGTGGCGCCGGGCGAGATCCTGGCGATCTTCGGGCAACTGATCGGCCCGGTGAATTCCGTGGGCGCACAGTTGGATTCCGCCGGGCAGGTGGCCCGGCTTCTGAGCGACGTCCAGGTATTCTTCGACGGCATCCCCGGCCCCATCTTCCTGGCAGGCTATTTTCAGGTGAACGCGCAGGTGCCGTACGAAGTGGCGGGGCGGAAGACGACGGTAGTGCAACTGGTCTATCGCGGCGTGCCGTCCCCCAAAATCCAACTGCCGGTGGTGGACGCAGCGCCCGGCATCTTCACCCACCTGGGCACCAACGATGCCGCGGCGCTCGACCAGGATGCCACGCCCAACGGCGTGTCCAACCCCGCCAGCCGGGGCGATATTCTCTCGCTGTTTGCCACCGGGTGCGGCGTGACCGTGCCGGGGAGCGCGACCGGCGCGCTGGCCCAGGCTCTGCTGGCGGCGTGCGCGCTCAGCGTCACGGTGAGCATCGCCGGCCGGGCGGCTGAGATTCTATATGCCGGCGCCGCTCCCGGCTTTGCCGGCGTGATGCAGATCAACGCGCGCATCCCAGCCGATATCCCGCTGGATGCGGTTCCCCAGAGGGCGCCGGTGGTGCTGAAGGCGGGCGATTCTGTCAGCCGGGACGGGGTTACCTTCTGGGTCAAGTAATCGAGGGGGGGTACTCTCTCCCGGGGTTTTTGCGTACTTTCCGCAATTGCTCAGTCCCCCGAGGCGGGTTATTCTTGACACAGGATGAAGCCGGGATGCGCCAGGGGGAACGGGTTGCGCCACACTGCCGTGGCGGCGCTGGTGCTTCTTTCCTTCGTTTCGTCCTATGCCGCGCCGCTAGCCGGGCTACTGTTCGAGAGCCGCGCGCACGCCGCCTGCTGCCACACCGCCCACACGTCCGCGTGCTGTAAGCGAACCCACGGGCGGGTCTTCACCGCCAACGGTTCCGGCTGCCAGGGCGGGTGCTGCGTTTCCCTGGCTAGCGCACCGGCCGCCGCGGCGGTGCTGGCGGGAGCCGCTCCCCGCGTAACGCTGCCCGCGCCGCAGCCGGCCTTGG
The DNA here is from genome assembly GCA_017883415.1 of Bryobacteraceae bacterium. Taxonomy (GTDB): domain Bacteria; phylum Acidobacteriota; class Terriglobia; order Bryobacterales; family Bryobacteraceae; genus JADGNR01. The sequence goes on along the minus strand of JADGNR010000582.1, from coordinate 2 downwards.
CC
>JADGNR010000581.1 GCA_017883415.1 Bryobacteraceae bacterium | reverse complement strand
GGCATTTCGGAAACTAAGCTCTGCGGAGCTCTACCACGCCACTTGGCCGAATAAACGCCGTAGTCGCGGAAGTGCTCGGATCGTGCTCCGGGCGGATGGTCCCCCATCCGGAGACTGGCCCGTGGGAGGCGGATTACGATCAGCTTTGTAGACGGCGTTATGGCGTGATATCGGTAGCTACGCCGGCCGATGCTCAGCGGCAATCGCCAGTGGGATACCCGGTCTTGCCGGCTGGCGGCTGGCGGCTCGCCCCGTTTCCGAGGCGGCCGAAAAGCAGATATGTTGGTAAACGCTGCGCGACAAGGGAGGATCTATTGCTCAGAACGGGAGGTCGTGTTCTCCACCACCTTAAACCGAAGTGCCGTCCGTTACCAGCCACGGCGATGCTGGGGCTCGCTCAGTACGCCATACAACACGCTTTGGCCTTTTCCCAATCGCGCTTGACCCGAACAGGAATGATCCCCAGCTTCTGCGGTTTCTTCGACGTTCAACCCCCCGAAATAGCGCACTACGCGGGCTTTCCGGGAATCGACCCAGCCAGAGACTCCAATGCGTTGTTCAGGGCCAGTATCTCGATTCCTCGGGTTTTCGCTCCGAGCTGGATGTCATCGAGCGGCACACGCTCCGATTGGGCGCGCGCTTGGCGGTGCCACGGCTGCGCGCATGGTCCACCAGAGCTACCTTGCTGGCATACCGGTCGTAAAAACGGAGGGTGACACCATCACGGTGGATAGCCTGAATGTGAGTTCCTGCCCGGCCTAGCGCCCCAGATCCTTTTTCCAATCGATGCCGACCTTGGCGTTGCCGTATCCGCCGGTAATCTGAAACGGCACAATTCTCGTCCGGCCCCGTTTCTTGAAAAACACCGGCGTGATCGCTTTGAGCACGAGTGCCTTGAAGCCCGAGGTGGTGTCGGAGAGATGACCCCGGGTATCCAGCGTGCCGTGCAGGTCAACCGCCTGATTTAGCAGATTGTATGAGCCATGCAGGAAGGCATTCGCACCGGGAACTTCAAACATTCCGTTTGCAATGGCAGCGGTTCCATTGCGGACCTGAATGTTGCCATGGACCTGCGATAGCACGGTTTGCGGGTCTTCGTCCTGCTCCCTCTTCTTTTCGCCTTGCGCGCTTTCGCTGATCCGGTCGATGCTGTCCTGGGTATTTACGTTCGTGAATTGATTGCGCTTCAAGCCGAACACCAGGTCCATGCGAATCTTCTCCAGGAACTTGCGCGGGCCGGGCGGCCAGAGAAACGTACCGTGGGCTGTCACGTCGCCGCTCATCCCCGGCCGGTCTTTCGTGAACAGGTACAGCAAATCATCCACGCGGCCTTTCGGGACGGAAATTTCGAAGCTCGCGGTCTTGCCTTCCTGCTCGCCGTGTCCGGAGATCGAGCCGCGCACCTCGATACTTGTGCGACGGTAGCGTGCCACGGCGGGTTGCAGCAGCACGTCGCCATTCGTGCCGTTTACAGTCGCTTCGAAGGTAGTGGCGAGCGAGACGGTGTGGTTACTGCCATCCACCCGGAAAGCTGCAACATCGACGCTGCCGCGAGTCTGAATTTGCGAAAGGTGGCCGGCGAACTGGCCACGCGCATGACCCGTTCCGAAGATGCTTTTGAAATGGCTCAGGTCGATGTCGTCGTACGTGTAAGTGCCGGAGAGTTGGGTATCTCCCACGCCGGCGGGATTCCACGGGCCAAACTTTCCCTCCGAGCGGATGACGCCCGGCGGTTCGGTATTCGTCAGGGTTGCGCGATAAAACATGGGAGCGCCCGAACCGACTTCCGTGATGCCGAGGCGGTCGATTTTAAGAACGTACGGCTTCAAGTCGCGATTCTCGCGAATGAATTCCAGCACCGTTCCATCGGCGGTGATCTTCGAAATGGCGAGCGATTTTCCACCGGGTCCGGCATTCAAGGCGACGTTGTTCTTACCGTCGTCCGGCGCCTTCGGCGGAATGATCATGTGCATACCGACCACGCGCACGGCGTTCAGGCGCTTGGGCGTACTGAACAATCCCGTGAAACTTCCCTGAATGACCAGTTTCTGAACGGTGATAATCGGCGCAGCTTCCGGATGCTTATGCCGCAGAAATCGTATGCCCTCCGCCGTGCAACCGGGAGGAAAGTACGAGTTGGAAAAGGTATCGATTCGCACCGGTCGTCCCGTAGCCTCTTCCAGCGCTCTGGACAGGGCATCGCGAGTGAACGGCCAATGGGTGGCAAGCACAATGACGCCGGTGGCGATCACGCCGAGAAGTATGACGACGCTAATCCAGAGCCATCTCGGTATCGGCCGGTACGCTGCGGGCGAGGACTGTTCGATGAGCACCTGGAAGTACAGGCAATTCGAATGCCGCGGACCCGCAAAGAAACGGTGGGCGGCCGCCAAACGTAAGGGCATGAATTCTCTGGCTACCCTGCGCGAAAGACCGCTTAGTTGAAACACCCCCTTTCCGGTCGCCGGTCACGTTGCGGCAATCAGCCAGAACTCATGCCCGACGAAGTCTTCCATGCGGCTTTCGCCGCGCTGGGGAAGAAGACAGCCAGAGACTGAAACACCGATTTCGGAGCATCTCCGCCTCTCCGTAACCCACAGCTCGTTTGCTAGCTTCGAATGCCCTGGCTGCTGACGTGAGCGCATGGAACGACCCTCATCGCAGGTCCGCTCTTTCTTCGGGAGCTGATTGTCGCATTCCGGTACGCCGCTTGATATGATCGCGGAACGAATGCGTCCTTGGGTATCGGTGAAGACGGGCGCAAAACGATCTTGGGCATCCGTCAAGGAGCGACAGAGAACGCGACGGTGGTGGGTGAGTTGCTTGGGGACCTGGTGGAACGCGGGCTTGACTTCATCACGCCGCGGCTCTACGTTCTGGATGGCGGCAAGGCGCTGACCACTGCGGTGAAAAAGTACGCCGGTGAGTCGGCGGCGATCCAGCGCTGTCAGGTTCACAAGCG
>JADGNR010000293.1 GCA_017883415.1 Bryobacteraceae bacterium | reverse complement strand
GCGAAACAAGCCGATCCCGACGAAACGGAGTTCCGCACAGGTGATCCGCGAGTTGCGGGATGCTCGATGATTGTTCTGGATGCGTCCATAGTCGTGGAACTGCTCATTAACGGCGCATCGGCCGATTCCCTCAGGCGCGACCTGGCCGCACGCAGCGATTCGTTTCTTGTCCCGCATTTGCTGGACGTGGAAGTAGCGAGTGCTCTGCGAAGCCTCGTGGCAGGCCGGCGGATCGATTCCCATCGCGGTGAGGAGCTTCTCGCGGAACTTCGGGCGCTGCCCGCCGACCGTTATTCGCACATTCCTTTGCTGGGCCGCATTTGGGAACTGCGCCACAACTTTACGGCCTACGACGCCACGTACATCGCTTTGGCGGAAGCAACCAACGCCGTCCTCTACACCAGGGATGAGAAGCTGTGCCACGGCCATCGCGCACGGGTCACCCTGTTCACCCACTGATCCGCGCGCTGGGGCTGTGCCGCGGTGAGTATACTGAGCGTGATGGTGACGTCTACCGCCGTCCCGGTCGAAGAATATCTCCGGACCACGTACCACCCCGATATGGAATACGTGGAGGGGCGACTTTTGGACCGCCACGTGGGGGCATACTTCCATAGCCTCATGCAAGCGTCAGTCGGCGCAGCATTAGGCGGACGCGAGGACCAGCGGCGCTTTCGCTCCTTCATCGCGGTCAGGGTTCGGGTCAGCGACGAGCCCCGCTATCGCATTCCCGACATCTGCGTCAAAGCCCTGCCGCACGAGGTCACACCCGTCCTGGTCAAGCCCGATCTGGCGATCGAGATCGTATCGCCCGATGACGCGGTCTCGGACATGCTGGAAAAGGTTGGCGATTACCTTGCGGCCGGCATTCCCCACATCTGGATCGTCGATCCGTACAAACGCACGCTGGCGGAGGCGGACCAGGCCGGCATCCGGCGTCCCGCCACGCAAGTCCTCGCCACACCGCTGGTCGGGGAGATCGATTTCGGAGTTTTGTTCCAGCGCCTCGGTAAGCCAGCCGAATAGCGTTCGCGGATCTACTGCACCGCGAGCATGCGCTCAAGCGGCGCCAGCGCGCGGGCGGCGATCTCTTCGGACAACTCCACGCGCGGCTCGAGCGTGTCCAGCGCGTCGCGCAACTTCTCCAGCGTATTCAACTTCATATAGGGGCACTCGCTGCAGTTGCAGTGCTCGTTGGCCACGAAGTGGAACCGCTTGCCGGGTGCGCTCCGGGTAAGCGAGTAGTGGACGCCGCTTTCGGTCATCACAATGAATTCGCGCGCGTCGCTTGCGGCGCAGTATTCGATGATCGCCGAAGTGGAGCCCACAAAGTCCGCTAGCGCCAGCACCGATTCGGGGCACTCCGGATGGGCGGCCACCGCGGCATGGGGATACTCCATGCGCGCCTCCACCAGCCGGCGGGCGGTGAAAGTATCATGCACCACGCAGGCGCCCTGCCAGATCTTCATGTTCTCGCGGCCGGTCTGGCGGCGCACATAGTTGCCCAGGTTGCGGTCGGGGAGGAAGAGAAGCGGCTGCTGGGGCGGTATGGAGTTCACGATCCGGACGGCATTGCGCGACGTGCACAGGATGTCGCTCTCGGCTTTGACCTCGATCGAGGTATTGATGTAGCTTACGATCGCATAATCGGGATGGGTGCGGCGGAATTCGCGGACCGACGCCGCCGGACAGCTCTCCACCAGGCTGCACCCGGCATTGCGGTCGGGCACCACCACGATGCGGCCGGGGTTCAGCGCCTTGGCGGTTTCGGCCATGAACCAGACGCCGCAGAAGGCCAGTACGTCGCCCGAGAATTTCCGCGCTGCGCGCGCCAGCTCCAGGCTGTCGCCAATGACGTCGGCCAGCTCCTGGATCTCCGGCGCCTGGTAGTGATGCGCGAGCACGATGGCATTCCGCCGATTTTTTAAGTCGAGGATCTCATCGGCGATGGCGGGAGCGGTGACCATGGGGAAGGTGGGTTCACTTCTATTCTAGCAAACGCGGAATCGGGAGCCCCGGCCCCCAGCCCCTGGCCCCTGCTTTACGGCTGCGCGCGATTGACCAGCACGACCACGCTGCGGCCCGCCACCGCCAGGGTCTTTCCGGAAACGACGGGCTCGTGGCCGGCATCGGCGATATCGGAAGGGGGGGCTAGCGCGGTGTCCACGGCCCGCAACCAGACTCTGCCGGGGACGGCGGGCAGCTCAAAATCGAGGCTGCCCCAGTACATGTTCATGATCACGTGCAGGTCCGGATCTCCCCGGAAACCGGCCAGGGTCATGGCTAGCACGCGGGCCTCGGGGTCGTCCCATCCGGGGCTGTCGAGCACCGTTCCGTGCCATTCCACATCGGCGAGGCCGCGCTCGTTCAGGGCGCCGGTGAAAAAACAATCCTGACGCAGGGCGCGGTGTCTCTTGCGGAACGCAATCATGAGTTTCCAGAAACGCCGCAGGTCGCTGCGCGCGTCCGCCAGGGTCCAATCCATCCAACTGATCTCGTTATTCTGGCAGTAGGCGTTATTGTTGCCCTTTTGCGTGCGCCGCAGTTCGTCGCCGGCCACGAACATGGGGACGCCGCGGGAGAGCAGCAGCAGGGCCGCGAAATTGCGCACCTGCCGGCCGCGCAAAAGCTCCACCGCGGGATCGTTCGTGTCGCCCTCCTCGCCGCAGTTCCAGCTCAAATTGTCGTTGATGCCGTCGCGATTCCCTTCGCCGTTGGCCTCGTTATGCTTTTCGTTGTAGGAGACCAGGTCGTTCAGCGTGAAGCCGTCGTGGCAGTTCACGAAATTGATGCTGTTGACGGGCAACTGGCCCCGGACCTGATACAGATCCGAGCTGCCCGCCAGGCGCGAGGCTACGGCGCCCACGATTCCCGGTTCGCCCTTGACGAAGCGGCGCATGTCGTCGCGAAAACGGCCATTCCATTCCGACCACCGGTCCCCCGGAAAATGGCCGATCTGGTACAGCCCGGCCGCGTCCCAGGCTTCGGCGATCATTTTGGTGTCGGCCAGCTCGTCATCCAGCTCGATCTGCCAGACCACCGGCGGGTGGGGCGCCGGCGCGCCATCCTCGCCGCGGCTCAGGATGGACCCCTCATCGAACCGGAAACCGTCTACGTGCGCCTCCCGCACCCAGAAGCGCAGGCACTCCACGATCAGCTTTTGGGCGATGGGGTGGTTGCAGTTGAAGGTGTTTCCGCAGCCCGAGAAATCCATGTAGTATTGCCGGTCCCAGGGCACCAGGAAATAATACGTGCGGTTATCGAGGCCGCGAAACGAGAAGGTCGGCCCCAGTTGATTTCCCTCGTCGGTATGGTTGAACACCACGTCGAGAATGACTTCGATGCCGGCGCGGTGCAGCGCTTTCACCATATCGCGGAATTCGCGGAGGTGATGCCCCGATTCGGGGCTGACGCAATAGGCGGATTGCGGCGCGAAGAATCCCATGGTGCTGTATCCCCAATAGTTGGTCAGGGGCCGCCCGTCGATCACGTGGAGCACATCTTTCTCATCGAAGTCGAAGACCGGCAGGAGTTCCACGGCGGTCACTCCGAGATCCTGCAGATACGGGATCTTCTCGACCATCCCGGCCAGGGTCCCAGGCTGCGTGACGCCGGAGCTGGCCGAACGCGTGAACCCGGCGGCATGCATTTCGTAAATGATGGTCTCCGCCATGGGATGGTGGAGCGGCTGGTCGCCTTCCCAATCGTATCCCGAGGTATCGATTACCACCGAGCGCATGGAAGTGGCTAGATTGTCCTCCGGGCCGCAAGCGTTGGCGCGGACCCACAGGGTGTCGGTATTCCCGTGGGCATAAGGATCGATCAGCACTTTGTTGGCGTTGAACCGATGCCCGGCCGTGGGGTCGAAAGGGCCATCCACGCGCCAGGCGTAGTGCGCCCCGGCGCCGAGCGCGTCGACGAAGACGTGCCAGAAGTGGAAGGTCTTGTTGACGTAGGGGTCCAGCCGGACAACCTGGTACGGCTGCGGGGAATCGTGCCGGGCGAACAGCAGCAGTTCCACCGCGGTAGCGTTTTCCGAAAACAGGGAGAAGTTGACGCCCTCGGGCGACGGGGTCGCGCCCAAAGGATGCGGCGAGCCCTTATCGATCGTGAAACCGATTTGCGGAACGGTGGTGGACATGGTTTTCATTAAGTTATCAGATTTCAAATACTTGCAGTTCAGCGTGTTGGATTAACCGCACGGCAAATGCGCTCAAAAAGGCGCCCTCAAAAAGGGGACAGACGCATTTTTCTCAAAGAGAAAATGCGTCTGTCCCCTTTTTGAAGAACCACAGCCAGAAGTCGGGGGTTCCGGCGCCGGTGGAGTAGCGGGGCTCGAAGCCGCACTCTAAGGCCATCGCGGTGGCGTCGTCTTCGGATAGTGCGGCCCCCACCCACGTATTGTCCGGGGTCGAGGGGTCGGCCGTATTGCCGCGCACCTGGAATTTGAAGAGCGCGCCGGGCCGGAGCAGACGATGAACTTCGCGCACATAGCTCGCGATCACCTGCCGGCTGGGGATGTGTTGAAACACGATGATGGAAAACGCGAAGTCGAACGGTAGGGCGGGCACCACGCCGAGGTCCATGCCGTTGTTCCGGTAAAGATGCGCGTTGGGGATTCCGGCGAGCGCACGGCGCGCGTGGTGCAGCATCTCCTCGCTGATATCGACCGCGTGGACCTCGCCGAAGAGGCGCGCCAGCGCCCTGGTGACGCGTCCGGCGCCGCAGCCGATTTCGAGCACGCGCATGGCGGCGGGGGCTTTACCCTGGCAAATGTCGGTGAGGTCGCCCAAGATCGTATCGGCCACCGTCTGCTCCCCGGAGGCGAAGAACGCTTCGTCGGTCCATTCGGGTTTCCCGGTGGCGACGAAGTGATGGGCGTTCTGGCGCGCTCGTTGGTCCCAATCCCGCCGCATCAGCTGCAATTGCCGTTCGAGGCTCACCGGCCCGGCCAGCAGCCGTGCCAGCAAACGGCGGACGCGCGCGATCCGCTTACTGCTCGTGCACGTCCTCCAGGTACGTGTAGCCGTGCAGGCCTTCCTCGTAGAACTTGAGCAGCGCGCCCGATTCTTCGTAACTGAGACGGCCTTCGCGCAAGGCCGTCTCCACGTCGCGGCGAAGCTGCTGCACCAGGGTGTCGGAGGAGAACTGCACGTAGTTCAACACCTCGCGGACGGTATCTCCCTTGATCACCGAATCGAGCATCACTTCGCCGGTGGGGCTCAGGCGGACATGCACCGCGTTGGTGTCGCCGAACAGGTTGTGCAGGTCGCCCAGGATCTCCTGGTAAGCGCCCAGGAGAAAGGCGCCCAGAAAATAATCGCCGCCCTGGAAGCTGTGCAGCAGCAGGGTGCGCTTCACGTCGCGGCGGTCGATGAAGGCGTCCACTTTCCCGTCGGAATCGCAGGTGATATCGCCCAGCACGGCGTGGCGGGTAGGTTCCTCCTCCAGGCGGTGAATCGGCATGATGGGAAAGAGCTGCTTGATGGCCCAGCTGTCGGGCATGCTCTGGAACAGCGAGAAGTTGCAGAAGTAGGTGTCCGAGAGCATGGCGTCGATGCCCTCCAGCTCTTCGGGGAAATAGTCCAGCTCGCGCGCCTGTTTTTGGATCTTCCGTGAAATCGTCCAGTAGAGGTTCTCGGCGATGGAGCGCTGCTCCAGCGAGAGGTAGCCCAGGCTGAACAGGTTGAGCGCCTGGTCGAGGGCCTGCTGCGCGTCGTGGTAGCTTTCGAGCAGGTTCTTGGCGGTGAGCGAGCGGAGGGTCTCCTGTAAATCGATGAGGGGCTGCTCGGCATCGGGCGGCGGTTCCTGCGGCACATCGGCTTCGCCCATGCCGGCCACTCCCAGGACGTTGAAAACCAGCACGCTGTGATAGGCGGTGATGGCGCGGCCGCTTTCGGTGACGATATTGGGGTGGGGGACGCCGACCTCGTCGCACACGTTTTGCACGTGGTAGATGACGTCGTTGGCGTACTCCTGCAGGGTGTAGTTGACGCTCGATTCGAAGTCCGTCTGGGAACCGTCGTAGTCGATGCCGAGTCCGCCGCCCACGTCCAGATACTTGAGGCCGGCGCCGGCGCGCGCCAGGTCGACATACACGCGCACCGCTTCGTTGACGGCGCCTTTGATCTGGCGGATGTTGGTGATCTGGCTGCCCAGGTGGAAGTGCAGCAGGTTGAGGCAATCGGCCATGCCCAGGTCCTTGAGTTCCTGGAGCGCGCGCATGGCTTCGGTGGCGGAGAGGCCGAACTTGGAGCGGTAGCCGCCCGAAGACTTCCATTTGCCGGAACCGCGGCTGGCCAGCTTGACGCGCAGGCCGATGGCCGGGCGCACCCCCACGCGCTGGCTGTACTTGAGGATCAGGTGGAGCTCGGTATACTTCTCCACCACGGGGATGATCTGGCGGCCCACCTTTTGGGCGAGCATGGCCATCTCGATGTACTCGTCGTCCTTGAAGCCGTTGCAGATGATGGGGGTGTCGTTATCGGCCAGCGCCATCACCGCCATCAACTCCGGCTTGGAGCCGGCCTCCAGCCCGAAATGGAACGGTTTGCCGAATTCCAGGACCTCTTCCACCACCTGCCGCTGCTGGTTGACCTTGATGGGGTACACACAACTGTAGCCGCCCTGGTAGCGATGCTCGGCGATGGCCGTGGCGAAGGCGCTGTGCAGTTCCCCCAGCCGGTGCTTCAGAATGTCGGCAAAACGAATCAGGATGGGCAGCCCGATGCCGCGCAGCACGAGGGTATCGACCAGTTCCTTGAGATCGATCGAGCGGGCCGGATCCTTTTCCGGGTGCACGCGGACGTGCCCGTTCTCCCCAACCGAAAAATATCCTTTGCCCCAGCTCGCGACGTCGTACAGATCGCTGGCCCACTGGGGGGACCATCGTTCCGTCGGCTCCATGACCAGCGAGCCCTTGCGGCCATTTCTCTCCAACTTTGAGTCTCCTTTTGCAGCTTAAGCCTTTAGTGTCCTTCGAAATCGCGCGAGGGGCAAGGGGAAATTGCGGAGGGGAAAGGGGCTACCGCATTATGCGCTGCCGACATGATTGACTTGTGCTTGTACAGCATAATTGACTTGTTTATACACAACATAATATACTTGTATACGCTAGGCAGTAAAGACTTGTGCTCCTCCAGAGGGAGTTCCCCATGGCCACACCGAATGAAAAACTCGCCGCGTCCCTGACCGCCCTCCGGAACCTTCAGAAGGGCGGGCGGCGTGTTTTTGAATCGCAGGAACTCAGCCGCACGGATCGCGAACGCTTGCTCCGGAACGGCTTCATGCAGGAAGTCATGAAGGGGTGGCTGATCTCCTCCAGTCCGGGCGCGCGCGACGGAGACAGCACGCCGTGGTACGCCTCCTTCTGGGAATTCTGCGCGCGCTACTGCGGCGAGCGCTTCGGGGACGAATGGTAC
>JADGNR010000292.1 GCA_017883415.1 Bryobacteraceae bacterium | reverse complement strand
CTACGCCTGCGCCCAGCCAATAGTACAGTCGTAAGGCCGATTGGTAGACCTCGGGTAGCGTTTGAATGCACTCGGCAAGGGCCTGATCGCGCTGCGCCGTTTCAGCCTGCCGGTACGGCGCGGGCTCCGGACTCACCGCCCGATAAAGAACCGTCTCGTCCGCGTGTGGGCTTCGGAAGCGAACCCGCGCCTTCAGGTTCACCGCTTGGTTGAACGTGATCCGGTAGATCCAGGAGCTGAATTCGGCCTCGCCGCGAAACGACTCGATCGCGTGGTGGACCTTGAGGAACACCTCTTGCGCCACGTCTTCCGCTTCCGGAATGAACTCCCGGCCCAAGATCGAAACCGCGAGGCGAAACACCAGAGCGCTATAGCGGCTAACCAGTTCCGCGAAGGCTTGCTGGTCGCCGCTCTGCGCGCGGGCCACGAGTTGGGAATCGCTCTCCACCGGCGTTAACGCCCAGGCTTGGCCTGCAAGAAATGGAAGGCAATCAGGCCCACGCCCAAAAAAGTGAACGGCAGAGGAGCTACCCAAAATCCATGGGATAGAGCCGAAAGATTCAGAGCGAGCACGATCATGGCTCCAACCGAAAGACTCAAAAGAACCGTTCCCAGAATCGGCAGGACGGTCGGATCGGGCTGACGACGTTCCCGCGCCGGCTCCAACGGAAACTCCGGCAACGGTATTCCTTTTTCCATCGCCGCCATCCGCTCCTGATGAATGATCTCGATCCTCTTCTGCCGACTCCGGTGCTTCACGTGAAGATAACCAATAATGCCCCCCGCCAACGCGAGCGCAACCATACCATCGCCGATTGTGTAGCTCATTTCTCTCTCACCTCACCCTTAGGACAAGGTGTGCCGGGCGCCGGTTGCAGCGGGTCGAACAAAAATTCGGGTTCGCATGACCAGCCGTGGGGTCGGGAACCAAGTTCGACTGCACTGGGGCTGGTTACAGTGCGCGGAGCAAAGTCGCCACCTCTCGATCGGTCGGTAACTCGGAATTTATGCACTTGGACGTTAAGTCGTGCTGTACCATGCCCCCCAGCCAGGACTCGAACTTGAAAACAAAGGGCTTAACCATTGCGGCTTCCTTGGAGTCAAATGTTTTCAACGTGTTGAAATTTGGCTCCCCAGGTAGGACTCGAACTTGAAATAGCGGCGGCACTCACTCACTTACGCCACACTCTTGCGTGAACCGCGCCAGCGCTTCGGCCTTCGCCCGCGCGGCGCCGGTGTCGAGCGAAACGGCCGCTAGCGCGGCGCCCTCCAGGAAAGTTTCTACTCTGCCGGCGGCCACCAAGCCGGCGGCGGCATTGGCCAGGACGATATCGCGCTGCGGACCGCGCTCGCCACTCAAGACGGCCTTCGCAATGGCGGCGTTGCGTGCGCGGTCGCCGCCTTTCAGGTCCTGGGGGGCGGCGGTGGGCAAGGCGAAATCCGCGGGCTCGAGCGTGCGGCGCTCCACCTTGCCTGCGCGAATCTCGAAGGCCAGCGTGGGGCCGGTGGTAGTGATCTCGTCCAATCCATCGGAGCCGTGCACCACGAAGCCATGCGCCAAGCCTAAGGCCGCCAGGGCTCCGGCCATCAGCGCGGCCGTTTCCGGCGAAGGCGCGCCCACCACCTGCGCGCTGGCCCCGGCGGGGTTGGTCAGCGGGCCGAGCAAATTGAAAACCGTCCGCATTTTGAGATCGACGCGCACGGGTTGGGCGTGCTTCATGGCGGTGTGGATGGCGGGGGCGAAGAAAAAGCCGATGCCGATTTCGCGGATGGCGCGGGCGGAGTCGGCGGGCGACAGGGCGATGGCGATGCCCATGGATTCCAGCAGATCGGCGCTGCCGCAGTGGCTCGAAATGGAGCGGTTGCCGTGTTTGGCCACGCGCACGCCGGCGCCCGCGACGGCGAACGCGGAGATGGTGGAAATGTTGAATGTGCCGAGGCCATCGCCGCCGGTGCCGCAGGTATCGAGCAGAGGTTCGCCGCCGAGCCCGGGACCGACCGGCGCCGCCATCCGGCGCATGGCGCGCGCGAAACCGACCAGCTCGTCCACGGTCTCGCCCTTCATGCGCAGCGCCACCAGGAACGCGGCAATCTGCGGTGGAGTGGCCTGGCCGCCGAGGATGCTGTACATGGCCGCTTCGGCGTCGGCGGCGGATAGGTTCGCCCGGTCTGCGACGCGTTCGAGGTACGGCAGAAGGGACATGATATATTGTGGGTTCCGGCTTTTTGGTCATACTAGCACAAGCGGGTTTTCCATGAAAATTCACGAGTATCAGGCAAAGGCCATCCTGGGCCACTACAACGTTCCTGTGCCGCGCGGCGAGGTGGCATTCACCGCGGAAGAGGCGGAGACGGCGGCCAAAGCGATTGGCGGCAGCGTGGTGGTGAAGGCGCAGATTCACGCCGGCGGGCGCGGCAAAGGCGGCGGAGTCAAGATCGCGAAGGACGCCGCCGAAGCCGCCGAAATCGCGCGCGGCATGATCGGCATGAAGCTGGTCACGCACCAGACCGGCCCCGAGGGGCGCATCGTGCAGCGGTTGCTCATCGAAGAGACGCTGCCTATCGAGCGCGAGCTGTATCTGGGGATCGTGCTCGACCGGGTGCAGGGCAAGCCGGTGTTCATGGCCTCGGCGGCGGGCGGGATGGAGATCGAAGTGGTGGCGGCCAAGACCCCGGAGCTGATCCTGAAGGAGACGCTGGAGCCGGGCCTGGGACTGGCGGCCTACCAGGCGCGCAAGCTGGCCTTCGGCATCGGGATTCCGCCGGCCAGCGTTCCCGGCGCGGCGGCGGCCATGGCGGCGCTGGCCCGGGCGTACCAGGCGATGGACGCTTCGCTCGCCGAGATCAACCCGTTCATCCTTACCAAGGAGGGCAAAGTCTACGCGCTCGACGCCAAGATCAATTTCGACGACAACGCGCTCTACCGGCACAAGGAGCTGTTGGATCTGCGGGATCTGAACGAGGAGGACCCGCTCGAGGTGGAGGCCTCGCGCTTCGGCCTGAACTACATCAAGCTCGACGGCACGGTGGGCTGCATGGTGAACGGCGCGGGCCTGGCCATGTCCACCATGGACATCATCAAGTACTCGGGGGGAAGCCCGGCCAACTTCCTCGATGTGGGCGGCGGCGCTTCGGCCGAGCAGGTCAAGAACGCGTTCCGCATCCTGCTCAGCGATGCGAACGTGAAGGCGGTGCTGATTAACATCTTCGGCGGCATCCTGCGCTGCGACACCCTGGCCACCGGGGTGGTGGCGGCGGCGCGCGATCTGCGCGTCCAGGTGCCCATCGTGGTGCGCATGGAAGGCACCAACGTGGAACTGGGCCGGCAGATCCTGGTGGATTCGGGGCTGAACTTCACGGTGGGGCTGGACATGCGCGACGCAGCGGAAAAAGCGGTGGCGCTGGCGGCGAAACAGGACAACCGATGAGCGTACTGGCAGATCGAAACACGCGGCTGATCGTGCAAGGATTCACGGGCCGGGAAGGGACGTTCCATGCGCAGCAAGCCATCGCCTACGGCACCACGGTGGTAGGCGGCGTGGTGCCCGGCAAAGGCGGGGAAAAGCACCTGGAGCTTCCGGTGTTCGACACGGTGGCGCAGGCGGTGCGGGAAACGGGCGCCAACGCCACGGTGATTTTCGTGCCGCCGCCCTACGCGGCCGACGCCATCATGGAAGCCGCCGATGCCGGGCTGGCGCTGGTGGTGTGCATCACCGAAGGCATTCCGACGCTGGACATGGTGCGGGTGTGGCAATTCCTGCAAGGAAAAGCGACGCGCCTGATCGGGCCCAACTGTCCGGGCATCATATCGCCGGGCAAGTGCAAGATCGGGATCATGCCGGGGCAGATCCACAAAGAGGGGCACGTGGGGGTGGTTTCGCGCTCGGGCACGCTCACGTATGAAGCAGTGGGGCAGTTGACCAAGCTGGGGATCGGGCAATCGACGTGCATCGGCATCGGCGGCGACCCCATCATCGGAACGAATTTTCTGGACGCGCTGACGCTGTTCAACGAGGACCCGGACACGCACGCCATCGTCATGATCGGAGAGATCGGCGGCAACGCCGAGGAGACGGCGGCGGCCTATGTGAAGGCCCACGTAAAGAAACCGGTGGTGGGCTTCGTGGCGGGGCAGACGGCGCCGCCGGGACGCCGCATGGGCCACGCCGGCGCCATCATCGCGGGTGGTTCGGGCAAGGCGTCCGACAAGATCAAGGCCATGCAGGAGGCGGGCATTACGGTCTGCTCCTCGCCCGCCGAAATAGGGGAGAAAGTGCAAAGCCGCTTATGAGCGTGGAACGTACGTTTTCGATGGTCAAGCCCGATGCCGTGGCCGCGGGGCAGGCCGGTGCGATCCTGGCCATGATGGAGAAGGCCGGTTTCAAAATCCTGGCATTGCGCATGACGCGCCTCACCGAAGCGCAGGCACAGGCCTTTTATGCCGTGCATCGCGAGAGGCCTTTTTTTTCCGGCTTGGTGAAGTTCATGACCGAAGGGCCCATCATCGTGATGGCGCTGGAGCGCGACGGCGCCATCGCCGGGTTGCGCGAAGTGATGGGCTCGACCAATCCCGCCAACGCGGCCGAGGGCACGGTGCGCAAGCGGTTCGCGGCGAATATCGAGCGCAACTGCATTCACGGGTCCGATGCGCCGGAGACGGCGGAGGCGGAGTTGCGGTTCTTCTTCAACACGGCGGACCTGTTATAAAAGAATTGTGGGCATCAAAGTCGGTATTGTTTCCGAATCCGCGCCGGGGGAGCGGCGGGTCGCCATGGTTCCGGGGGCGATTCCGGTCCTAAGCAAGGCCGGCGCGGAACTGCTGGTGGAAACCGGAGCGGGATTGCGCGCCGGCTTCCCGGACGCCGAATACGTCGAGAAGGGCGCGCGCATGGCCGGCCGCGAGGAGATATTCGGCGCGGCGGACGTGCTGGTGCAAGTGCGCAGTCCGGGCGCCAACCCCGAGACCGGCGGCGCGGACCTGGCGCTGATGCGGCGCGGCCAGACGGTCATCGGGTTTGGCGAGCCGCTCACCGCGGTGGACGCCGCCCGCGCGCTGGCCGAACGCGGCGTGACCTTCCTGGCCATGGAGCTGATGCCGCGCATCACCCGAGCGCAGAGCATGGACGCGCTCTCGTCCATGGCCACGGTGGCCGGATACAAAGCCGTGCTGATGGCCGCCGATGCGCTGCCGCGCATGTTCCCCATGCTGATGACCGCCGCCGGCACGGTGGCCCCGGCGCGCGTGCTGGTGATCGGCGCCGGTGTGGCGGGCTTGCAGGCCATCGCCACGGCACGCCGCCTGGGGGCGCTGGTGAGCGGCTACGACATCCGCAGCGCGGTGAAAGAACAGATCGAGAGCCTGGGCGCGCGCTTCGTGGTGCTCGAAATCGAGGGCGCCGCCGCGGAAGACAAGGGCGGATATGCCAAGGCGATGGGCGAAGAGTTCTACCGCCGCCAGCGCGAGCTGATGGCGGGCGTCCTGGCGGAACAGCACGTGGTCATCACCACCGCCGCGGTCCCCGGAAAGAAAGCGCCCATCCTGATTACGCGCGAGATGGCCGCCCACATGGCGCCCGGGTCGTTGATCATGGATATCGCCGCCGAGCGCGGCGGGAACTGCGAGCTCACGCGGGCGGGCGAAGTGGTGGAGGCGGGCGGTGTGCGCATCTTCGGCCCGGTCAACCTCGCGTCCACGGTGCCGTACCACGCCAGCCAGATGTACGCCAAGAATGCCGCCACATTCTTGAAGTACCTGCTCAAGGACGGGCAACTGCAGTTGGACCACGCCGACGAGATCGTGCGCGAAACGCTGGTGACCGAGGGCGGGGAAGTGGTGCACGCGAAGGTGCGGGAATTGATGGGGCTGCCCGCGTTGCAGGCGGTCTGACGGGAGCATCGATGAATCTCGAACTGGGTTTGTTCGTGTTTATGCTGGCGACGTTCGTGGGGCTGGAGATTATTCGCAAAGTCTCGCCCCTGCTGCACACGCCGCTGATGTCGCTGACCAACGCCATTTCGGCGATTTCGGTGGTGGGCGCAATCCTGATCACCGGCTCGTCGGAGGCAACGACGCTGACCAAGGTGCTGGGGTTCATCGCCATCACCGCCGTAGTGACCAACATCGTGAGCGGGTTCCTGATCACCGACCGCATGGTGAAGATGTTCAAGAAGCCGGGGGCCAAAAAGTAATGGCCCAACTGGTGCAGTACATCTACATCGTTTCCGCGGCGCTGTTCATCCTCTCACTGAAGTGGTTGAACACCCCGGCCAGCTCGCGGCGGGGCGTGTGGTCGGGCGCGCTGGGCATGCTGCTGGCGGTGATAGGCACGATCATCGGGTTTCCCGGCCTGGCCGGCGGCGCGGGCATCGGCAACGTGCACAACTGGGGATGGATCGTGGTGGCGGTCGCCATCGGGACGGTGGTGGGCGTACCCATCGCCTACATCATGCCCATGACGGCGGTGCCGCAGCGGACCGCGCTTTCGCACGCGTGCGGCGCGCTGGCCGCGGCGCTGGTGGGCACGGCGGAGTTCTATCAGACCAACGCTCTGGGCCAGACGCTGCCCAAGTTCCAACTGGTGGCGTTGATCATCGAGACGCTGCTGGGGTACCTGACGTTCACCGGCAGCCTGATGGCCATGGGCAAATTGCAGGAAGTGCTGCCCCAGCGGCCCATCACCTACCGCAATCAGAACAAGATCAATCTGGTGCTGTTCGTCATCGCCACCGGCCTGGCCGTGCGCATCGTGCTGGTGCCCACCGACACGTTTCTATTCCCCATCTTCGCGGGCCTGGCGCTGTTGTTCGGGGTGTTGCTGATCATCCCCATCGGCGGCGCCGACATGCCTACGGTGATCGCCATCCTGAATGCGTATGCGGGGCTCTCGGCGTGCGCCATGGGATTTGCCCTGGGCAATAACCTGCTGGTGGTCGCAGGGGCGCTCGATGGTTCGTCGGGTTTGATTCTGTCGATCATCATGTGCAAGGCCATGAACCGGTCATTCACCAACGTGCTGTTCGGGGCGTTCGGGCAGATCCAGACGTCGCACGCGCAGGCACAGCAGCGGCCGTATCGCAGCGCCAGCCCGGAGGAGGCGGCGGCGATTTTGGAATCGGCGGGGAGCGTGATCGTGGTGCCCGGCTATGGCCTGGCAGTGGCGCAGGCGCAGCACAAGTTACGCGAGTTGTTCGACAACCTGATGCGCCGCGGAGTGGACGTGAAGTTCGCCATCCATCCGGTGGCCGGCCGCATGCCGGGCCACATGAACGTGCTGCTGGCCGAGGCCGACATTCCCTACGACCGGCTGTACGAAATGGACGACATCAACGGCGAATTCCCGCAATGCGACGTGGCGCTGGTGATCGGCGCCAACGACGTCACCAATCCCGCGGCCCGCACCGACAAGACCAGCCCGATTTACGGCATGCCC
>JADGNR010000580.1 GCA_017883415.1 Bryobacteraceae bacterium | reverse complement strand
CCATTCAACCCATGGACCGCAGTGGGATAAGCCTCCGGCTTGTCCATCCGAGCGGAGCTCGGACATCTTTGCGCTTCCTCCGCGCCTCCCCGTCTCCGTGTCAAAATGTCTTCTCTGCGCTTCCTCTCCGGAAACCTCCCCTTAACCCGTTGATTCTTTGTGGTGGTGGTTTTTTGGTTTTTTCCCGATTTCCGTGGGGTGCTGTTCTAAGTGATCGGCACCAATTTCATCCCGGCGGCGGCAGCTTTGCGGTGCAGGCCCAGCAGTTCTCTGTCGCGACGTTGGTTCTCGTAGTAGGCGGCTCCACGGTCCACCCATGCCGGTCCCTTCGTCATTAATCGGTAGACCAGACAAGCCAGGTAGCGCGCCATGGCTTTGACCCCTTTGAGGCCCACCAGCCTGCCGGTGAAGTGCCGATATCGGGCTCCCAAATAGCTGTCGCTGCGCACGAGAGCCTCGGCCGCGTTGCGCAACGCCGTCGTCACCCGGTTGTTCGACGGTCGCTTCTCCTTTTTGATGACTTTCCCACCCGTGATATTGTTGCGTGGGACTAACTCCAACCAGGACGCGAACTGGTCCTCATTCGGCCAACTGCTCAGATCCGCCCCTACCTCCGAGTAGATCGTCTGGATCGTCATCACGTCGATGCCATCGATCAGCCGCAGGTCTACGCCCATCAACCGCGCCAGTTCCGTCCCTAAATCGAACGCGGGCCGGTTGTCCTTGCTCTTCCGGTTCGATTGCAGCTTCTTGCGCAACTTCGCCGACAGCCTGGAAACATCTGCCGATACCTCTCCCACCGGCTCCCGCGTGGGCAGCGCCGTCATGTATTTCTGCAATTCGTTGTCAATGGTGGCCAGTTGCCGACGGTGAAAATCGTAGGTATCCACCACCTGCTGCAATTCAAACAGCACGTCTCGCTGCCAATTCCCTTCCAGACTGTGCGCGATCTCCTGCCCACTTGCCTGGATGTGTGGGTCGCGCAGTTTCGCCAACTCGTGCGGATCGCGTTGCCCCTGCAAGATCGCCCGCACGATGGCCATCCCCGTCACTCCGCTCACATCGCTGATCGTATTCGCCAACTGTACGTTCATCGTCGTCAGCGCCTTCTGGATGTGCTGCACCGCTCGCGAAGAGTCCTCCAGTACGCGGCCCCGCAGCCGCCAAAGCGTGCGCACGTCACGGATCTGCTCCGGCGGTCGAAACGATTTGCGCAGCAGCCCATAGGTATGTAACTTCCTCAGCCACTGGCACTCTTGTACGTCGCTCTTCCGTCCCGGCAGATTCTTGGTCCCGCGCGCATTCACCAGATAGACCTCGAACCCTGCCTGTTCCAGCACATCGTAAACCGCAATCCAGTACACCCCGGTGGATTGCATCACTACGCTGGTGATCCCGCAGGATTTCAGCCATTCCGCCATGCGGCGCAAATCCGCCGTCCAACTCCCGAACTCCCGCACCGGCAACTGATCCCGCTCCGGGGATACGGACACAAAGTGGCTTCGATTACCGACATCGACGCCGGCTGCGTTGGGGTGCACGACGATCAACTCGGCCGAGTCGGCGTCGAACTGCCGCTGCAATTTCTTGCGCTGTTGACGGTTCGGGCTGCTGCTCTGCAACCGCTCGAAAGTAGACTTTTTCCGTTTGGCCATGGCATACTTCCTCTAGTTTTTTGGATTTTGCCAGGCTCGGCTCGGTTGGCGATCACTTCACAATCTCTCCGGCGGGGTCGAGCTTGGCCCTTTTCAGGGCACACTCGCCACCAAGTATTTCATCGCCGCAACCGAGGTCAGGCTCTGCGACGGGCACGATGGCACCAAGGAAAATAACGACCATAGCTTGCCGAGCGTGGCTTCTTCCAGAATGCTACGCTGGCGCACCGCACGTCAGGTTTCCCAGCCCATTCCACCACGACGCCGTCGTGGCATGAGCTCTGCGCTTCCTCTGCGCTCTCTGCGTCTCTGCGTTGAACTCACACTTCCCCAAGCCCCAACATCCCCACCCCGAAATTGCTACCCTAAGCCAAAGTGACCATCCGGCCGGCCAGCGACCGCTCGCTCCTGCTCTCCTTCGGCGACGGGATCTCTCTCGATGCCCATCTCGCCGTGGCGCGCTCCACGCGCTGCCTCACCGGCGTGCGCGGCATCCTCAATCTCCATCCGGCATACTCCTCCCTCCTCGTCGATTTCGACCCGCGATTGCGCTCTCACGCCCAGGTGGAGGCGCTCGTCCGCGAGCGCCTCGCCTCGCATGCGGACCAGGCGCCGCCCGAGCCGCGCCGCATCGAGATCCCCGTCTGCTATGGCGGCGAGAGCGGCCCCGATCTCAGCGACGTGGCCCGCCACACCGGCCTCACCGAACAGCGCGTAGTGGAACTGCACGCCTCCGCCGAGTACCTGGTCTACTTCGTCGGCTTTGCCACCTGCTTTCCCTACCTCGGCGGCCTCCCCCCCGAATTGGCCACCCCGCGCCTGGCCGCCCCCCGCAAGCACGTGCCCGTGGGAAGCGTCGCTATCGGAGGCGCGCAGGCCGGAATCTATCCCTTGTCCTCCCCCGGCGGCTGGCGTCTCATCGGCCGCACCCGCCTTACCCTGTTCGACCCTTCGGCATCCCCGCCGCCGCTCCTCCGCATGGGCGACCGCGTCCGCTTTGTCCCCGTACCCGAGGCGCCGCTTTGACCCGCATTCACGTCCTCTCTCCCGGCTTCCTCACTACCGTGCAGGACCTCGGCCGCTTCGGGTACGCCCATTTCGGCATCTCCGCATCCGGCGCGGCCGACCCGCTGGCCCTGCGCGCCGGCAATCTCCTGGTGGGCAATGCCGAAAACGCTCCCGCGCTGGAAATGACGCTGACCGGCGGCGAGTTCGCCTTCTCGGGCCCCGCCGTGATCGCTCTCACCGGTTCCGATTTCGCTTCGTCCGTCCCCATGTGGCAGCCCGTGGAAATCCGCCCCGGCGAAGCCGTGCGCTTCGGACC
>JADGNR010000291.1 GCA_017883415.1 Bryobacteraceae bacterium | reverse complement strand
CTGGGTGGGCATCGGGATGCTTCAATACAGAATCCGTACAGAATCTGCACCCTGTCAAGGCAAAGTAGAAATGTCCTATTCCCAGCAAAGTAGAAATGTCCTGTTTTAGGAGGTCGGCTGGAGGGGTGGGGTTAGAGTGGATTCGATGTTCCGGGGAAGTCGCGCTCCCTGGGGCAGATCCGAAGACCGCTGCGACGGGGCTGGCTCCGAAGCAGATGGCGCCAAACCCCCAGTCAAACCGGGCCATAAGATGCCCGTTCTGGGGGTTTTGGTTTTGGGTGACAGATCTGCTTTGGTGAAGCCTCCGAGCAGCGGTCTTCGGATACATCAAGCGCGAAGATCGCCGGGCCGGTTTTGCCCGGCGCTCCATTTGCCTTTTGTCGCGGTGGCCACGCTCAACGGCGAGCATGGGGCACCTCAACGGCCTGGCGCAGAGAGGGGCCAGACCGAATCGAGAAATTCTTCATCCAATCACTTTTGCGCTTGGCGCTTCGGGCCGGACGCGGCTGTCCGGCGGCGCCCGTGAGGAGCGGCGCCAACTCGCGCAGTGGCGGTGCGCAGCGGCGCACGCGCACATAGCGGTCTTGGAAGCGCACGGCGATGATCCCGTCCATCCGCGCTTCGACGCGCACCCAGGCCTTGCGCATCCCCGTCTGAATGTCCCGGCGGTCGATTTGATAGACCTTTGCGTCGAACCGCACGGTGTAGTCGTTGGTCACCTGCCGTTGTTCGACGTGACTCAGAATCACCGCCAGATCGTGCTCTTTGCCCAGCGGCCGGTGGGCGTCGGCAGCGTCAGCCGGCTTCACGACCAGGGTCTGGTTCCACCAAGGCAGATACTCTTTCTCCAGGTACGCATTGGCTTCCTCGATGCTGCCCACTCCGGCCACACGCATGCCTTTCACCAGGCGATCTTGCGCCGTCAAAAACTGGCGCTCGACGCGCCCCTTGGCCTGCGGCGAGTGCGCCGGAATCCAAACCACGTTCAGTTCGCGCAAGGCCCGTTCAATCTGCGTGGGCGGCATCGGGGGCCGATCTCGGCCTTCGCGCTGCTCCTGCCGTTTGGTCTTGATCGCCACCTGGAACATGCCCGCCTTATCCGTGTAGAACGCCAGCGGCCGGCCAAATCGCTCCAGGTACGACCCCAACAGACGCCGGTTCTCCTCGCTCGAGTCGTGCCGCACGAACCGTGCGAACAGTCGGCTGGTGGCATCGTCGATCATCGAAATCAGATAGATCCGCTCGCCACGGCTTTCCAGCCAATCGTGGGTGCTGGTGTCCCACTGCACCAGTTCGCCGCAGCGGTTCCGCCGCGGCCGCCATTGGTGCACCTCCACCACGCGGCGCTGGCCGGCTTTCCATAGACCGGCTTTCGCCATCCACCGCCGCAGCGTCTCCTTACTCACAGTCGTCTGGTGCAGCTTGTGCAGGTACTCGGCCGCCAAAGTCGGTCCGAAGCCCCGATACACCGGGTCGGAAAGCACCGTGATCGCTCGCTGCTCCATCTCGGCCGGCAGTCTCCGATTCGACGCTCGTCCCCGTAGCTCATGGATTACCGCCTGGTCGCCTTTCCGCCCCAGCTTGCGCAGCAGTCGCCGCACCTGCCGTTCCGTGACGCCGATTTCATCGGCGGCCTGCTTCTGGGTAATCAGCTTCTTCTTGGCCTTCTTCAAGGCCACCAGCCGGTCTCGCTCGGCCTGGGTCATCAGTAGTTGTCCTTTGTCCACCCTCCAGGCTGGACTCTGTCAATAGGACATTTCTACTTTGCCCAAATAGGACATTATCACTTTGCCGCGACACGGGCGAGCGGGAACGGGGTGGCGGAAGCCGGGATGGTATATACTGGCGCCACTGGTGCTCCGCTCCCTCGCGGGCGCGGTTGTGAGCGGCGCGGGTCTCCGGTTTCGATTTTCCATGAAACTGGCCGACTTACTTCCCACCGCGGAACAACTGAAAAGCGTGCAGGGTATCGAGCGCAAGCTGCTGGAGCGGCGCCGCACCAGCAACGTCGTCAGCGCCGCGTTCGCCATCCTGGTGGCGGTGCTGCAAGTGGTGCTGCTGGCGGGCCGCGCCGTCTCTCTACCCGCGGGAGGAAAAGCTCTGTCCTGGGCCGCCCTGAGAGCATCCGTCAGAAGCGCGCTGGCGGGGCCGGAGGCGATGGTTCTGCTGGCCGTCGGAGTGGGCGCGGCGATTTTTCTCACGCTACGGTACAGCGGCTTTTTGTTTCAGGAATCGAAAGAGCCTTTCCGGTATACCTTCAGCATCCAGGAGTTCACCCGCATCGCCGGCACGCCGGGGGATCGATTCACGCTGGCTCACGACGACATGCTCAAACTGGTTCACCACGACCTGATGGAGCGGCTAAACCGCCGGATCCGGCGCTTATCGCTGCGGCAGGAGGACGCGCAGGCCAAGGACGCGCAGGACAAGGACGCGCAGGCCAAGGACACCGAACCGGCCCAAGGGGCCAGCGGCGCGCACATCCACATCGAAGGGTACTACGCCATCCGCGAGGACAACGATGGCTGGTTGTTGCACGTCATGCCGCGGGTCCGTATCGGTCCCGCAACCACTCCCTCCACGATCGCGTTTCCGGTGCGTTATCCGCTCGAAAGGGAACAGAACGACCAGCCCCGGAAGGATTCGCAGGGCGAGTGGATGCTACGGGTCCGCCTGGGCCATACGAACCCTTCCACCACGGTCGCGTTTCCGGGGAGAGACGCTTCGGAGACCGAGCCGCCCGACCCGCGGCAGATGTATACGCTCGGCGTCGCGGCTTATGAGCAACTGATCGAGCGGATCTATTCGAGCGTGGCCACCGAGATCTACCGGCAGATCAAAGCCGATGTGGAGAGCAAGATCGGCTTGTTCCCGACGGCCTACCTGCGCGCCGTGGCGCGGTATCACGAAGCGTGGGATTTCGAGAAATCCAATACGGTGGATTCCTACGACCAGGCGCTGCTGTTGTACCGCTCGGCGCTCGATGCCTTTGCCGGGAGCTGGTGGCACCAATGGAAGGTCAGGCTCGGGAAGCGTGGCGTCTGGTGGTGGACGAGGCCTGCGCTGGTCGCGGATGCGAAGACGAGAATCGGTTATGCGAGGTGCCAGGTATTCCGGCGGATTGTGTCGCAGATTTCGGCCCGCACGGCGAATCCACTGTTTGCGATTCGCGAGGAACTGAAAAACGCTCGGGATCTTCTGGAAGCATGCTACGACTCGGTGATGCCGCGGCCGGAGCTCAAATTCCGTGTGGCGGCGGCGCAGGCGGGCGTGGGGATTGACTGTAGGGCGCTGTACGCGAATCTGACGTTCCCCGATGTTTCACCCTGGCGCAGACGGCGGAGTGAGCTCTACGGTACTCTTCGCGAAGAGCTCTCGGAAGCGTACATCGTGTCGGCGCTGGGGTGCGCGAGTCTTTACGAAGCTCACCCGGCGAAAGGGTTGGTGGCGGTGGCCGAGGCCCTGCAACCCCGCGAGGATGCGCATCGCGCGCTGCTCTTTTTGACCAAATCGGAGCTCGAGCCGAACCTGGAACAGACCCACGCTTACCTGAGCCGGGCCAAAGAGATCCTCACCGATTTCGAAATCGTTCGCTACCGCCTGGCTACCTGTCTGGACAGTCAGGCGCGCGCGGCCGACCGGATCACCGCCGAACAGGTGGAGGTCCTGAACCGGCAGTACGATGCGGTCCTGCGAATCAATCCGGGAAACATCGCGTCTCTGATACGCCAGGGTTATCTGCTGTGGCTGGTGGGCGATCTGGAGAATGCCGGCAAGAAACTCAAAACAGGAACCGATCTGCAGGACCTGGTCAGCCAGACCTTCATCGGCGACCTGAAATATGGTGAAGCGCGTGTCGCCGCCGAACAGGCGGCTCGCATCCTCTCCGGCCTGGATGCCGCAAGGTTCTCCAAGGATAAGCCGCCGGACGATCCGACCAATGCGCAATTGGACCAGGCGGCGCGATTGCTCGGCCGCGCGTTTCGCGCCTACGAGGATGCCATCGCCGCCGATCCCGCGGTGGCGGCGAACTATTCGGCCAGCAGCAACGTGAACAACCCTTACTACGACCTCATCGGCCCCACCATGCTGAGACGCTATGAGGAGTTCGCCGGACGGATGCAGAAGGCGTGCGACACCGTCAAGGAAGTGCAGGGCCGTGGCTGGGGCGGCGCGTTGTCCCTGCCTGCGCTCCGCGTGGTCGCAAGCTATGCCCTCAACGATTACGGCAACGCCTGTCTTATCTACTATCTTCGTCACGAAGTGCGGGGTGGCACGCCGGGGCCGCGGCCGCACCTCCAGATCGCGATTGAACAATTGGAGGCGGCCGCTCCCAACGACGCCGCCGCGTATAATCTCGCCATCGCCTACGGATGGCGGAGAGACGCCGGAGACGAGGCTCTCCGGTTTCGGTGCCTGGATGTGGTGGACAAGCGCTTTCCGAACTGGCTGGAGGCCCGGCGCATCAGAACCAGTTGCGATCTGCAAGCCTCCCGGGACCGGATCCAGGAGGCCGAGCAGAAACTGACGGACGACAGGCGGGCCCTGGATGAGAAGACCAAACAAAGGGATGCCCTCTTGGAGGGGGCTGAGCACGGGACGGCTCTCTCGTTGGGTACGGGAGATGTGCTGCAACAGAAGCGCGAACCGCTCGACGCACAGATAGCCGGGCTGGAGCGCGGCATAAAGGAAAAAGAGGAAGCGCTGAGAAACATCCGTCGGGAGCCCGCGGAGATGGCGAACCTGCAATATCTGCCTCGGATCACGAAGAATAACCGGCTGGCGCCAATATGCGGTTCTCTGGCATACGAGCCCGATACGCGGTTTGGGGAGTCCAAGCTGAACCAGTTGCTCACCGACGGCACGGTGGATTGGAGCCGGGTCGGCGATGAAGAGGCTCTCGCGCTACAGGCATGGGCCGAAGTCCTGTCCTACGTGGACTCGGAGTGGTCGGTGGCGCTGTGCCGGCACATTCTAAAAGCCTTCTTTCGCGAGGACTTTAACACGCTGCGCATGCTCTGCTACGCGCTCCTCTCCTACAAAAACCGGACCGAAGCGGATGATGAGACGCTGCGGGAGGCGGAACGGACGCTGCTCAACGTGCTGGAACGCGCCCAGGGGCATGATCCGGAGTCGCAATTTTATGGAACGCTGCAAGAACAATATTTCGAGGCGTACGCCTATTCGGCCTTTGGCGCCCCAGGGGATGAATGTTTCCGGACAGGGGATTACGATGCGGCCATTGCGAACTATGAAAACGCCTGTCGTAAATGCGATGCCGCAATCTATCATTACAGCCTGTCTCTGGCGCTCGAGAACAAAGAGAAACAGTTGCTGGACGCTACCCCCCCGGCGGCCGGCGACACGGCCGGATTGCGCGAAAGGACCATCCGAGAGATGCAAACGGCCTGCGCACTCGACTCTCAGAACGTCGAGTATCGGACCCGGCTGCGAAGCCTCAAGGCCAGGGATTGGGTAATCCAGCACCGATTGGAAAGCGGCCTGAAAGGGCTCGCCATGACCTCCCTGATCGAGATTTACGTGGCCGCGCCCACGATCCTGCGAGACTTGCTGACGGAGGACCAGGCGCTGAACCCGGACCTGCAAAAGGACATCACCGCTCTCCGCGACAGCATGAAAATCGAGTTTGGGGTCACGCTGCCCGGAGTCAAGTTTCGCGACGACCAGTCCTTTCCCGAGGGCAAATATCGGATTCTCGTGAGGGACGTACCGGTGGCGGAAGGCATTCTGAGCGGGAGCCAGCGCGAGAAAAGGCAGACGATCGTCGCGGAACTGGGACGGGTGGGTCACGCCTGCATGGCCGATTATTACGATTCTCAAGATGTCCTCGGCGCGCTGAACAAGCTCCCGGGAGACCAACAGGGCGCCGCCGGCATCCCGGAAGACGCCGATCTGGTGGGCGCTCTGACCATCGTGCTGCGGGGCCTGCTGAGCGAGGAGGTTCCGATCCGCGAGCTGGCCCCCATCGTCGCGGCGTTTCAGCGCGGGCGATCCGAAGGTAGGGATCTGGTGAGCACGGTCGAGGAGATCCGCTCGCTGCCGCAACTACGCACGGCTCTTGCGGGCAACAATCCGGAGCTTCCCCACCTGGTGACCAGGCTCAGCGCGGCGCTGGAGGCCGGGGTGGAGGCCTCGATCGATCGCACCTGGACAGAACCTGTTCCGCGCGCGCCCTCGCCCGGCAGCCGGAACGTGGCGGCGGCACTCGAAGCCGCACTGAAGCCGATGGCGGCGCATGCCGGGACCAGGCTGGTCACGCGCGCGGAAATCAGGCCGTTTGTCCGCGGATTTGCGGCGCCGGCCGCGGTCTTATCGGAGCGCGAGATCCTGCCGGCTTTGGTGGCGAGAATCGAGGGAGAAGTTGGCTGACCTCATTCCCCCAGCGATCAGTCTGCTCGTGGAGATGGCGGCGTTCGCTCCGCAGGTCTCGGAAAGGCGCAGAGATCTGGAGATCTACGTAGCGCAGTACGCGGCGGAGTTGGGCGACGACCTGGGGCTGCCGGCGGAAATCTCCGTCCAGGTCAGGCTGATGCCGGCGGAGGAGTCCTGGGGACCGAACCTGTTTCGCCTGCTGGTGGACGGACAACCCTGCCGGCAACCATGGTGGCCCGCCCCGGCGCTCGCCGAACTCCCCGCCCAGGAGATCGCAGCGGTAGTCGCCGGGGCCCTGTATCGCAGCCGCGCGTGTCTTCTCACGCCTGGACTGACCGGCCGGATTGCCGCCCAATGGAAGCTGGAAGACGGTTGGCCGGCCGGGTTTTTCGAGAAATACCTGGCGGCTTTCGCACGGTGGAACTTTGCCATCGAGCGCGGGCGGGAATTTGCCGAAAGGCACCGGACCGCTCCCGGCGCACAGTTCGCGGAGACCTGCGTGGAACAGGCGCTGGAGGAGTCGCCTGATTTGCGGCTGGGCCCGGCGGTGGATCTGGACGCCACCCAATCGGAGAAGGAACAGGCCGGCTCCCGGAATTGGGGGGCCATGGTATCGCGGCTGAGTGGAGACTTAGGCCTGGTGTTGAAGGAAATGGAAGTGGCGGGCGGCCAAAAGGAACTGCAGAAAGGCGAGTTTCGGATTCGCCTCAACGATTTGCGCCTGCCTGCCTTTCGCGCGCCGCAGTCGGGCACGCCGAACTTCCCGGATTACCTGGTGGAATCGGTGGAGCGCGCGGTGCGGTCGCAAGCGGGCAGTTTTCTGGCCGCTCCCGTGGTCCAGTATTTGGCGGACCGGCTGAAGAAAGAAGCGCCCGACTTGATCCGCCTGGCGGAAGAACGGAACGCCCCCAATGGGGATTCGTTCCGCTGGCTGCTGACGTCGATTCTGCGAAACCTGCTGGATGAGCAGGTTTCCATTCGCGACCTGCGGGGCATTGTGGAGAGCCTGCTCTGTTTGCGGGAGACGAACGACGGCCGGGGAAGGTAT
>JADGNR010000579.1 GCA_017883415.1 Bryobacteraceae bacterium | reverse complement strand
CCTCCGCCTCCTCCTGACCTCCGAATCCTCCGTGCCCTCAGGGTTTTCCCCTTCCTTGGTACTTCTCCGCGCTTTTCTCCGCGTCCCCGCGCCTCCTCGTCCCCGCGCCTCCGCGCCCCCGCGCCTCCGCGCCGCCGCGAGCGCCGCGTCAAAGCCGACTCGCGGGCTATAATAGATGCTAAGGAAGGGAAAACCGCCTCCATCGCGCATCTGTTACCATTTCACTAGGGGGGCGCCGCCCGTCAAAGCCATGAAGAACAAGACCACGCTATTCGTAACCCTGCTTCTCGCCGTGTTGGTGTTGATGGCGCCCATCTACTGGCCCGGCCTGCGCGCCCACGCGGCCTCGTCCAACACCGAGGATCTGGACCGCAGCATGAAGGCCGTCGCGGCGGTCTATTCGCTGGTCGAGCAGAACTACGCCGATCCCGTCTCCTCGGAAAAGGCGTTCTATGGCGACCACAACGTGGGCGGCGCGATTCCCGGCATGCTGCACACGCTCGATCCGCATTCCAATTTCGTCGACCCGGCGGAGTACCGCGACATGCAGCGCCGGCAGCACGCGCAGTATTTCGGCGTGGGCATGCAGATTACCATGGATGGCCCCAAAACTGTCGTGATGGAGCCCTTCACCGGTTCGCCCGCCTGGAACGCGGATTTGCGCCGCGGCGATTGGATTGTGGCGGTGGATGCCAAAGACGCCACTACGCTCGATTCCCAGGCGGTGGCGGAAATGCTGCGCGGCCCGCGTGGCACCCAGGTCCGCGTCAGCGTGCGGCGCGATGGGGCGGCCGAACCGGTCTCCGTGACCGTGACGCGTGGCGAGATCGAGACCTCCGTGGTGGACGCGTTCTGGCTCAAGCCGGGCATCGTGCATCTGAAGGTCACCAGCTTC
Organism: Bryobacteraceae bacterium; assembly: GCA_017883415.1. GTDB lineage: Bacteria > Acidobacteriota > Terriglobia > Bryobacterales > Bryobacteraceae > JADGNR01. The sequence continues at coordinate 2,086 of JADGNR010000579.1, read as the reverse complement.
GAAGCTCAGAATCTCGGCCGCGACGTCGACGCGCAGCTGCAGAAGTTGGGTGAGTCGTCGGTGAGCGGCATGGTGTTGGATTTGCGCGGCAACCTGGGCGGCCTGGTCAATGAGGCCGTGGCCCTGGGCGGACGATTCCTGCGCAACGGCCAGACCGTGGTGTCGCACCGCGGACGCGCCGAACAGGAACAGGTTTTCCGCGCCAAGGCGCAAGCGGCGGCCCAGAAATACCCCATCGTGGTGCTGATCGACCGCCTCTCGGCCTCGGCGTCGGAGATCGTATCGGGCGCCCTCCAGGATCACGACCGGGCCTGGCTGCTGGGAGAAACCACGTTTGGAAAAGGGCTGGTGCAGGCCCAGTTTCCCCTTTCCGAAGGCGCCGCCCTGCTGCTCACCATTGCCCACTATTACACCCCGAGCGGACGGCTGATCCAGCGGGATTATCAACACCAGTCGTTCTTCGATTATTATTCCCACCGTACGAATCCGACCAATACCGACGACGTGAAAGCCACCGACGCGGGGCGCAAGGTCTTCGGCGGCGGAGGGATTACTCCGGACGAGAAATACGACAGCCCGAAGCTGAGCCTCTTCCAGCGCCGTCTCCTGAATATGGGCGCGTTCTACCATTTCGGGAGCGTTTATTTCGGCGCCGCCAAGCCCGGCCTGCCGGCGGGCTGGCAACCGGATTCCGATACCATGGCGCGCTTCAAGGAGTTCCTGCACAAGCAGCCACCCCCCTTCACCTTCACCGACGCGGACCTGGCCAATGCGCAGGATTGGCTGCGCGAGCAGATCCGTTACGAGCTCTACTTCCGGGCGTTCGACAAGAAGACCGCCGAGCGCGCCCGGTGGATGGACGATGCCGAGATTCACAAGGCCATCGAGAGCATGCCGAAAGCGGAGGCGCTGCTCAAGACTTCGCAGAAGCTGTACGCCTTGCGCGTGCCCGACCTCCCCCGGCAGTAGACGCAGCCCGTGAGCCGCCGGCTCGTTACTGGCGGGGCCGTGGAAACGCTCGCGCACCGCGCGGGCGGGCTGGTGCATCGAATAGAGACTGGGTATGCCGACTTACCGAACTGAAGGGTCGCTGCTGTGCGCCCTGGCTGTGGCGATCGCGGGCGTCTGCGCCGGAGCCGGGTGCAGTTCGCACGCCCAGAACCAGCCCGGTGCGCCGCCTGCTCCACCGGTCGAGGTGACCGAAGTCGCCGCCTCCGACGTTCCCATTTTCTCCGAGTATCCGGCGCAAACCTACGCGCGCAATCTGGTGGAGGTGCGCGGGCGCGTCGCCGGGTACATAGAAAAGTGGCTGTTCCAACCCGGATCGCAAGTCCGCGAAGGCCAGCCGCTCTACATTCTGGACCTCCGTCCCTACCAGGCGGCCGTCCAACAGGCGGCCGGCAATTTGCGGCAGAGCGAAGCGGACCTGGAATTCGCGCGCCAGCAGGTTTCCCTGTTGCAGGCCGAGGCCAACCTGGCGTCCGCCGAGTCGAACCTGGTCAAGGCGAAGCAGGACTACGAGCGGTTGAAGCCCCTGGTAGAGCAGGACGCCGCCTCGAAGCAGGATCTGGATGCCGCCACCGCGGCTTTGCGCGCGGCCGAAGCCAGCGTGCGCGCCGCCAGGGCGAACGTCGAAACCACTCGCGTCTCCACCAAGACCCAGATCGCCGCCAACGAGGGCAAGGTGGAGTCGCTGCGCGCGGCCTTGCGCAACGCCGGCCTGAACCTCGAGTACGGCACCATCAGCGCGCCCATCGGCGGGCTGGCCGGGGACACCCTGGTGCCGGTCGGCGGCCTGGTTACGCCCACCTCGCCGCAGCCGCTCACCACCATCGTGCCCCTCGACCCGATCTGGGTGCGCTTCAAGATCAGCGAGTCGCAATATCTCGCCAACCAGCGGCGGCTGCGCACGCCCGAGCAAGCATCGCTGGAACTGGTTCTGGCCGATGAGACCCGCTTCCTTCATCGCGGCCGGATTGAGAATACGCAGAACCAGGTGGACCCCAAGACCGCGACCCTCGAGTTGCAGGCCCGCTTCCCCAACCCCCGGCACACGGTGCTTCCCGGACAGTTCGGCCGCGTTCGG
>JADGNR010000290.1 GCA_017883415.1 Bryobacteraceae bacterium | reverse complement strand
CGGGCGCGCACTGAGGATGCGAATCGCTCCGCCCCGCTCAGCATACATCACCGCCAGCAAGCGGCGGGATGCATGCACGCAGTTAGGTCCACTCTACCCGCACTGACTGCGTCTTCCCGGGAGCGCCTTACGCCGTCCGCGCCAGCTCCAGCTTCCGCTGTTTGAGCCACTGCATCCGTCCCTGGTGCTCCTGGTACAAGGTCGACACACCCGCCCAGTAGTACCCCATGACGAATAGCAGCAGGAACGGAATCGAAAGGTAATTGTAGGTCTCGATGGCAAATACAATCATCCCCAGAAAGTAAGTGCCCACCGCCAGCTCCGCGTACGGCAGCCACCCGCTGCGGCGCCGGTACTTCTTGGTCTCCAGGTTCACCTGCCGGTCGCCCACCCCGAATTTCGGCGTGCGCACAAAACTCGTCTCGATGCCGAACAGCGCCTCCAGCACCGCGCGCGTGTTGATGATCGTCAGCGCTACTCCCACCGCCATCAGCATGGGCAGCATGAAGATCGAGCGCTTCCAGTTCTTGGGGTACAGCTCCCGCTGGGCCACCACATAGAACAGCGAGATCGACCAGAACGAGGCCGCGATCAGCGGCAGGTCGATCAGCACCATCTGCCACACGCCCATGTAGAAGCGCACAATCATCACCGGCAGCATCAGCGCCGAAATCACGATCATCAGCGGATAGGAGATGTTGGGCGTCAGGTGCAGGATCGCCTCGGCTTTAATGCGCTTGGACACATCCGCGCGCAGGATGGCGGGCAGCAGCTTCTTGGCCACCTGCGTCAGCCCCTTGGCCCAGCGCGATTGCTGTACCTGGAACCCGTGCATCTCCACCGGCAGCTCCGAGGGGCAATCCAGCCCCGGCAAGTACACGAACCGCCAGCCCTTGAGCTGCGCGCGGTAGCTCAGGTCCGAATCTTCGGTCAGGGTATCGTGCTGCCACCCCCCCGCGTCGTCGATCATCTGCTTCCGCAAAATCCCGGCCGTCCCGTTGAAGTTGAAAAAGTATCCCGCGCGCGACCGCGCCCCATGCTCCAGAATGAAATGGCCGTCCAGCAGCATGGCCTCCACTTCCGTCAGGAAGTTGTAGTCGCGGTTGAGATAGCTCCAGCGCGTCTGCACCACCCCCACCGTGGGATCGGCGAAGAAATGTACGGTCCGCATCAGGAAGTCGGACGGTGGGCAAAAATCCGCGTCGAACAACGCCATCAGTTGCCCCGTCGCCGTCTGCATCCCCGCTTGCAGCGCCCCGGCTTTGAATCCGTGCCGGTTCGACCGGTGGTGGTATTCGATCGGGTATCCCATGTTCCGGTACCGCTCCACCAGGGCCTCGGCAAACGGCGCCGTATCGTCGGTGGAATCGTCCAGCACCTGAATCTGCAGCAGTTCCTTCGGGTATTCGATTTTCAGCACCTCTTCGATCAACCGCTCCACCACGTACCGCTCGTTGTACAGCGGGAGCTGGATGGTCACCGGCGGCAGTACGTCGAAATGCTGCGGCGGCCCCGTGACCGCTTTCTTCCGGTGCTTGAAATAGGTGCGGATCACTTCGTAGCGGTGGATACCGTAAATCGAGAGGATCACCAGGACCGTGAAATAGGGGATCAGCATGGCCCAGTCGAACCACCCCAGTTGATGGATGCCGGCGAACGGCGTCGCGGCAAACAGGGTCGTGAAGCGGTGCGCGGCGGACGGAGCCGCCACGAACGCCAGCGCTAAATTTGAGGACATGAATAGAAAAAGCTTCCGCCCATTGCTTCGGGCCCGAGGCGGAAGAATGGCCTTGCGGCCATCCTAATGGTAACAAATCTGATTCCGCGGTGCTGTGAGCTACCGCACCGCGTCCGCCGGGCGCGTGTGTCTCGCCAACCAGTATCCACCTTGACGCGGAGACGCGAAGGCGCGGAGACCTACGCGGAGAAGGAACTGGTTTCTCCAAAACTCCGCCCGCTCCGTAATTCAAAGGCTCGGGCGCACGGCGGAAGATTGCCGAACCTCAATTCTCTTTTTGCTTCTCCGCGTGGCCCTCCGCGTCTCCGCGTCGAGCCGACTCCCTCCCCTCCGGTAAATCCCCTATTCCTTCGGTGCACTGCAACATTCGGTATTGTATTCAGCCGAGAACTCTGTTACCTTCTTTCTCGCGATTAAAAGTGTCCGTTGTCCGAAATTGGCAGCGGCGGGGAGGGCCGAATGAGAAAGATCCCGCGAGCTCTGGTGGATACCGGCGCAAGCCGCATCGTGCTGCTGGAGAAACGCCAGCAGGTCATGTCCGCCCTGGGCATCAAGTTCGATACCATGGCGAAGATCGGCCGGGTCGCCGAAGAGGACCAGGCCCAACTCTCGCACGACGAGTTCGTCTCGCTGCATCTCAACAGTCTGGATTACGCCCAGCTCCGGTTGATCGAGGCGGCTCTCGACCGCCTGGATTCCGGCGATTATGGCATCTGTCTGAGCTGCGAGGAGCCTATCCCCGCCAAGCGCCTGAACGTGCTGCCCTGGGCCCGCTACTGCGTGAAATGCCAGGAGGATGTGGGCGCCGCCATGGACCAGGAGTGGAATCGGGAGCGTACCCGCGTGCCCGTCGGCGTGCGGTGACAAAGTAAAACCGGGGCCCGCCTGCCGGGCCCCGGTTCCGAATTCAGACCGCTTTCACCGCCACGTGCGGGTCCAGCATCTTCTGCACTTCCGACTTCCCTACCGCGCCCACGCGCTGCTCCACCACTTGCCCGCCCTTGAACAGCAACAGCGTCGGAATCCCGCGAACGTTATACCGCATGGCCACGTTGCCATTGGCGTCGACGTCCACTTTGCCTACTTTCACTTTGCCGGCATACTCCGTGGCCACCACATCGATCGTCGGCCCCATCTGCCGGCATGGGCCGCACCATTCGGCCCAGAAATCCACCAGAACCGGTACGTCCGACCGCAGCACATCCTGGTCGAAACTGCCATCGGTAAAGGTTAGTGTGTTCTGCCCTGCCATTTTGTCTCCTATGCAATTAGAGTCCCGCCGGGGGCCAAAGGATTCACCTCCGCCCCGCAAGCCGTTGATACAGCGCCGAATAAGCGCCCGCCGACTTCTTCCACGAAAAGTCCTTGGCCATGCCGCGGCGCATCGTTTCCCGCCAGGCGTCCCCGTCGGCGAACGCCCGCACCGCGCTCCGGACCGCTTCCAGCAGCGCCGCCCCGGAATACTCCGCAAACTTGAATCCGATGCCCTCTTCGATGGTATCATCCAGGCCGCCGGTCGCGCGCACCACCGGTACCGTTCCGTATCCTAAACTATAGATCTGGTTCAGCCCGCATGGCTCGTAGCGGCTGGGCATCAGGAACATGTCGGCTCCCGCTTCCACCCGGTGGGCCAGTGGGTTGTCGTAGCCGATGCGCACCGCAATGCGGTCCGGATACCGCGCGGCCATGCTCCGGAAAGATTCCTCGTACCTGGGCTCGCCCGACCCCAACGCCACCAGGTATACATCTTCGGCTACGATGCCGTCGACCGCCTCCACCAGGATGTCCGCGCCCTTTTGGCTCGTGAGCCTCGACACCATCCCGATCAGCGGCCGCTCCATGGCCGCCTCGGGCAAACCGAATTCCCGCAGCAACTCCCGTTTGCAGATTCTCTTGCCGCCCAGATCCCCGGCCGAGTAGGGCGTGGGCAGGAACCGGTCGGTTTCCGGGTTCCAGTCGCGGTAATCCACCCCGTTGAGGATTCCCTCGAGCACCGCGGTCCTCGCGCGCAACACGCCGTCCAGCCCGAAGCCATACTCCGGAGTCTGTATCTCCCGCGCGTAAGTCGGGCTCACCGTCGAGAGCCCATCGGCGAACGCGATGCCGCCCTTGATGTAGCTCACCTTCCCGAAGAATTCCATGCCGTCGGGCCGGTACACGCTCGCATTGAGTGCCACTTCCGCCAGCGCGGTCTTGGGGAACAGCCCCTGATACCCCAGGTTGTGGATGGTAAACAGCGTCTTCACGCCCAGGAACGTCGGGTCGCTCGCCAACATGGTCTTCAGATAGACCGGCACCAGCGCCGACTGCCAGTCGTGGCAGTGCAGAATGTCCGTGCGGAACAGAAAGCGCGCCACGCCCAGCGCGGCCCGGGCAAATACCGCGAAGCGAATATGGTTATCCGGATAGTCCACGCCCGATTCGCCGTAGAGCCCCTTGCGGTCGTAGAGCGGCGGACAATCCACCAGGTAGAACGGAAAGGCTTCGGCCGCCTGATAGATCGCCGTGTCGAACCGCGCCCGCCCCAGGTACACGGGCAGCGAATCGTACACCCGCCGCGCGCCTTTCAAATCGATGCCGGCGTAGCGCGGCATCACCACCGCCACCTCATCGCCGTACGCGCCCAAGGCGGTGGGCAGGGCCCCCACCACGTCGGCCAGGCCGCCCGTCTTGGCGAGCGGCGCTGCCTCCGGCGAAACCATCAGGACGCGGGCCACATCGGAATTGTAGCAAGCCGGTAGCACGGGCTTGCACCCTGTGTTAGCCTGCAACCGGGACCGCCCGGAGTCGGTGAAACCGGTGGAGCGCGATCAGATCCTCGCCCAGCTTCGTGAAAGGATTGTCCGCTTCGCGGCATCTCATCTAGCGAGGGATGCCGCTGAAGATCTGGCTCAGGAAACGCTCATGCTCCTGCATGAAAAGTACGCGCACCTCGAGCGCCCCGAAGACCTGCTGCCCCTCGCGCTCCAGATCGTCCGCTATAAGATCATGAGCCTGCGCCGCAAGGCGGTCCGGCGCGGCGAATACACGCAAGTATCCATCACCGATATTCAATTGCCCGACCTGGAGGCCAATCCCGCCGGCTACCTGGAACGAAAAGAGATGCTCGAGCGCCTCACCCGCGCCGTCGGCCAATTGGGAGAACGCTGCCGCCAGTTGGTCCGTCTCAAATTGCAGGGAAGGAGTTTCCCGGAAATTCAGAAGATCATGGGAGCCGCCGCCATCAACACCGTCTACACCTGGGACCACCGCTGCCGCAAACATCTGCTCGAGCTCATGGGCGGGGATTGGGAGGCGGGCAAGCGATGAACCGCGACACCATCCAGAAACTGTTGGGAGGATACGCCACCGGCACGCTCACCGCCGAGGAGCGGGAGGCGCTGTTCGCCGCCGCGCTCGACGACCAGCAACTGTTCGACGCCCTGGCGCGGGAGCAATCGCTCGCCGACCTCCTGCGCGATCCCGCGGCCCGGGCGCAGGTGCTCGCGGCGCTCGACGCTCCCCCTCCGAAATGGTTCCATCTGCCCGGTTGGTGGCGGCGTCCGGCCGCGCTAGCGGTGGCGGCGATGGCCCTCGTGGCCGTGGCCGGAGTCTTCGTCGCGCGCCGCCACGGGCCGGCGCCTATGACGGTGGCTCAAGTGCAGCTTCCGCCGGCCGCGGAATCGCCCGCCGCGCAACAGCCCGAACCGCGGGCCGAAGACCAGCCGGCGCGGCGCGCTCCACCGGTCCCCGAGCGGGCCAAGAAGGCTTTTCCACCCGCGCCAGCGACGGTTGCGGCGACTGCACCCCCGCCGCCCACCCTGCCCGAGCCGCCGCGGCTTCGCATGGCAACCGCGCCGCCCGAGCCGCGCGTGCTTCGCGCTATTGCTCCCGCGGGAGTGGCTGGCGGCGTGCTCCCGGCGGACGCCATCACCCTCTTTTATGGCGGCGCGCTCTCTAAGCAGGTGGTCGGTAGCCGTTTCCTCGACCAGGACGCAGCCGCACCCGCGGCTTCCCAGCAGGAGGCCAAGGCCCAGACCGGACAACAAAAGACCGCCGTCCAGGCGCGCCAGCAGATCCAGCAGGGTATACGGGCCGCCCCCTCCGCGCTTTCCAGGGCCGCAGCGCCGGCGGCCCTCCAGTCGCCGCCCGTCCATCTCGGCGTGCAGTACCGCTTGCTGCGCAAACTCCCGGACGGCGAGTTCGCCGATGCGGACCCGGAACAGAGCCTCGACGCCACCACGCCGGTGAAGTTCGAGATCGTTCCCAACGACAGCGGCTACCTGGTGATTACCGCGCACGCGTCCGACGGGACTACGCACCAGGTGGCCAGCACCCCGGTGGAACGTATGACGCCTTTTGAAACGCCGCCCTGGACTCCCGCTCAATCCGGCCGCGTCGAATTCCGGGTGTGGTTCTCCCGCCAACCGCCCGCGGCGACCGGCGCCTTCCAGATCAACGCCGGGAGGCTGGACGGCAACCTTGCCACGACGCTCATGGAGTCCATGGCCTCCAAGTCCAGCATCGTCACCTATGTGGTGAGCCGTGACACCGCCGCGCAGTCCGTGTCCTTCACGATCTCGCTGAACTACCGGTAGGGCTCGCCGCCTTTAGAAACTGCCCCGCCACCAGCGGCGCGTCGAACCGCTCCACGTACGCGGCGCCTGGCGCCCCCAGCGCCGACCTTCGCTCGGGAGACCTTAACTCCTCTAATCCCGCGGCCAGCGCTTCCTCGCTCTCCGGCGCCACCAGCAGGCTGTCGGGCGCTACCTCCGGAATGGCTCCCGCGCGCGCCGCCACAATGGGCTTCGCCGCCGCCATGGCCTCCAACAGCACAATGCCGAAGCCTTCCTGCACGCTGGGCAGGCAGAATATGTCGCACCGGTTGTATTCGGCGGCCAGTTCCGATCGCGTCACGTCGCCCAGCCAGGTCACTGTCCCGCCCAGATCCCGCGCCAACCCGCGGAGCCGGCCCGCACAGGGACCGTCGCCCACGATGCGCACCTCCAGCTCCGGAATGCGCGCACGCAGGCGCGCGGCCGCGCCCAGCAGCACCTCGACCCGCTTCCGCCGGTACAGCCGGCCCACGAACAGCACCGTGAACCCGGTGGACTCCGCCGGATGCTCCTGTAGCATGCGCCGCCACTCCCCCAAATCGATCGGCTCCGGCACCACCGCGGGGAACCGCCGCAGTCCGTAGAACTCGCATGCCCGCTCGCCCGAATAGCGGCTCGTCACCAGCACTCGTTCCGCCCGTTGCACGTGCAGCCGCTCGCATCGCGCCTGAATCGACATGGTGAGCCGCGTGAGCCCCGTTTCGAAGCGAACCTCGTCGGCGACGACCCCCTTCAGCGCGGCCACGTGCCCGGCCTCCGCAGCGATGCGATAGCCGTCCATGTCGAAGCCCACCGTGAGATCGTATTCCGCCTTCGGGCGCAGGCCCCGGTTGAAGATCAGCCGCTCCAGCGTGTATACCGGCAGATGCACGCGCGGCGTTTCAAAATCCACGGTGTGGCCCAGGTTGCCGAGTGCCCGGGCCAGCACCTGCATTCCCACGTAGGTGCCGCTGCCGTGGCGGATATCGAGCGGGGTGGAAGTCAGGAAGCGAATGCGCACGTCAGGTGGCGATCCACTCCAGCTTGTCGTAGACTTCCGCCAGGGGGAGGGAACACTCGATCGAGCGAAGCGGGATGATCTGGCCCGCCTCGTCGAAGTCTTTGAGCAGCCAGCGGTTCTCCGGCTGGCGAGTGTAGTGCTCG
>JADGNR010000578.1 GCA_017883415.1 Bryobacteraceae bacterium | reverse complement strand
AAGTCCTAGGGCTGTATCGGAAGCGTACCGGCGCCAGGCTGCCGCCGGAGCGGGTTTGATGCGGTTCGCCGGTACGCTTTTGATACAGCGACTTGAAGGAAGCCTTCCACACCCATGGGTATTCAATGCGATTTCACACGTAGGCTGTGAGCAAACGCGAGGTTTTCGTGAAGCAAGCGTGCGCCGAAGGAGCGTGTGATCGGGAAGGATGGGCGGATAGGCGGGTTGGATTCGAGGGAAAGACTCGTGACAAGGGTGGTGTTTCGCGATCGGAGGCACACGAAGCCTGAGCGTGCTGGAACACGGAGTTGGTTCGAGCTGTGAACAGGTTGGTCATGATGCTTTGCCGACCATTGGTTGCGGCGGAGAGCGCAAGAAGAGCTGGGCAGATGTGAGGCGTTCGATAACGACCATCGTGGCGCCGCAATGAGGGCAGGTCCAGGATGCGGGAGGCGAAGAGTTGCGAGCGGCAGTCGGGACCTGTGCTGATGCGGTCGTCAACAAGGCGAAGCAGAGGGGCAGGACGGATGCGCGTCGTCGGTTGGCGAGGAAGCCTTGGTGGCGAATGCGGACATAACGGTGCGGGAGTACGTGGAGCAGGAAGCGACGCAAGAACTCCGTAAGCGAGATTGTCAGGGTTCTTTTTTTGTTGCCATGGGCGGAGTCGCGCCAGCGAAAGGTGACTTGGTCTTGGTCTAAAGAGATCAGGCGGTGGTTGGAGATGGCGATGCGATGGGTGTAGCTGCCCAGGTACTTCAGAACATGTTCGGGACCTCCGAAGGGTGGTTTGCAGTAGACCACCCATGGATGACGGAACAATGGCCGGAGGAATGCGGCAAAGGCCTTGGGGGCAGCCAGTAGCTTCAGTTTTCCATGGAACGCCAGTTGGTGGCTGGAGAAGGCGCGCTTGAGGCCGGCCACGAACTTGCCGCGAAAGACGGGACTCAGTACGTCGACTGGTAGAAAGAATCGAGAGTGAGAACGAATCCATTGCGTGTGATCGAAAGACAATCCGCCAGCAGGAACCACGCAATGGATATGGGGATGAAACTCGAGCTTCTGAGTCCAGGTGTGAAGCACGCTGAAGAATCCGACTTCGGCACCGAGACGGAGGGGATCGGCGGCTATGGTTTGCAGTGTCTCTGCGCTGGCGTGAAACAGCAGATCGTAGAAGAGTTTCTTGTTTTGCAGCGCCAGGGAGGTAAGTTCTCTGGGCACGGTGAAGACCATATGAACATAGGGCGTGGGCAGAAGCTCGTTACGGCGTGCTTCCAGCCATCGCTGTCGGGCATTGCCCTGGCATTTTGGGCAATGTCTATCGCGACACGAGTTGAACGAGCTTGTGCGATAGCCGCAGTGGGGACACTCATCCAAATGCCCACCGAGAGCGATGGTGCGACAACGTTCGATGGCGCGCAGCACCTTCAGATGTTGTGCTGTAAGCCAGTGGCGGTTTTGCTCGATGAAATCATGTCCGGCCACACGGATCAGATCGGCCACCTCCCATTGCTGCCGCTTCATTTACTTCTCTTGTTTTTTTCCAAGAGAGAGCGCGTCCAGAGGGCTGGCGGTAGCGCCGATATGACGTTGCGAGAGGTGCAGGTAGATGGTGGTTTCTTCCAGATCGCTATGTCCGAGAAGGAGCTGAATCGTGCGCAGGTCGGCCCCAGCCTCGAGTAGATGAGTGGCGAAGCAGTGTCGCAAGCTGTGCGGGTGAACCTTCTTCTGTTGGAGACCGGCGCGGCGCGCAGCATGCTGGCATGCGTGGTAGACCGTCTTGACGGAGATGGGAAACTCAGCGGCATGGCCGCGTGTGCCCGGGAACAGCCAGTCCGATGGTTTGTGCTTCAGTCCATGCCAGTATTCGCGCAAGGCCGCGAGAAGTACGGGGCTGAGCATGACGTCGCGATCTTTCCGCCCCTTGCCGCCGTGAATGTGAACCACCATCCGCTGGCTGTCCACGTCGGTGACCTTCAAGCGGGTCAGTTCCGCGCGGCGCATACCGGTGGAATAGAGAATCATCAGCAGAATGCGGTGCAACGGCGTGCGCGCGGAGTCGATCAGTCGTGCGACTTCCTCTTGGCTGAGAACCATCGGCAGGTTCAACACCTTCCTCGGATAAGGGGTCTCCGCGGTACTCCAGCCCTTTTTCAGAGTCTTGACGTAGAAGAAGCGCAGGGCTGCGAGCCGTTGGTTCACCGTGTTTGGCGCCAACTTGAACTCCGTGAACAATGCCGCCTGGTACTGGCGGATGTGTTCCGGACCTAACTGGTCGGGTGGTCGGTGGAAATAATGGGAGAAATGCGCGACGGTTTGGACGTAACAGTCGATGGTTGTCTGAGCGTAGTTGCGACGCACGAGTTCTTCGAGCATCATCTTGCGAAGTTGGGTCACAGGGATCTCCTTTCTCTGCGACTCAACAATATGCCGGGATCATGCTGATGCTGGTACACGCACACGCGAAGCGTCTGCCGCACAGCGGCTTCGTTCAAGTCTTCTTCTGGTCCATCAGGTTATTGGCGGGATCCTGCTGCGGCACATGTCCCCGAACCCGATTTCTGGACAATGTGACAAGCGAATGCTTCGCTGAACAAGGTGCAAAGCCGCCAGTTGTCGCATGCGAGCGTGAATAGCCAGGTGGCCATAGAATGGTGGGTGCAATGTTGCTCCGGCAGATCGCCTCCCATTCTGTCGGGGCCCAAAGTCGGAATTCGAGTTCTTCTTTGAAGTTCTCAAACTCGCTTGCCTTTTCGCTCTTGCTCATGCGACTGGCTCTCCTTGCGCTTCTCATCCCGTCGTCGAGATTGTGGATTCATCTCCGCGGCCAGTTTCCGCGGCGGATCATATTTCTGCAGCACCATCTCAAGGCCCTGAGCGTTATAGAACCGGAAGCTTGCAAATTCAGAGAGATGCAATCGGCTCCAACCGGTGACGCCCTTTGTAGAGCCGTCGGCGGTGCACGGCTAACTCCGCGGAGAGCGCGACGATGTTGTCGCAA
>JADGNR010000054.1 GCA_017883415.1 Bryobacteraceae bacterium | reverse complement strand
GACGGTATTGGGGGTAGGGCGCGAGCGCGATGGACACCGGGCGGGTGGGGCGATTGCCGGCGAGGCGCTGCCACAGCTCCTCGGTGAGGAAGGGCATGGCGGGATGGAGCAGGCGGAGCGCGGTCTCGAAGGCCGCCAGCGTGTTGCGCCATCCGGGAGTGAGTCCGGAGTTTTCCTGGAAGCGGAGCTTCTTGAGCTCGATGTACCAATCGCAGAACTCGTGCCAGAAGAAGTGCCACAGCACCTGCGCGGCTTCGTGATAGCGGTACTGCTCGATGGCGCGATTGGCCAGCTCGGCGCAATTGTTGAGGCGGGAGAAGATCCAGCGGTCCTCGATGCGCGTCTCGAGGGTGTCGGGGCCGGCCTCGGGCAGGAACTTTTCCAGGCTGTCGGGGAGCCAGGGCTCGACGCCGGACGTTTCCATCTTGGAGAAGAGGAAGCGGGCGGCGTTCCAGATCTTGTTGGCGAAGGCGCGGGAGCTTTCCATGCGCTCTTCGGTGAGCACGATATCGGTGCCGGGCGCGGCGCCCTGGAGGAGGGCCATGCGGACGGCGTCGGTGCCATACTTCTCGGTGACCACCAGGGGATCGACCACGTTGCCGCGGGTCTTGGACATCTTCTGGCGCTCGGCATCGCGCACCAGGCCATGGATGTAGACCTGGCGGAAGGGCTCGGTGCCCATGAATTCGATGCCCATCATGGCCATGCGGGCGACCCAGAAGAAGAGGATGTCGAAGCCGGTGATGAGCAGAGAGGTGGGGTAGAAGGTGGCGAGGTCTTCGGTCTGGTCGGGCCAGCCGAGGGTGGAGAAGGGCCAGAGGGCGGAGCTGAACCAGGTATCGAGGACGTCGGGGTCCTGCACCAGCTGGCCGGAACCGCAGCGCGGGCAAGTGGCGGGAGTATCGCGGCGCGCCACCACGATTTCGCGGCACTCCTGGCAGTGCCAGGCGGGGATGCGGTGGCCCCACCAGAGCTGGCGGGAGATGCACCAGTCGCGGATGTTGTACATCCACTCGAAGTAGGTCTTGCTCCAGTTGGCGGGGATGAATTCGATGCGGCCGGATTCGACGGCGGCGATGGCTTTCTCGGCGAGCGGGGTGGTTTTCACGAACCACTGGGTGGAGACGAGCGGCTCGACGGGGGTGTGGCAGCGGGCGCACTTACCCAGCGAGAGAGCGTAGTTTTCGACCTTGGCGAGGGCGCCGAGCTTTTCAAGATCGGCGACGATGCGCTTGCGGGCCTCGAAGCGATCGAGCGAGGCGTAGGGGCCGGCCGCGGCGGTCATGCGGCCGTTTTCGTCGATGACCTGGATCTTGGGCAGGCTATGGCGGCGGCCGGCCTCGAAATCGTTGGGGTCGTGGGCAGGCGTGACCTTGACCACGCCGGTGCCGAAGGCGGGATCGGCGAGATCGTCGACGATGATGGGGATCTCGCGATCCATGAGCGGCAGTTGGACGGTGTGGCCGTGGAGATCGAAATAGCGCTGGTCCTTGGGATTGACCGCGACGGCGGTATCGCCCAGCATGGTCTCGGGGCGGGTGGTGGCGACGACCACGAAGCGGCCGGGCAGGCCATGGACGGGGTAGCGGATGTGCCAGAGATGGCCCTCGATGGTGGCGTGCGCCACCTCGAGATCGGAGATGGCGGTGTGGCAGCCGGGGCACCAGTTGACCATGTACTCGCCGCGGTAGACGAGGCCTTTTTCGTAGAGGCGCACGAAGACTTCGCGGACGGCGCGGGAGAGGCCGGGGTCGAGCGTGAAGCGCTCGCGGCTCCAATCGCAGCTCGTGCCCAGACGGATCATCTGGCTCTTGATGCGGTCGCCGTGCTCGGCCTTCCACTGCCAGACGCGCTCTTCGAATTTTTCGCGCCCGAGCGTGCGGCGGTCGAGGCCTTCTTCGGCGAGTTTGCGCTCGACCACCATCTGGGTGGCGATGCCGGCGTGATCGGTGCCGGGGAGCCAGAGCGTGTTATCGCCGCGCATGCGATGCCAGCGGATGGTGACATCGATTTCGGTGTGCTCGAGCATGTGGCCGATGTGCAGGGCGCCAGTAACATTGGGCGGAGGGATGACCAGCGAGAAGACGGGCGCGGCGCCACGGCTGGCGGCGTGAAAGATGCCGGAATCGATCCACCACTGCGCCCAATGCGGCTCGAACCGCTGCGGCTCGTACACTTTTTCAATTTGCATGGGGAGAAATACCAGTGTAGCGCGGCGGGGGCCAGGGGCCGGGGGCCGGGGGCCGGGGGCCAGGGGCCGGGGGCCGGGGAAAGTCACCCCAGCTTCGCCAACTCCTCCAGCCCCAACCGCCCCGTATAGATCGCCATGCCCAGAGCCACGTGGACGTTCATCGCCAGCAGCGCGCGCACTTCGTCCATGGTGGTGATCCCGCCCGCCGCCGTCACCTCCAGCGTGGTCGCCGCGCGGAGGCGCCGGAACCACGCGAGGTCCGTCCCCTGCATCATTCCTTCCTTATCCACGTAGGTGCACAGAAACCCCGAGCAGTACGGCTCGAGCGACCCCAGCACCTCCTCCGCCGCCAGCGCCGTGGCTTCCTGCCAGCCCTTCACTACGATGCGGCCCTCCCGGGAATCCACGGCCACAATCAGCCGCTCGCGCCCCACCGCGTCGCGCAGTGTTGCCAGCAGATCCTCGTTCACGCCGTTGCCGGTGAATGCCGCCGTACCCACGATCACCTTGCGCGCGCCCGCCTCCATCAGCGCCTGCGCGCGCGCGGCCGTCCGCACGCCTCCGCCCACGCGCGCCGCCGCTTTCGATGCCAGCAGGCGCACCAGCGTATCGTTCGATCCGCGGCCCATGGCGGCATCGAGGTCGATCACCTGAATTTCGGGAAAGGCGGCGAACTTGCGCAGCATCGCCTCGGGCGAATCGCCTTCGAGCGCTTTCTCCCTCCCCTGTACCAATTGCACCACCTTGCCGTCCATCAGGTCGATCGACGGAAAGATCATGCCGCCCTCCGCACCAGGATGCCGCGCCGGTCCAGCGCTTCCTTCAACTGGTCCACGGTGTATGCCCCGTAGGGGAAAATGGACGCCGCCAGCGCCGCGTCCGCGCAGCCCTCGGTCAGCACGCGCACGAAATGCTCGGGCGTGCCGGCGCCGCCGCTCGCGATCACGGGGACATGCGTGGCGCGCGATACCGCGCTCGTCAGCGCGCAATCGAAGCCTTCCTGCACGCCATCGGTATCCATGGAAGTAAGCAGAATCTCGCCCGCGCCCAACTCTTCGCCGCGCGCCGCCCAGCCGACCGCGTCCATGCCTTCATCGTCGCGCCCGCCGCGGGTGAACACGTGCCACTGCCCCGCCCCGTGCCGCCGCGCGTCGATGGCCAGAACTACCGCTTGCGCGCCGAATTCGAGCGAAAGCTCGGTGAGCAGCTCCGGACGCCGCACCGCTGCCGTGTTCACCGACACCTTGTCCGCCCCCGACATCAGGATCAACCGCGCGTCCGCCACCGAGCGGATTCCGCCGCCTACCGCCAGCGGGATAAACACCTTCCGCGCCGTCCGCGCTACCACCTCCGCCATGATCGCGCGCGCGTCGCTGGAGGCGGTGATATCCAGAAAGACCAGTTCATCGGCGCCCTCGCGGTTGTACCGCTCCGCCAGCTCCACCGGGTCTCCCGCATCGCGCAGGTTGATAAAGTTCACGCCCTTGACTACGCGGCCGCCCGTGACATCCAGACAGGGAATGATTCGCTTGGCCAACATGACGCGGTCACATCTCCAGGAAATTCCGCATCACCTGCAATCCCACCGCGCCCGACTTCTCCGGGTGAAACTGCACGCCGAACACGTTGCCCGCTTCAAGCGCCGCGGTGTACCGTACCTCGTAGGTGCACGTAGCCGACGCCAGGCCATTTTCGGGCACGTAGTAGCTGTGCGCGAAATAGACGAACGGCCGCGCCGCGAGATCGTGCGCCAGCTTCGAATTCGCCCGCACTTCCAGATCGTTCCAGCCCATGTGCGGCACGCGCGCCCCGGCCGGAAAGCGCCGCACTACTCCCGGAAATACGCCCAGGCCGCGCGCCTCGGGAGCCTCTTCACTGGCCTCGAACAGCGCCTGCAGCCCCAGGCAGATGCCCAGGAAAGGCACGCCCGCGCCGATCCGCTCCAGCAGCGTTTCGCGCACCTCGAGCGCGTCCAGCGCCCGCATCATTTGCCCGAAGTGCCCCACGCCCGGCAAAATAATCTTCGATGCCTGCCGCAACCCCGCCCGATCCCGCACCAGGCTGTACTGCCAGCCGAGCTCGCCCAGCGTATTCTCCACCGACCGCAGATTGCCCGCGCCGTAATCGAAAATCGCGATCACAGCAGCCCTTTCGTAGAAGGCAGTTGGTCCTTCAGCCGCGCGTCTTTCGAGCAGGCGTATTTGAGCGCGCGCGCGAAGCACTTGAAAATGGCTTCGATCTTGTGATGGCTCGACCGCCCGTAGAGCACGCGCGCGTGCAGGTTCGCGCCCGCGTGGTTCACGAAGCCGCCGAAGAAATCCTCCACCAGCTCGGCTTGCAAATCGCCCACCAGGCGCACGCGCAGCAGGTCTTTGTACACCAATGCCGGCCGGCCCCCCAGATCGAGCGCCACCACGGCCAGCGTCTCGTCCATGGGCAGAACAAAGTAGCCCGCGCGATTGATGCCCTTGCGGTCGCCCAGCGCCTGTGCGAACAACTGGCCCAGCACGATGCCCACGTCTTCCACGGTGTGGTGCTGGTCCACGTCCAGGTCGCCCGTGGCGCGCAGCGTCAAATCGAAGCCGCCGTGTTTCGCGAACAGCTCCAGCATGTGGTCGAGAAAGCGTATGCCGGTCGCAATTTGGTATTTTCCGCGACCCTCGATTCGCAGCGTGCCCCGAATCTGCGTCTCCTTGGTAACGCGCTCGACCGTTGCTCCCCTCATGCCGCGAACACCTCTTCCAGGTAGTTGATGTCGTCCACAATGGCGTACGCGCCTTCGCCCTGAAACAGGAATACCAGGTCCAGGTACAGCGGATTCGCGGGCGCCGCGATCCCGATAAACGGCACCTTCGCCGCCCGGGCGCAGCGCGCATCATCCACGGTATCGCCGATGTAGTACGCCTTCGAGCCGCTCTCCTGCTCCAGAATCCGCAGCAGCCCGTCGGGGGCCGGCTTATGATTCGCAATTTCGTACATGCCCACCACCGGGTCGAACACCAGGTCGCCGGCGAATCGGTGCAGCGTCAACTCCGCGTCGGCGCGCGGACGGCCCGTAAACAGCGCGAAGCGGAAGCGCTCGCTCAACCTCTCCAGCACGCCCGCGTGCGCGATCCAGCGCTCCCGCAGAATCGTCCCGTCGGTCCCATCGCCCAGGAAGAGCTTCTGAAAATGCTCCTTCACCTGCTCGAACGGCGCGACCCCTCCGGCGCGTTCGATGATGTGATGCGAGAGCTGCCAATCGTCGTTCCAACCACCCTGGTTCTTGTACTCCTGGATCTGTGCGCGCGTGACCTCGATGCCCGCGAAGTGCGCCACCGTGCGCGCGATGGTCTCGCGGTACGATTCCGTCACGTCCACCAGCACGCCGTCCATATCGAAAATCAGCAGGGGCCTGCTCATCGCTTCCAGATCTCCGCCAGCGCGTCCAGCAGCTTGCGCGTCTGCTCGCGCGTGCCCACGGTGATACGCACCGATCCCGGCGCTTCGTAGCTGCGGTCGCGCACCAGGATGCTGTGTTCCCGCAGCGCATCGCGCACCTCCACGGCGCGCCCGCCGAACCGCGCCAGCACGAAATTGGCCGAGCTCGGCACGTAGCCGATCCCCAGCCGCTCCAGCCCGAGGCACAGCAGTTCCCGCGCCGCCAGCACTTCGGCCACGTAATTTTCGAGGTAGGCCGTGTCCTCCACCGCCGCCTGCGCCGCTTCCACCGCCAGCGAGTTCACGCTGTAGGGCGACTGCGCCTTGTGCAGAAGGGCGATGTTCCCTTCGTGCGAAAACAGGCACCCCAGACGCATGGCCGCCATTCCGAACACCTTGGAAAATGTGCGCGACACGAACAGGTTCGGCACCCGCTCGATCTCCGCCAGCGCGGTCACGCCGCAAAACTCGTAGTAGGCCTCATCCACCAGCACCACCGCCTTGCGCGCGCGCCGCAGGATGCGCTCGATCGCCAGCAGCGAAACGCCCGTGCCCGTCGGGTTGTTGGGATTGGCCAGCAGCACGGCGCGCGTTTCCGGCGTGATGGCATCCAACACCTCCTGCAACGGGAACTCCATGTCCGGCTCCCGGTACGCGACCTCTTTGATGCGCGCCCCCGCCACCTCCGCATAAAACCGGTACATGGCGTACGCGGGTTTCAGGACCAGCACCTCCTGCCCATCGTCCACGTACGTGTTGACGACCACCTGGATGGCCTCGTCGGTGCCGTTGGTGAAGACGAACTGCGACGGCTGTACGTGGAAATATCTCGCGATGGCCGCTTTCGCTTCGCTGTATTCCGGATAGACCGCGAGGCGCCCGCTCTCCAGCCGTTCCTTGAGCGCGGCGATCACCCGCGGCGAGCAACCCACGGTATTCTCGTTGAAGTCGAGGCGCAGCTTGCCGGTCCGTCCCGCGGTCGGCGGCGAATACGGCGCCATGGCGAGCACCGCGGGCCGCGGCTTGATGGCGCCCTTGGGCAACTTGGGGGACTTCATTGGCGTCCCACCCGCGCCTCCACCGACCGGGCGTGTGCCTCCAGTCCCTCGGCCCGCGCCAGGGTCGTAATCGCCGGCGCCAGCCGTCGCAGGCCCGCTTCACTGAGTTCCTGCACCGAAATCACTTTCAAATAATCGGTCACCGCCAGCCCGCCCCGCTGCCGCGCCGCGCCGCCGGTCGGCAGCACGTGGTTCGGCCCCGAAGCGTAGTCGCCGGCCGCCTCGGGACTGTACGCCCCCACAAACACGCTGCCCGCATGCCGCACGCCCGCGAGCAGTTTCCGATCCGGAATACTCAGGTGCTCCGGCGCGAACCGGTTGGCCACCTCCAGCGCATCGTCGAGCGACCGCACCAGCACCACCGCCGAATTCTTAGCAATCGCACGGCCGGCCACCGCCGCTGTCGGCAACACCGCAAGCTGCCGGTCGACTTCCTCCGCCACCGCGCGCGCCAGCCGCCGCGACGTGGTCAGCAGCACCGCCGAGGCGTCCACATCGTGCTCCGCCTGCGCCAGCAGGTCGGCCGCCAGCCAGCGCGGATCGCCCTCCGCCGCGATGATCAGGATCTCGGTCGGCCCCGCGACGAAGTCGATCCCCACCTCGCCCGCCAGCAGCTTCTTCGCCGCCGCCACGTAGATATTGCCCGGCCCTACAATGCGGTCCGCCCGCGGCACGGTGCGGGTTCCGAACGCGAATGCCGCAATCGCCTGCGCGCCGCCCATCTCGAAGACGCTGCCTACGCCCAGCATCGCCGCCGTCCCAAGAATTTCCGCCACCGGCTTGGGCGTGGCCACGCAGATGTTCCCCACGCCCGCCACCTGCGCCGGAATCACCGTCATCATCAGCGTCGAGGGCAGCGGATACCGGCCCGCGGGTATGTACGCCGCCACGGTATCGAGCGGCCGCACGATCTGCCCCAGCCGCACGCCCGGAGGCATTTCCCGCATCCATGCCCGCGGCATTTGCCGCTCGGCATACCGGCGGATGTTCGCCGCCGCCCGATCCACCGCCGCCCGAAACTCCGGCGCGAGCTTCCCGCGCGCGGCGCGCAGATCCTTCTCCGCCACGCGCACCGTCTTGCGCGCGAAGCCGTCGAACCGGCGCGCGTACTCCACCAGCGCCTTGTCCCCGCGCTTCCGCACCGCCTCCAGAATCGGCCGCACCACCGCTTCCGCTTCCGCCAGGCGGGCCCCGCGGTGCGCCAGCAGGCGCCCGATATCTTTACTCTCCAGAATGCGAATCACAGCACGATTTTGTTCAGCGGGTACTCCACAATTCCCTCGCCGCCCGCCTGCTTCAGCCGCGGAATGATGAGGCGCACCGTCGATTCGTCGAGAATCGTATTCACCGCCAGCCACGCCTCGTCGCTCAAGTGCGAAATCGTGGGCCGCTTCAGCGCCGGCAGCACGGCCAGCACCGCCTGCAAGTTGTCCCGGTGCACGTTGAGCATCAGCCCGACTTTTCCCAGCGCATTGATGGCCCCTTCCAGCAGCATGCGGATGTCCTCCAGCTTTTGCCGCTTCTCCCGGTCCTCCCACGCCTCCCGGTTGGCGATCAGTTGCGTGTTCGATTCCAGCACCGTGTCGATGATCTTCAGGTTGTTGGCGCGCAGCGACGACCCGGTCTCCGTCACCTCTACGATGGCGTCGGCCAGCACCGGCGGCTTCACCTCCGTCGCGCCCCAACTGAACTCCACCTTCGCCGCCACGCCGTGCCGCGCCAGATACCGCTTCGTAGTCTCCACCAGTTCGGTAGCGATGATCTTTCCTTGCAGATCCTCGACCGCCTGGAAGCCCGACGTCACCGGCACCGCCAGCACCCACCGCACTTTGCCGAAGCTCTGCTTGGCATAGATCAGGTCCGCTACCGCCACCACCGAGGCGCTGTTTTCCTCCACCCAATCGCGCCCCGTCAGCCCCGCATCCAGTATGCCGTCCTCCACGTACCGCGCCATCTCTTGCGCGCGGATGAGCATGCATTCGATTTCCGGATCGTCGATCCCCGGGAAATAAGACCGGCTGCTGGTGGTGATGGCAAATCCGGCGCGCCGGAACAGGTCGATGGTCGCGCTCTCCAGGCTGCCCTTCGGAATGCCTAGCTTGAGCTTCACGCCGGGCCTCCGTAGACGGCATCGGGATCGAAGGTGCGCTCCTCGGAAACCTTCCAGCCCCCGTCTTCCAGGCGCCGGAAGAAACAGCTCTCATACCCCTCGTGGCATACGCCCGGGCCCAACGCTTCCACTTCCACCAGCAGCGCGTCGCCGTCGCAATCGGCCGCAATCCGCTTCACCGCCAGGCGATGCCCGGAGCTCTCGCCCTTCAACCACAGCTTCCGCCGCGACCGGCTGTAGAACGTGGCGAAGCCGGTTTCCACGGTCAGGCGGAAGGCCTCTTCATTCATGTACCCCACCATCAGGACGCGCCTGCTGGCCTGGTCTTGAATGACCGCCGTGACCAGGCCGTCCGATTTTTGAAAATCCAAAGTCGTCATGAGCGCCAATAAAAAAGCCCGCCACAACTACGGCGGGCATCCTTTCCAATTCCGCGAGAATGAGTATACCATCTATTTCGGTGACAGGCTACGAAACCCCCAAATAGGGAGAGCAAGACACGGGTGGTGATCGACGCCGTGCCGCTGCTGGTGCGCAGCGCCGGCGTCAAGAACTATCTCTATTACTGGATCGCGCACCTGCGCGCCCTCGCCGGCGCGGACGCCATCCGCACCTTTCCCGCGCTCGCCAGCCTGGGGCCGCTGGCGCACCATCGCTCCATCGCCGGCCCCTGGCGCACCGGCACGGGACTCGCGGCGCTCGCCCTTTCCAATTACTCCCCGCTGCCCGTGCTCGACTGGCTCACGCGCGGCGCCGCCGTCTTTCACGCCACTAACCTGGTCCGCCATCCTCCGCGCCGCCCGCGCCTCACCGCCACCATCTACGACATGACCTGCTGGCTCATGCCGGAACTGCACTCCGCCGCCAACCTCCGCGCCGACCGCGCCTTTTCCGAACTCCTCGGCCGCGCCGATGCCCTCATCTCCATTTCCGAGAGTTCCCGGAACGACGCCGTTCGCGTCCTCAACCTCCCGCCCGGCCGCATCACCGTGATCTACCCCGGAATCCCCGACGCGTTCTTTGCCGTCGACGCCGCCCGAATCGCAGCCGTCCGCGCCCGTTATGGCTTGACGCGCCCGTACGTCCTTTCCCTCGGCACCATCGAGCCGCGCAAGAACATCGACCTGCTGCTCGACGCCTTCGCCGCACTCCCCGGCTCCCTGCGCGGCGAATTCGACCTGGTGGTCGCCGGCCCCATCGGCTGGGCGTCCGCCGCTACTACCGCGCGACTCGCGGGCATACGCTACCTCGGCTATGTGCCGGAGGCCGATATCGCCCCGCTCACCGCCGCGGCTACCGTGTTCGCTTACCCCTCGCTCTACGAAGGTTTCGGGTTTCCCGTCGTGCAAGCCATGGCCGCCGGGGTCCCCGTGGTGACGTCCCACGTCTCGTCCCTGCCCGAAGTGGCCGGCGAGGCCGCGGTGCTGATCGATCCGCGCAGCCAGCAGGAGCTCCGCGACGCCCTCGCCCGCCTGCTGCTTTCCCCCGATCTCCGCGCCGAACTCTCCGCCCGCGGACGCTCCCGCGCCCGCACCTTCCGCTGGGAAACCTGCGCCGCGCAATCGCTCGCGTTCTTCCAACGCGTCTGCGATTAACCAAGGCAAACGTACCGTCGGTACTTCGCATAAACTACTACTACCAGTGGGAACTTGTCCGGCCCCGGCCAAGCCTGTTTAACTGGTTAGTGTCGAGGGACCTCATGACTACTTTGGAGACCCAGGTCGAATCCGCCCTCCGCGCCGAAATGCAGCAGGTCGAAGCCCGCGTGGCCGCAGTCGAGCGGTGTCTGGAGGACATCGGCGCACGCATGGCCGCCGTCGAACGGGGCGTCCAAGCCCTCGCCCAACGCGCCAACACGCTCCAGGATGGGGTGGCCGCCGATCTCCACGAGTTCGACCAGACTCTCCAGGCGCACGCCGGCATCGTCGAATCGGCCCGCGACGCCCTGGCGCAGACCGACGACATGGTGGAGCGCGTGGTCGAAGCCCTCGAATCGCTCCAAACCAGCGTGTTCGACCCGTCCGCGGGCCGCCTCGCAGGGGTAAACTAGCGGCGCAATCGGAGCCACGCCCTCCGCCTCCGCGTCGAATACCCAGCCCTCACCGACGCCATTGACCAAACGCTTTCCCCGCGCTACCGTCAGTACTGCCAATGAACGACCTTCGCTCTGCCTTTCGCGGCCTGCGGCGCTCGCCGGCCGTGGCCGCCCTGGCGGTGACCACCCTCGGGTTAGGGATCGGCGCCACCACGGCCATCTTCTCGGTAGCCAACGCCGTGATGCTGCGCTCGCTCGCGGTCCACCGGCCCGACGAGTTAGTGGTGCTCCGCTATGTGTCGAAGAAGGGCAACATCTTCGACAGCTTCGATTATGGCGACTACACCGCGCTCCGCGACGCGCCCGGCGCCCTGACCGGCCTGGCCGCGCTATCGGCCATGGAGTTTAACCTGTCGAGCGACGAAGCTACCGAGCGCGTCCCCGGGCAGTTGGTCACGGGAAACTACTTTCCCCTGCTGGGGGTGCGCCCGCGGATCGGGCGCCTGCTCGGGCCCGACGACGATCTCCATCCCGGCGGGCACCCCGTCTGCGTGATCGGCCACGGGCTCTGGCAGCGTCGCTTCGGCTCGTCCCCGGAGGTGCTCGGCCGGCAGATCCAGATCAACGGGCGGCCGTATTCCATCGTCGGTGTCACCGCCGCCAATTTCGCCGGCGTCCAGCAGGGCGCCGAGGCGCAGGTCTACATTCCGCTCATGATGGCGGCCCAGGTATCGGCCCGCGCGGCCGATCCCAAGGTGCAGCCGCCCTTTCTTTCGTGGACGGACTGGCTCCAATGCTTCGGGCGGCGAGCGCCCAACATTACGCGCGCGCGGGCCGAGGCCGCGCTCGATGCACGCTTCGCCCAACTTCCCGCGGCGCATCGCACTACCACTTTCGAAATGTCCTCGCGCCACGGCCAGCCCGCCGAGCGGGCGCGCCTGCTGGTGGTGGACGGGCGGCAGGGCTTCGACGACCTGCGCTTCGGCTATCAGCGGCCGCTCACCATCCTGCTGTTCCTGGTGACGCTGCTGCTGCTGATCGTGTGCGCCAACGTGGCCAACCTCCTGCTGGCGCGCGCGGCGGGCCGGCGCAAGGAGATCGCCATTCGCATTGCCCTGGGCGGCGGCGCCTGGGCCCTGGTGCGGCAACTGCTCGCCGAGAGCCTGCTGCTGGCCTCCGGCGGTGCGCTGTGCGGCCTGACCCTGGCCCTGTGGATGCCCGAGATGCTCCTGCGCCTGGCCTCCTCCGGCGCGCCGCGGGACCTGGACGTCCAGCCCGATTGGACGGTAGCCGCCTTCCTCCTGGGAATCACCTGCCTGACCGCGTTCCTGTTCGGACTGGCGCCGGCGCTGGCGTCGGTACGCACGGGCGTGGCCGCGGCTCTCAAGAATGAAGGCGGCGGCTCGGGGAAAGGACGGCGGGCCCTGGGCGGCATGCTGGTGGTGGCGCAGGTGGCTCTCTCGGTGACCCTGCTGGCGGGCGCCGGTCTGTTGCTCCGTACGCTGCACAACTTGCGCTCCATCCAGCCTGGTTTTCGCCCCGAAAATGTGGTGCTGGCCTCGTTGAATCCAGGCTCGAACCGCTACACCGCCATCGAGAGCCGCGCGTTGTTCCAACAACTGATGGAACGCGCCGGAACCATTCCCGGAGTGCAGGCCGCCAGCGCCGCGCTGGTGAGCCCACTCTCCGGCAACCTGTGGCTCTACTCGCTCGAGGTGCCCGGATACCGCACCGCGCCGGGCGAACGGGCCATGGCGTACTTCAATGCGGTGGGACCGGGGTACTTTGCCAGCATCGGCGCACAATTGAAAGAGGGCCGCGAGTTCACGCGCCTCGACCGCCAGGGCGCGCCCGTGGTGGCCGTGGTGAACGAAGCCATGGCGCGGAAGTTCTGGCCGGGGCGAAGCCCGCTCGGGCAGCGCTTCCAATCGGCCGCGGCCGAAGGGGTCAACGTGGAAGTGGTGGGCGTGGTGCGCGATTCCGTCTACCGCGATCTGCGCGAGAACCGCGAGGCTGTGCTCTACCTGCCGCTGCTCCAGGGCGAGTATCGCTCCGCCACGCTCGATCTGCGCGTCGCCGGCGATGTGCCGCGCGTGTTCGGCGAACTGCGCAGCCTGGCGCGGCAGATCGACCACAGCGTCCCGCTGTACGACATGCGCACGCTCGAAGCGCAGATCGCCGGAACCTTTTCCGTGGAGCGGATGCTGGCCACCATCTCGACCCTGTTCGGCGCCCTGGCCATGCTGCTGGCCGCCGTGGGCCTGTACGGCGTGCTGGCGTACTCGGTGGCCCAGCGGTCGCGCGAAATCGGCATCCGCATGGCGTTGGGGGCCGGCCACACGCAAGTCGTCGGGGCGGTCGTTCGCCAGACGCTGCTCATGGTGGCGGTGGGGGTGATGCTCGGACTGCCGGCTTCGCTCGCCGCCTCGAAATGGATCGCCGGTTCGCTCTACGGGCTGAAGCCGGGCGACCCCCTCACCTACGGCGTGGTGATCGCCGTGCTGTGCGCGGCCTCCCTCGCCGCGGCCATTGTGCCCTCCCGCCGGGCGGCCCGGGTCGATCCCATGGTGGTCCTGCGCTGCGATTGAGCACCCCCGGAATCCGCCTCCCGTGCACGCCGCCCGGCCGATCCGCCGGCCGTTCCGCCCCCGTTCCGCCCCCGTCCCGCGGCCGATCCGCCCGATTGTCCTTGCAATCTGGGCTCCGATTATCGGAGAATAGCGCTAACGGGGGGGCCACCTACGCCATGGACACAAATGAAAACCAGAGGAGCGGGCCGGCCGGCTCGGCCATGCAAAGGGACATGGTAAGCGTGTTCAATCAGAGCGAGAAGCTGGTCGTCGCCCTGCTCGAATCCGCGTCCCAGGCCATTGTCAGCGTCGATCGCAGCGGAAAAATCGTCCTGGCGAACCGTCGCACCGAAGAGATGTTCGGGTATACCCGGGGGGAACTTATGGGAGCGAGTATCGAGATCCTCCTCCCCGAGTCCAAGCACGGGATGCACCGCCGGGATCGCGACGACTACTTCACCCACCCGCGCGTGCGCCACATGGGCATCGGTATGGACCTGGCCGGACGCCGTAAGGACGGCGTCGAGTTCCCCGTCGAAGTGAGCCTCAGCTATGTGGAAGTGGATAAGGGGCTGTTCGCCATCGCCTTCGTCAGCGATATCAGCACGCGCAAGAAACTGGAAGAGCAGTTGATGCACTCGCAAAAAATGGAGGCGGTCGGCCGGCTCGCCGGCGGCGTGGCGCACGATTTCAACAATATGTTGACCGTCATCGCCGGCTATAACCGCATGATCCTCGATGAGCTCTCCCCCATGGACCCCCTGCGCGGCTATGCTGAGGAGGTCCTCAAAGCGGCCGATCGCGCCGGCGCCCTCACCAACCAGTTGCTGTCCTTCAGCCGCCGCCAGATCATGCAGCCGCGGGTGATCAACGTGAATGCGGTCATCGCCCAGACCGAAAAAATGCTGCGCCGCCTCATTGGCGAGGATGTCGAGCTCGCGCTCGGCCTGAATCCCGGGGTCGGAAACATCAAGGCGGACCCGAACCACGTCGAGCAGGCCATCGTCAATCTCGCCGTAAACGCGCGCGACGCCATGCCGCTCGGCGGCCGTCTCACCATCGAGACCGGCCATGTTCACCTCGATGAGACCTACGCCCGAACGCACATGGGCGTCACCCCGGGCGAATTCGTGATGATCGCGGTGAGCGACAACGGCCACGGCATGGATGCCGAAACCCGCAGTCACATTTTCGAGCCCTTCTTCACCACCAAGGAGAAGGGAAAAGGCACCGGCCTGGGCCTCGCCACGGTCTACGGAATGGTCAAGCAGACCGGCGGCGATATCTGGGTCTATAGCGAGCCGGGACGCGGAACCACCTTCAAGCTCTATTTCCCCATGGTCGCCGAGTCGTTGACGGAAACGCTGCACGGCGATGTCGGCCAGGTGAAACCGAGCGCCACGGAGACCATTCTCGTGGTCGAAGACGAGAAAGCCGTCCGCGACCTTACCGTCAAGCTGTTGCAGCAGATGGGCTACACCATACTGACCGCCGCCAGCGGCGCCGAGGCCGTCGAAATCAGCCAGGCTCACCCCGGCGCCATTGCCCTTTTGTTGACCGACGTGGTGATGCCCAACATGAGCGGCCGCCAACTGGCCGCCGTCCTCCTCCAGAGCCGGCCCGCGATGCGCGTGCTTTACCTTTCCGGCTACACCGAGGATACCGTCGTGCATCATGGCGTCCTCGATGCCAGCGTCGATTTTCTGCCCAAGCCCTTCAGCCGCGAGGTCCTTTCCCGCAAGCTCCGCGCCATCCTTTCCCGCCGCCAGGCTTCGGCCGATTAGAGATTCGGACCCCAGCCAGTGTGTCGCCGCGGGCCATCCCCAGGAAATCGCAAGCGGCAACGGTGCCCACGGTGGGGGCCAGATGGGTGACGGCGGCCATCGGGGTTTCTCCTCCGGGTCCGCTCTGCGGCAGGGCGTGCGCTCTCAGCAGGCACGAGTGGGCCCCCATCGCCATCTGCTCTCAAATCGCCTCCAACTCCTCTTCCAGCATCTGTTTTTGCGCGAGGCCGGCGTAGTAGCCGCCGGCGGCGATCAACTCCGCGTGCGTGCCCTGTTCGACGATGCGGCCTTTTTCCAGGACCACGATGCGGCCGGCGGCGCGGACGGTCGAGACGCGGTGGGAAATCAGGATCACGGTACGGCCGCGCATCACGCCGGCCAGGTGCGTGAGGATGCGCTCTTCGGTGAGCGTGTCCACGCTCGAGAGGGCATCGTCGAGGATCAGGATGCGGGGGTCGCGGAGGATGGCGCGCGCGATGGCGGTGCGCTGCTTCTGGCCGCCGGAAAGGGTGATGCCCCGTTCGCCCACCATGGTTTCATAACCTAGGGGGAAGCTTTCGATATCGGCGGCCAGGCCGGCGATTTCGGCGGCGCGGCGGATCTCCTCCGGGGTGGCGCGCTCCACGCCGAAGGCGATGTTCTCGGCAATGGTGGCGCTGAACAGGAAGGTCTCCTGGGGGACGAAGCCGATGTGGCGGCGGAGTTCGGCGGGATCGAGACGGCGGAGGTCGACCCCATCGAGCAGGACGGCGCCTGCGGTGGGGTCTTGCAGGCGCGGCACCAGGCCGGCGAGCGTGCTTTTGCCCGAACCGGTGCGGCCGACCACGGCGACGGTCGCGCCCGCGGGAATGCGCAAATCGACGGCGTCGAGCGCCAGACCGTTGCCGTAGTCGAGCGAGACGGCGCGGAATTCGAGTTCGCCGCGCACGTTCGCGAGGGATACCGGATTGGGCGGAGCGCAAATGGACGGGACCTCGCGCAGGATTTCGCGAATGCGGCCGAGCGAGGCGCTGCCGCGCTGCATCAGGTTGACCACCCAGCCGAGCGCGATCATGGGCCAGGCCAGCAGGCCCATATAGGCATTGAAGCCGACGAAGCCGCCCACGGTGAGGCGGCCGCGCAGGACCTCGCGGCCGCCCATCCACAGCACCACCAGAAACGTCAGGCCGATCAAGGTCTCGAGCAGCGGCTGAAACACGCCCTGGATGCGGACGAGTTTGAGATTGTGCGCGATGTACTGGCGGTTCAACTCCGCGAAGCGGCGCAACTCGGCCTGTTCCTGCACGAAGGCGCGGATCATGCGCACGCCGGAGAGGTTCTCCTGCACGCGGCTGGAAATATCGGAGAACATCGCCTGGATTTTCTCGAAGCGGTCGTGGATGATGCGGCCGAAGAAGATCACCGCCAGGCTCACGGCGGGGGCGGGGGCCACGGCGAGCAGGGTAAGCCGCCAATCGAGCGTCAGCATCACGGCGATAATCAGCGCAAACGTGAGGCTGGTCTCGCACCAGTACATGACGCCGGGGCCGAGCATCATGCGCACGGCGTTGAGATCGTTGGTGGCGCGCGCCATGATGTCGCCGGTGCGGGTGCGCGCGTAGTAATCGGGCGAGAGGGAGGCCAGGTGGCGGAACAGGTCGTTGCGCAGGTCGTATTCGATGTCGCGCGAGATGCCGATGATGATCACGCGCATCCCGAATTGAAAGACGCCCTTGAGCACCGCGAGCGCCACGAGATACGCGGTGTAGCGCACGAAACCAGACGCGCCGCGGCTGCCGAGGGCGTCCACGGCATAGCCGATCATGAGCGGCTGGGCCACGTGCGCGAGATCTTTGAGCACAAGGCAGAGCGTGCCCAACGCCATTCCCCAGCGGTAGCGCCAGAGGTACGGCTTCAGGGTGGCGAGGGAGTCGCGCATGGCTCACATCCCGAGGAAGGTAGCGAACGTCTTACACCATTCGAAGAAGACGGTCTTTTGTCCCTGGCGATTGCGCCACCAGGAGGCTGGGGTGAAGTACTTGTCGGCCGCCGCCACCATGCGGAAGGATGGACCGCCTCCCATGGCGCGTTCGGCGGCGCGAAAGATACGTTGTGCGCGGGCGGTGTGGTAATCGCTGGTCACCAGAAGGAAGCCATGTACGTTGCGGCGGCGCAGTTCCTCAAGGACGACGACGGCCTCCTCCCTGGTGGACATCGCCTCGTGCGGGAAGGCGATGAACCATTGCGCGGGGTAGCCGTGGCGCACCGCAAACGGAATGGCCAGGTCGGACTCATGCTGGCCGTAGAAACTGCCGGGACCGCTGACCAGCACCGCGGGGACGAACCCGTCGCGGACCAGGCAGGCCGCGGTCTCCATGCGGTAGCCAAGGTACTCGCCCGCCAGCACGACGGCGATATCGGCCTTTGCCGGCCCGTCGTTATGAATCAGAGCGTTGCCCAGGGCCGCCAGCCACAAGGAGCGCGCCAATAGGAGGGCCACCAGGACGATGGCGAAAGCGAAGAACAGGCGGAGACGGAGCGAACGCCGGGCCACGGACTACTTCTCGTCCGTGGAATTCTTCTGATCGAGATTACCGACCGTTTTGAGCCGCTGGTAGAGGCGCTCGACTTCGGCCTCGTCCTCCGGGCGGAGGATGCGGTACCGGGGCGGAAGCGGTTTGCGCTCTCCGCCGGACGCCAGAACTTCGCCCCAATACTGGCGGTAGGGGATGCCATCGATGAGCGCGTCGCGCGAAAGGCGGCGCAGGTGGCGGAGCAGGCTGTTGCAGGAATCGAGATCGCCGGGGTAGATCAGGGGGAGGCGCGAATCGTCGTACAGGGTGATGCGGACAATCAGCGGAGAATTCCTTCCCGTGCGGTCAAGCCGGCGGATGTCCATCCAGGGGATGATGCGCCGGCCGATGGAAAGATAGCCTTCGTGAATCTCCACGGCGGGGCGCAGGGCCAGGAGGAAAAGTAACGCGGCGGTAAGCAGGAATAGGCCCGCAGCGAAGAATGCGGGGCGAAAGCCGCGTCCCAACCAGGCCGAAGCAGCCGCCAACACGAACGCGGCGATGCCGAACCACAAGTAGTGTCGCGCTGGCAGATAGCGAGTCATGACAACCCCGTATTTCTAGACTACTCCCGAGCGCTCACCCAGTCAATTGGCAAGCGAAAGCATGCCCCACCAGGATCGTGGAAGCATGTTTCGTGCCAACCCGGCGGCCGGACAAGGGTATTCCGTCATGCCACGCCGGCTCCGGCCGAGGGCTGGCACGGATAAATCTCCGGCGTGACGTGGAACTGCCGCTCGAAGTCCCGCACGATCCGCTCGCGGAAGGGGGGGATGGCTTCCGGGCGAAGCATAGCGACGGTGCAGCCGCCGAAGCCGCCGCCGGTCATGCGGGCGCCGAAAACGCCGTCGATGGCGAGCGCGGTCTCCACCAGGAAATCGAGCTCGGGGCAGCTCACCTGGTAATCGTCCCGCAGGCTGTAGTGCGACTCCACCAGCAAGCGCCCCATGCGGGGGAGATCGCCGCGGGCGCTCGAGTCCACGAAGGCGGCCACGCGGCCGTTTTCCGTCACGACATGGCGGGCGCGCCGCGCCACCACCGCGGAGAGCAGCGGCGCCACGGAGGCGAGCTGGCCGGGGGAAACGTCGCGGAGGCTTTCCACCTCGGGGAAACGGGCGCGGATGCGCTCGACCGCAGCGGCGCACTCCGCCACGCGCTCCCGGTACGCTGAGGCCGCCAGGGCGTGCTTCACCATGGTATTCACCGCCAGGAACGCGATATCCGCGGGGAGTTCGACCAGCCGGTGCTCGAGGCTGCGGCAGTCGATCTCGATGGCGCAGCCCGCGCGGCCGAAGACGGCGATGTACTGGTCCATGATGCCGCAGGGCATGCCGACAAACTCCCGCTCGGCACGCTGGCAGAGACGCGCCAGGGCGAGCGGTTCCAGCACGCGGCCATTCAGGAAAGCGAGGGCCGAGGATACCTCCAAGGCGGCCGAAGAGCTAAGCCCGGAGCCCTCCGGGACGGTGCTGCGGATCAGCAGGTTGGCCGGCTCGATGGGGAAGCCGGCGAGGGCCAGCTCCCGGGCGACCCCCAGCGGATAGTCGGTCCACTGCCGCCGGCGCTCGAGCGCCGCGACTTCGCTAGCCGGGCATTCGAACAGCTCGCCGCGGTGCTCGGACCAGATGCGAAGTTTACCGTCGCGGGAGGGCGCCGCCGCGACATACGCCGCCAGAGGGAGCGCCACCGGGAGCACGAACCCGAGGTTGTAATCGGTGTGCTCGCCGATCAGGTTGACGCGTCCGGGCGCACGCCAGATGCGCAGTCCTTCGGCCGGGCCAAAGCGCTGCCGGAACGCTTCGGTCATCGCTCGCGGCGGTGCGCCCACCGCGCCAGCAGCAGCAGTGAGACGCCGAAGGTCAGCATGAAGAGGCCGCAAAAGAGGTTGACGTTGGCCGTGGTCAGAGCGGCGCGCGTCTCCGGCGCGAAGACGCCCATACAGACCAGGATGAGGCCCACCAGGGTGAAGAAGCCGCCCACGGGGATGCGTAAGTC
>JADGNR010000289.1 GCA_017883415.1 Bryobacteraceae bacterium | reverse complement strand
CTCGGACTTCGATCTGGCCGCTGGCGGAGATCTCAACCTTACTGGCGGCGACCACCCAAGGCGCTCCGGCGGCCGCCACGCCCGCCACCACCTGGCCCGGTGTGGAACCGACCAACTGCGCCTGGAAGGCGCCCCCATTGCCACGACCATTGTCGTCGGCGAACGCGCTCGAGGCCAGCAATCCAACGCACAACGCGAACGCTATCATGTTTCCGGCTTTCGTCATAATGTATACATCCTCTCTAAGTAAGTGAATTAGTCCGCAGGCCTGCGGCCCTCGCGGAACTACTCTCTCATAGTAAGTTTGGAAGACGTTGGGAGTTGTTAATAAACACTGGGACTCGTGGGGCAACGCACGTTGGCCCCATCGTGCGAGTCATTACGGGTGAAGTGTGCTTTTCAGACCCTATTTCGATTTGCTCAGCTTGCGGAAATACTCGGCCACGGCGTCGGCGTAGCCCGGAGGAACGGTCTCGCCCCCGGGGCTGCGCACGCTAGTGCCGCCGGCTTCGTCCACCTTGCGGCGAAGCTCCATCTCGACCTGCTCGACTCCCGAGAGCATCGCCGCCTGGATGCGCTGCGCCAGGAGCGGATCGTTGCTGTAGGCGGACGGATCGAGCTGCCGCATTTGACCGATGAGCGCCTGGATGTCGCGGGCGGCCGCCGGGTCGTCGCGCAATTGCTGCTGGAGCTGCATCAGGCTCTGCATCGTGTCGTGGTACTGGTTCTGAAAGTCTTGCGGGCGCACCGGACCGTTAGGACTCAGCCGCGGATCATAGGCGCCGCCATTCCAGGCCCCGCCGGGCGATCCCTGTTGGCCGCCCGGTTGCCCGCCCTGCGCCTGCTGACCCGGTTGCTGGCCCGGTTGGCTTCCCTGCTGTCCTTGTTGCTGGCCTCCCTGGCCTTGTTGCTGGCCCGGCTGGTTTCCTGGCTGGCCCTGCCGGCCCTGCTGGCCGCCCTGCCGGCCCTGCTGTCCCATCTGCTCCATCTGGCGGCGCAAGCGCTCCACCTGGGTCAGCGCCTGCTGCATCGCCTTATCGTCCTGCGCGGACTTGCCGTCTTTGCCCGCGCCGAGCGCCTGCTGCACGTCATGCAACCGGTCGCGGAGCTCTCCCAGTCCCTGGGTAAACCTCGGTTCGGACATGACCGCATATTCGCCCATGCCGCGGCGGATGAAGTCGGCATTGCGCTGCATGTCGCGCGGCATCTCCTGCTGCTGCATTTCGCCGAGCGCGTCGCGCAGCTTGGCGGAGGCCTGGCGCTGGGTGGCCATCAGGTCGCGCACGGCATTTTGCATCTGCTGTTCGAGTTTCTTCAGGTCGGCGATCTCGCCTTCCTTCTGGACGGCGAGTTGTTCGGCCTGCTCGCGCGTGAGGCCGTTCGACTGCGGGCCGTAGCTTTTGCGCAGCTCGCCCTCGAAGGCCTGCTGGCGCCGCGCCAGGTCGTCGGCTTGCCGGGTGATTTCTTCCATCTGCGTCTTCGACTGATTGCCGCGAATGCCGGCGAGCATCTGCTGCGCTTCGTTCAGACGGTCGGCGGCGCGCCGCGCGTCGGCTTCTCCCTGCGGCGTGCCGGACTGCTGCGAGGAGGCCGCCTGGCGCATATCCTGCAACGCCTGCTGCAGGCGGTTGATGGTGTCTTGCAGCCGCTGGGCATCGGCGCCGCGCAGCCCGCTCATCTGCTGCCCGCGCTGCGGGGAGGACTGCCGGCCCTGTTGGGCTCCGTTCTGCGGGCTCTGCTGCCCCTGTTGCCCTTGTTGCCCTTGCTGCCCCTGTTGCCCTTGCTGGCCCTGTTGCCCTTGCTGCCCCTGTTGTCCCTGCTGCCCCTGTTGCCCCTGCTGGCTCTGCTGGCCGTCGCGGCTTAGCTGGCCATTCTGGGCCAACTGCTGCATGCGCTCCCGGAGCTGTTCCGCTTCGCGGCGCAGCATCTCCTGTTGCCAGCGCTGTTGCGGAGTCTGCTGCTGTCCCTTGCGCTGCTGCTCGGCCAGCTCCTGCTGGCGCTTGGCGAGCTGCTGCAACTTTTGCAGCGTGTCGTCGATCTCGTGTTGCCGCTGATCCGCCGATTTCGACTGCTGGGCGCTCTCGTACTGGTTCTTCTCGGTGTCCAGTTCCAGGTCGAAGAGGCCCTGCAGATCGCGCGTGGCCCCATTGCCGCCGCCCCCGCCGCCGGCGCCGCGCTGGTTGCCGAACGCCACCTGGATGTCGCGGAAAGTGGCTTCGGCGCGCAACAGGTACTGCAGCGCCTTCTGCTCGGGAACCAGCGCATCCTGCCACTTCGCCCCCTTCAGCCTTTCCGCGGCCGGCCCCATGCTGGCCACGGCCAGTTCCATATCGGCGACGAAACTCTTGAAGGACTCGCCGGCCTCTTCCAACTGGCGGCTCTTCATGCGCGCGGCCAGCGACTTCGTCTGGTCGCGCAGCTTCGCCTGCACGGAAGCCAGAAAGGCGGCGTTTTCCGCGTCGGTTCCCCGGGCGCCCATGCCCTTGAGCTGGTTCCAGGTGGCGGTGATAATCTCTTTCTGGCGCTGCGAAATCTGGTCCTGCTGCTGGTCCTGATCGTCGCCGCCGCCGCCCCCGCCGCTTTGCTGCGATTGGGTGTAGTTCCGCTCGAAGGGCTGCGCCTCAATGAAGAAGATGTCCGTGTTGGTGGTGTGGCGCGCGTCCTTGGCGAGCGCGTACACGCTCACCACGTCGCCGGGTTCCACTTTGAAATCTTCGAGCGCGATGGTCGCCGTGCTCGTGGCGTGCTTCGCGTCCCTTGACGGCAACATGGAAACCACCTTCTCCGCGCCGCCGTTCACGGAGTAGTGCAGCTCCACGTTCTTCAACGCAAAATCGTCGGTGGCCTCCACGGCGACGGTCACTTCCTCGATGGGCGATGCCCGGTAATCGCGGCCCGGCCGCGTGATTCGCACTTCGGGCGGATGGTCTTTCTGCGCTTCGATGAAGTAGTCTTCGCTCAGGCGCACATCCTCGCCGCCCTCGACCGCGGCGATGTGATACAGGCCGTCTTTCTGGATGGGCACGGAGGCTACCAGCGTGCCGTCGGCCGCGCTGCGCAGCACCAGCTTCGACCCGTCATCCAGCAGGAGGGCTCCGGTGGAGAGCGGCCGGTCGGTGCGGAGGGCCACCTCGGCGGTGGTTCCTTCCACGGCGCGCAGGTCGCCGCCCGGATCCTCCACGGTGTCTTTCATCCCCGCCCATGCAGGGTAGTGATAGGTGACCCGGATATTTTTCACCGAAGGCAGATCGACCACGTTCAGCTTGTAGGACGGGGAGCGGACACCGCCCGCCTCCACGTAATACTCCAGCGTTTCGGGCACGCCGGCAATGAGGAACTGGTACGCGGCGCCGCCGGGCTGGGTCCGCATTTCGGCCTGCTCCCACTGCGAGGAACTGGCGTACTTGGCGAAGAAACGAACCTTGGGCGCGGCAAAGCCCATCAGGGTGGCGCCGATCAACTGGTCCGACCGCTTGCGCACCGTGCGGTTGCCGGGGTCGACCTGGATGGCGTAGTACGGCTTCAACTCGCCCTTGGGCAAGCCGCCCCAGAGCAGCGATGTGCCGTAGCCGAGGAAGCCGGGACCGGACATACCCAGCCACAGCAGCGCCACCAGGGCCGCAATGGCGGCCGAGGAGAAGCTGCAAATCCACGCGGTCCTGGCCACCTGCCGGGGCGCGGCCTGTTCCGCCACCACCAGCGTATCGTCCGCCAGCAATTCCAGGAACGGATCGCCCGCGTTCTGTTCCATGCGCTCGGTGAAGGTGAGCAAGCGCTCTTCGAACTGCGGATAGCGGTGCTCGGCGGCGCGGGCCGCGCGGCGGCGGTTGAGGCGGATTACCGGTATGATGAGCGCGGCGGCCAAGGCGAAGGCCAGGCCCAGAAACAGGAAGACACGCGCGCCCACGACGCTGGGATGAGAAAACGAAAAGTAGTTGGCCCCGAGCACCGCCACTACCGTGAGGGCGAGGGCCGCCACCGCCGCCGCCGCCGCGCCGCGCGTCAACGCCAGCCATCGCAGCCGCCGCTCGACTGCGCCCAGATAGTCGGACAAGCGATCCAAAGGTTTCATACCGCCGCCTCTTTGTCCTCGGAAAGATGTCGATTCCCCAGCCACGATTCGGCTACGGCCAGCGCCAGTACCAATACCATCGCGTACCACCACAACGAGAGTGGTTTCCGCTCGCCTGCCGCCGCCTCGCCACCGGGGGCGAC
This sequence comes from Bryobacteraceae bacterium, assembly GCA_017883415.1. GTDB lineage: Bacteria > Acidobacteriota > Terriglobia > Bryobacterales > Bryobacteraceae > JADGNR01. The sequence continues at coordinate 3,328 of JADGNR010000289.1, read as the reverse complement.
CCCGCTGGCTGTATTCTGCCACAATGCGAGCGTCTCCGGCGGGATCGGCGTCAGGTCGGATTCGTGCCGGTCGGCATTCACGGCCACCAGTTCGTTGCGCCCGTTGGGCCGGCGCACGTCGTAAAAACCAGCCATGGTGAACTGGATATTCTGCGCCTTGGTGGCCTCGTCGAGCGAAAGCGCGCGCTCGCCCCGGGGGTCGACCACATCCACCGCCGCGCCCTTTTCTTTGCTGTCGCGCAACTCCTCGAAGGAACCCACCAGCACGCTCGCCGGGCCGGTATCCAGGCGCCCCAGATAGCGCGCGGTCTGCTGCACGAACGGGACGAAGGAGGCATGCAGCGGAAAATCGTTGGCCACGTTGTCGAAGGTGGAGGCAAACACCATGATGTGTCCTTCGCCCATCTGCTGATCGGTGACCAGCGGCGTCTGATCGGCTAACCGGGCCACCACGCGCGCGCTCACCGGCGCAGTGCGGATCGCCTGGTAAAACTTCACATCGTCCCAGCGGGCGTCCTTGAGGATCGACGGATGGGACGGGTCCAGCCAGGCCGCGGTCTGGAACATCTCCCCTTCCCGTCCCGCGTACCGCGTTCCTTCGATCGGGTCGCCCGAGACCGGCACCTTGGCGCGGCCCACCGACATGTGTCCCAGCGAGATCAGCACCGAGCCGCCGCCGCGCACATAGTCGCGCAACTGGTTTTCAAAAGCGGGCGGTAGCGCGCCCACGTCCGATAGCACCACGAACGCGTACTTCCCCGGCGAGAGGTTGGCGGTCTGCTCCACGGTGGCGGGATCGATCTCGAAGGCCGCCTGGCCGGAGGCTTCCAGCGCCGCCTTGAAATAGAGCAGGCCGCGGGCGGAATCGGCCTGGTGCACAAACAGCGCGCGGCGCGGGTCGGCGCGCTCCACCGAGAAGAAGAAGCGGTCGTCGGCGGCCAGCGCGTCGGCGCCCTCGAGGCGCACTTCGCCCTTGTTGCGCCCGTACGGCGCTTCGAGCGAGAAGAACTCCACGGTGGCGCGCCCATTCTCCGGCACTTCGGCGGGCCGGGTCTCGATCACCCGCCCGTTCAGCAGCAGGGAAACGTTGCGCGTAGTCTTCTGGGTGCCGAAGCCCGCCACGGTGGCCAGCACGCGCGTCTTCTTGCCGTCGTAGACGCGCCGCGGAGCGACCACGTTTTCCAGGGCGAAATTCCCGAGCGGCGGCGCGGCGCCGTCCCGGCCGACTGCATGCGGCTCCAGGCGCACCGCCGCGTTCAGTTGCAGATCGTTGAAATTCGACGGCATGCCCGTCGCCTGCATGTCCGAATAAAGATGCACCCGGAGCGGCAGGTGGATGGATTGCGCGATGGAGCGCACCGACCGCGCCAGCTCCGCGAAGGAGGTGCGCGCGTCGGAGGGCTCGATGGCGTCGATGGCGGCGGCGAGCGGCGCGTGCTCGTCGGTCACCTCGCTCATCGCCTGCACGCGCGATCCGAAGGCGAGCACCTGGGCGCGCTCGCCCGGATGCAGTCCCGCAACCATCGATTTCGCCGCCTGTTTCGCCTGCTCGAACCTCTGGCCCGCGCGCATGCTCAACGAATTGTCGATGGCCAGTACGGTGATTTCGTTGGAACGCGCCGGCGCCGCGGGCTGACGCCGGATATAAGGATGCGCGAACGCCAGAACGATCAGCACAATCAGCGCCGTGCGCAGCGCGAACAGCACCAGGTACCGCAGCCGCCGGTGCTTGATCGAGCTCTGCGTGCGCCGTTCGAAGAACATCAGCGAGCTGAACGGCTGGGGCGTGGTTTTGTGCTTTTTCAGCAGGTGCAGCCAGATGGGAAGCCCCACCGCCAGAGAGCCGGCCAGAAACCATGGCGTCAGAAAGCCCATCTAGAACCTCCCTTTCCGCACCGCCAGGTACTCGCGCAATCCTTCGTCGAGCGGCCGCCCCGTATTCATGAGGAAGTACTCCAGCCCCGCACCGCGCGCCTGGGCGCTCAGCGCTTCGATGTGCGCATCGATTTTCCGCCGGTACTCGTGGCGCGCGTATTCGGGCGATACCTCGAGCGACTCGCGCGCGTTCTCCATATCCACCAGCAGCACCGGCTCGCGAAAGCGCGGCGCGATCTCCTGCGGATCGAGCACGTGAAACAGGATGACCTCATTGCCCTTGTAACGCAGCGGTTCGACGGTCCGGACGATGGTCTCGGGCTGCTCGTAGAAGTCCGAAAGCACCACCACGATCCCGCGCCGGTGGAGGAAATTCTGAAAATGGACAAACGGTTTGGCGAAATCGGTGCGCGTTCCCGGCTCGGCCTTCTCGATGGCGTGCAGCAGGCGGAAAAGCTGACCCTGGCGGGTCGAAGGCGCCACGTAATTCTTGACGTCCTCGTCGAACACGATGAGCCCGGCCGCATCGCGCTGCACATTGGCCATGTAACAGAGCGACGCCGCCACGAAGCGCGCGTAATCCAGCTTGTGAACCGTGTGGGACCCATACCCCATGGAGGCCGAGGTATCGAGCAGGATCAGCAGCTGGGTATTGGTTTCCCCGCGATAGCGCTTGAGAAAGCACTTGTCGGTGCGGGCGAAGACGTTCCAATCGACGTGCCGCAGATCGTCGCCCTGGGAGTAGGCGCGGTACTCGGCGAACTCCTGCGAGAACCCGAAATCGGGCGACCGGTGGAGGCCGGCGACGAACCCGTCCACCACCGTCTTGGCCACCAGGTCCAGCCCCGAGATGGAAGCGAGCGTAGCGGGATCGAGGAAGCGCTGGAGCATCAGAGGAGCTCCTGGTGGCTGGAGACTGTTTTCGACGCGGAGACGCGGAGACGCGGAGAATTACGCGGAGAGGAATTAAAAGGAGAGGGGCGGAGTGCTATTGCCGGGCCGGCGTAACGGTTGGCGATTCGTTTGAGTCCGTTCTTCAGTGCCGGGACATTGAAATTGATGAGGAGGCCAACCCGTTTGTTCGAGGATTTGAGATAAGTCAGGAGTTGTGCCGAGTGAATTGGCGCGAGCGCTTCCGTTGCTTTGATCTCCACCACAACCGCATCTTCCACCAATAAGTCCATTGTGTAAGCGCATTCCAGGTTGATCCCTTTGTAGTGGATCGGTAAATGCACCTGCCGCTGAAAGCGAAGCCCCGACTGGCTCAGCTCGTAGCAAAGACACACCTCGTAGGCGGACTCCAGAAGACCCGGCCCCAAGTGACGATGGACCTCAATCGCAGCGCCAATAATCCTCTCGGTAATCTCGTTTTCAGCCAACAAAGATCCAGCCGAAGCCTGTTTCTCCGCTATCTCAGGTGTTGGTTTCATATGTTCCTTCTCAAACTTCTTCT
>JADGNR010000577.1 GCA_017883415.1 Bryobacteraceae bacterium | reverse complement strand
AATTTGTGTCCTACTTTATAACCATCTTTTAATAAAATCGGCGACATTCTCATGACAAAGGGATGTTAAGTTGAAAATTATTTTTTTTGAGTTTGTTATTAAATTTATACAAGTCGGGAGCCCTGTTCCGCAACCCCTCTCTTTTAGTGCCGGTATTGATAATATATTCCGAGTCGAGGATCTTCCTCCGGAAATTTCTCCGGTCGATCGTACTATTCAGGATACATTCATAGAGCTCATGCAGCTCGGTCATCGTAAATAAGTCGTCCAGTAGCTCAAACCCAACCGGAAAATAAAGGATCTTGGAACGCAATCGCTGTAACGCTAATTTGAAAATATTCGTGTGATCAAAACCCAGATCCGGCATCTTCCTGACATCCTGCCATTTCACCGTAAGCGTGAGAGCAACGCACCTATTTTATGCTGGGCTGCTGTGATGAAGTTGTGGCATGAGCGAAGAGCAGGTTGCGGTGCGGCGTCCCCGTCGCAGTTCATTGGCGATCCAGCAGTTGGTGGAAGAGTTTGCACAGAGCGGCTTGAGGCCGAGTGAGTTCTGCCGCAGGCACGGAGTAGTGCTGAGCACTCTGAATCGTTATCTGAGGAAACAAAGGGAAGCTGGGAGCGCAAGTGCTGGCGGCGCCCTGGTCGCGGTAGAACTGACCGGGGTGAGTCCCACACAAGGACAGGACACGAGCAGTGTTCTGGCGGTAGTTCTCTCCTCGAAGCGAAGAATCGAAGTGGGCAGGGGTTTTGATGCAGCGACGCTGGCGCGATTGGTGAATGTGCTGGAGAGGCTGTAAGCGGTGTTCGGCTTTGGCGCGGCGACGCGGATCTATTTGGCGGCGGGAAGCACGGACATGCGCAAGGGCTTCAACGGATTGTATGGGATGGTGCGTGACCGGTTGCAGTGTGACCCGTTGAGCGGGCATGTGTTTCTGTTTGCCAACGCGCGACGCAACCGCATGAAGTTGGTGTTCTGGGATGGTAGTGGTTTATGGGTATGTTCCAAGCGATTGGAAAAAGGATGTTTTCGCTGGCCTGAATCCAGCGACTCAGCAGGCAAAGTGGTATTGAGTCACGAGCAGTTTGCCTTGCTGCTGGGTGGCATCGATCTGGGACAGACACGACCGCGACGGTGGTATCGCAAGCCGGTTGCTGAGGAACCACACAAGCCACGGATCGCCTCATAAATACTGCACAAAGCGCTTGTCGATCCACAGCTGTTACTGGTATTCGATAGGCATTGTGAGTGCGACTTTTCATCCCTCGACAACGTCCACTCCGACGATTTCTTCTTCTGCGTCCGACTCCGAGATCATCGAACAACTGGAACGGCAACTGGGTGCGACGGAGCAGCGTCTGCAGTACGCGGAGTTGAAGATCCGGGTGCTGGAAGAGCGGCTGCGTCAACAGCGGATTGCGAAGTATGGTCCGGGCAGCGAAAAGCTCTCCAACGCGCAACTGGAGTTGCTGGAGTTAGAGCCGGGCGTCAGCGGTGCCGAGGTCGAGGCCGAGAGCCAACGCGAGTCGCCAGCCTCTTCCGGAAAAGCAAGGCGCAAGCATCCTGGGCGCCAGACACTGCCGGCGGATCTTCCGCGCGTGGAAAAGATCGTGGCCTGCACGCCGGAGCAGTGCCGGTGCGGCGGCTGCGGCGCGGAGACGACGGTGATCGGTTACGAGGAGAGCGAGCAGTTGGGGGTCGATCCGGCGCAATACTTTGTGCTGGTGACCAAGCGCGAGAAGCGCGCCTGCAAGCAGTGCGAGGAGCGTGGCGTGGTGGCAGCGCCGCTGCCGGAGCGGATCATCGAGAAGTCGCTGGTCAGCGACCAGGTGGTGATCGATACGATTGTTGCGAAGTACTGCGACTCCCTGCCGCTGTATCGGCAGAGCGTAATGCTCAGGCGCGACTTGGGGATAGATATCAGCCGCGGCACCATGGTTGGCTGGGTGATGCGCGTAGGCGAGTTACTCACTCCCATCGTGGGAGTGATGCGCCGCGAGTTGCTTCGTGGAACTTATATCCAGGCGGACGAGACGCCAGTGGAGGTGCAGATGCAAGATGGCCGGGGCCAGAATCATCAAGCGTACCTCTGGCAGTACGGAACCCCGGGCGGTGACGTCGTCTTCGACTTCCGGCTGGGGCGCGGACGCGAAGGGCCCAAGCAGTTTCTTCAACAATTCGAAGCCCTCCTGCAGACCGATGGCTACGCCGCTTACGACCACATCGGCGGGCCGAAGATCGTCCATGCTGGATGCTGGGCCCATGCGCGGAGAAAGTTCATCGACGCGGTTAAGCTGAGCCCGAAGGATCAGGCGGCAACGCGCATCGTGAAGTTGATGAATGATCTGTTTGCCATCGATGCCGAAGCGCGCGAGAAGAACATGGACCACGCCGCGCGTCATGGGTCGCGACTGGAGAAGGTGCCTGCGCTGCTGGACGAAATCCGTGCACAGATCCGGGATGCACAGAAGAACGCTTTGCCCCAGAGCGCTACGGGCAAGGCCGCCAGCTACACGCTGGCACTATGGAACAAGCTCACACGATTCCTCGAATACCCCGAGCTGGAGTTATCCAACAACCTCGCGGAGAACTCTATGCGCCCCATCGCGATTGGCAGAAAGAACTGGATACACATCGGCAGCGCCCAGGCCGGACCGAAGGTTGCGGCGATCTTCTCGGTAATAGAGAGTTGCCGTCGAATGAAGATCCCGGTCCGCGAATACCTCGCCGCAGTGCTGCCAGGTCTCAACAACCTCTCCATCCATCGCGTAGCAGAACTCACACCCAAAGTCTGGGCCGCAAAACACAATCAGCCCGCATCTTAACCCTACCTCGCTAGTCAACCGTGTGTTTGCCCTTACGCTTGCTCTTAAAGCACACAATTGGCATGCGGCATACAACATCATCTTCTGTTAGCATTCCTGCGCTATGGCAACTCCCAAGTCCTGGTCAATCTTGATCCTCAGCGTGTTCTTATCGGTCTTCCTTTACGCGCAAGCACA
>JADGNR010000288.1 GCA_017883415.1 Bryobacteraceae bacterium | reverse complement strand
CATCCGCGAAGAGTTTGGCCTGCGCATCACCTTCCTGCTGATGACGATGCTGGTGCTGGCCAATTTCACCAACGTGGTGGCGGAATTCGCGGGCATCGCGAGCTCGCTGGAGTTGTTTCACATCAGCCGGTATGTCTCGGTGCCGCTCTCGGCCATAGGGGTTTGGTTCCTGGTGGTCAAGGGCAACTATCGCAGCGTCGAAAAGATCTTTCTGTTCGCCTGCGTCATCTACATCACCTACGTGATTTCGGGCTTTCTGGTGAAGCCCGACTGGAAAGAGGCCGCCCTCTACAGCGTCAAGCCGGTCCTGATGCTCGAGCCCGGGTACATCTACATGCTCATCGGCATGGTGGGCACCACCATCGCGCCCTGGATGCAGTTCTACCTGCAGGCGGCCGTGGTGGAGAAGGGCGTCACCGCCAAGGAGTACGCCGAATCGCGCATCGAAGTGATCGTGGGCTGCATCATGACCTCGGTGATTGCGTTCTTCATCATCGTGGCCTGCGCCGGCGCCATCTACAGCGTGCGGCCGCGCGACATCGCGGACGCCTCGGAAGCGGCGCTGGGTCTGAAGCCGTTCGGCCAATATGCCTTCCTGCTGTTCAGCGCCGGGCTGTTCAACGCGTCGATCTTCGCGGCCTGCATTCTGCCGCTCTCGACGGCGTATTCGGTGTGCGAAGGCCTCGGCTTTGAAGCGGGCGTGAACAAGCGCGTGCGCGAAGCCCCGATCTTCTATTCCCTCTATACCCTGCTGATCGCGGCCGGCGCCGGCGTGGTTCTGATCCCCAGCTTCCCCCTGGTGCGGATGATCCTGCTCTCGCAGGTGCTGAACGGCGTGCTCCTGCCGTTCGTCCTGATCTTCATGGTCCTGCTCATCAACAAGCAGGACCTGATGGGCGCGTGGACCAATCCGCGCTGGTTCAACCTGGTGACTTGGATCACGGTAGTGCTGATGATCGGGCTCACGCTGGCGCTGGTGGGGATCACCCTGCGCGGCGCCACGTAGGGGGGCGGGCGCCGGCCCCAGCCTGAGCCGCGGGACCGGGACGAAACCGCGGCGCGGAACTTCACGGCGAGTTTCTCTTCAGCTGGAGGGACTTGAAGCCCAATCCCAGAAACCTTGCATCCGTCGACTCTCCGGCTTCGAGCGGCGATCGAGCATCCGGAATCTGGAAAGTGAAGCTCGGCCTGGGGTCCGACGAGATCAGGTCCGCGGGAATACTGAGGCTCCGGGTAACGAAACCAGAACGATCGAAAAGCCACTCCCCAATGACTGTTCCCCGGTAGATTACTCTCGCGCCTAACCCCGGATGTAAGGCATTGAGATAAGGCCTCAAGGTAGCGCGAAGAATCGCGCCGGAGCCGAGAGGAGCGGTAAGTGGCAGGCAGAGCCCGGCTCGCTGGCCCACGGTCCAGGTTCCCCAGGCTTCAGGTTGGCCCCATCCCATCCCCGTGTAACCGGCGGCGGTTCCCCGCTCGGAGAAGTCGATAAGGGAATCCAGAGGGTAGCTGGGCAGGCGCCGGGCTTCGCCGTAGTAGTTCGCCACCGCAATTGCGGTCGTGCTCAGCGGCAGAAGAGCATAGTCGAAATCTTCATACAAATAGTATTTCCTGGAGTCGGTTCCTGGGTTGAGCGCTTCGTATCTTGCGCAGATCCTTCGCCGCTCTCCGCGCGGCCGGTCGAGAAGGTTGTAATGGTTGATCCAGCGATCATAGAGAAGAATGGATCTTCCCGATATGCTGGGTTGGCCGTGCACCAGCTTCGGCCATGCGATTCTGGCAGGATCATTCACGAACAAGCGCAGTTGCAGATCCGGGAACCAGGGCTCGCTCGCAATAAACGACTCGCCTGGATGCACTAACCAGCGTCTGGGTATCCAGATCTGAGTGATGTGATTGCAGGCCGCCAGCAACTGGAAGGACGTCTTATCCCAATTGCCATCTAAAGTTTCGTCGTCGTCGATTCGCAAGATGAAGTCGCCCGCGCAAAGCGATGTGATCTTCTCCAGGGCGGACTCAATATATCCGTCCGTGGTCACAATGTGAACGTGAGGAGTGAATTCCCGCGCTAACTGGAAGGAGTTATCGGTCGTCTTCGCATCGATACAAACCACGAGGTCTTCGACGAACCCCGTGCGGGTAATTGAGTGCAGACAACGGGCGAGCCGGCCGGCGCCGTTCTTGGACAAAACGAGGCCAGTGACGGCGGGCAAACTGGAACTGTGAGGGGACGCGGTATGCGCGAGCGGGTGTGCAGACCAGACTGGGGAGATCATACACCCGGGCCGGGCCGGATACCGCGCGACCGGGGGGCCAGGATACCTGGCCTTCAGGCGTTCGTAGAGACATGCCGCATCGTATGGCTCATCCTTGTCGAACCCCTCACGGCGCCACATTTCGTTCCAGAGGTGAATGGCGTGGGCTTGATCGGGCGGGAAGGAAAGGTCCGGGTCAATCGCGTCTCTCCATCGAAACCAAGGGATCGGGCAAAAAACTGAAGCGCCCTGGACGTAAGGCTCCAAACGGAATCTTCTCACGCCCTCGGCGAAGAGGCGCGGGCCGACCTCACCCCACGAGAGGTGGCGCGGATCCTTGCTCTGGCAGGCGTCCCACGCGTATTGCAGCAGGGGCGAGCCCGGCGGCGACTTAATCGCACCGACATTCACTCGCTCGCCATCACCCTGCTCCGGCGGGGACTGCTCGGAGGAAAAGACGTATTCGGCTTTGAAATCGAATGGCCGCAAACATATAAGATCGAGATCGGCCCACCACCCTCCTTTTTGAAGAAGCAACTTATAGCGAAAGTAGTTTGAGAAGCCTGCATAGCTGTCAAAATCGCGGTACCGGAAGATCCTGGAGGCGGGAATGATCTCGTTCGCATCCTTTAAGACTGCGCCCTGGGGTATATGGTCGACTTCGTTGTACGCATAAATGTGGTACTCGTGTCCATGGGTCAAAAAGGAACGGATAGAGAGCTGCTCCATCGAGGAGAGGTGCGAGCCGATCCAGAGTCCTTGAATGATGCGGTTCAAACCTTCGGGCGCAGCCGTCATGCAGTCAACACCCGGGGAGATTCCTCGATTCGCTACGAACAGCCCACGCTGGCCGGTCTGGCGGGGCGTCAGGCGAGGACCGCTCCTCGCAGCAGGAGAGCACCATGGGACCCATTTTCTGTCACTCCGGCGTTTGAAGACAAGCCGGGCCTCAGGAATTCGGCCGCGTCCGCGTGCCCGAGGCTCTGGCCGCGAGACCCGTAGCGGGGTGAGCGGCCCCCTGGTCTACACTGTGGGGATGGCTCCAGGCAGACTGTTCATCGACGGCCGGTGGGAGGATGCGGCATGCGGGCGGACCATTGACGTTGTAAACCCCGCGACCGGCGAGCGGCTGACCACCGTTCCCGACGCCGATGCCTGCGACGTAGACCGCGCCGTGGCGGCGGCGCGTGCGAGCTTTGACAACAAAGCCTGGCGCGGCATGGACCCATCGCGGCGTGAGCGCATCCTGTGGAACGTGGGCGAGCTGCTGCTCAAGCATCGCGACGAGATGGCTGCGATCATCTCCCGCGAGAACGGCAAGACGCTGCGCGAAGCCGCGGGCGCGGATGTCGCCCCGGCGGCCGACTGCTTCCGCTACTACGCCGGCTGGGTGCGCAAGATCTGCGGCGAAACCATCCCGGTGGACGGGCCGTTCCTGAACTACACCCTGCGCGAGCCGGTGGGCGTAGTCGGCGCCATCGTGCCCTGGAATTTTCCTTTGTCCATCGCCGCATGGAAGGTGGCGCCGGCGCTGGCGTGCGGCTGTTCGGTGGTGCTGAAACCCTCGGAGCTGACGCCCCTGAACGCGCTCAAACTGGCCGAAATCGCCGCCGAGGCGGGGGTGCCGGAAGGCGTCCTCAACGTGGTGACGGGCTACGGCCCGACGGCCGGAGAAGCGCTGGCGCTCCACGAAGACGTGGACAAGATCAGCTTCACCGGCAGCATCGCCACGGCGCGCAAGCTGTTGCAGGCTTCCTCGGTTTCCAACCTCAAGCGTTTGAGCCTGGAGCTCGGCGGCAAATCGCCCAACATCGTGTTTGCCGATGCCGACCGGGAAGCCGCCCTGAAAGCCGCGCTGTGGGGCATCTTCGGCGGCAAGGGCGAGGTGTGCAGCGCCGGCTCGCGCCTGCTGGTGCAGGAGGAGGTGCACGACTCGTTTCTGGAGGAGTTGGCGGCGCGCGCGCGAAAGCTGCGCGTGGGGAATCCGCAGGACCCCGCCACCCAGATGGGCTCGCAGATTTCCGCGCGGCAGATGGACCGCATTCTGGATTACATCGAATGCGGCAAGCGGGAAGGCGCGAAGCTGCTGGCGGGCGGAGAGCGCGATACCGCGGGCGAGAAGGCGAGAGGCTTTTTCGTCCAGCCGACCGTCTTCTCCGAGGTGACGCCCGCCATGCGCATCGCGCGCGAGGAGATCTTTGGACCGGTGGTGGGCGCCATCCGCTTCCGCGACGCGGAGGAGGCCGTGCGCATCGCCAACGGGACCATCTACGGCCTGGCCGCCGCCGTATGGACGCGCGATGTGCGCCTGGCGCACCGGATGGCGGGCGAGATCAAGGCGGGCTCGGTGTGGATCAATACCTATAACGGCTTCGATTCGGCCTCGCCCTTCGGCGGCTATAAGCAGAGCGGCTACGGAAGGGACCTGGGTTCGTACGCGTTGGAGCAGTACACCAACGTGAAGTCGGTGTGGGTGGCGTTGTAGCTTCAGCGATCAGCGTTCAGCCGTCAGCTAGAAGCTGAAAGCTGAAAGCTGAATGCTGAATGCTCCCGTCAGACCCGATGCGCCGGCCGCAGCAGTTTCCCCGGCAGCTTCGACAGGTACGTCAGACGCTCGATGAGCGGCAGCAGGCGGCGCACCGTGCGGGCGTGGAACAGCAGGCTGCCGGTCACCAGCGCGGGATGGGGGATGGTGGTGCAGCAGCGCGAGCAGATGTCCACTTCCCCGCCGCGCCCGGCGGCATGCAGGCGGCGCATCCCCTGCATGGCCTCGGAATTCCAGATGTCCGCCAGCGGCGTTTCCGCGATATTGGCCAGCGGTGCGCCATCCAGCATGTAGCTCTGGCAGCAGGGATAGACGTCGCCGTTCTGCTTGACGTACATGGGGCCCCGCCACAGGTAGTGGCAGGGGTGTTTCCATTCGCCGGCGGCATGGCCGGCGTCGGGACGCATCAGGTTGGTCTCGTCCTCCTTGATGCGCACCTGGTCCACCCCCGCGACCGCGCTCCAAAACTCCAGGAATTCGTCCACTTCCGCGCGGTTGCCTTCCATCACCACCATCTGCACCACTACCTGGACCTTCGAGCGCCGCTCGTGCTTCATGCGGGCGAAGCGGACGAAATTGTCGCGCACCTTTTCGAAATTCGCGCCCTTGCGGTAGAACTCGAAGGTCTCTTTTTTCGCGCCATCGAAGCTGAGCGTGATCTGGTCGAGCGGAGAATCGAGAATGCGCGCGGCATTGCGCTCGTCGAGAAACGTGCCGTTGGTCGACAGCAGCGCCGAAATGCTGTGCTGGTGGCAGAATTCGATGCGCTCGAAGATGTGCGGATCCATGAACGGTTCGCCGAGGCCGATCAACATCATGTGCTCGGCCGAATCGCCCGCTTCGCGGACAAGACGTTGGAACACTTCGTCCGTCATATCGGCTTTGGGCTGCTTGTGGGTTTCGCGCGGGCACATGGGGCAGTAGAGATTGCATTTGGCCGTGGTCTCGACGATGTATTCGACCGGCAGGGCCCCCAGCCGGGAACGCCGCGCGAGGTAACCCCACAGCAACTTCGCTCGGTTCCAGGCTCTCATGCGTATCCTCATTGTACCTGTGGGGTCGTGGAGGGCACCGGAGCAGGAATCGGCGGTATAGTCGAGAGATCGAAGCACGGAAACGCGCGGGCAAGGAGCCGGCTACGTGAAGATCACCATTTCGGGGGCCTCCGGGCTCATCGGGCGCCGGCTTTTGAAGGCCCTCAACAAGGAAGGCAATGCCCTGCACGTGCTCAGCCGTCACGCCGGCACGAACCTGCCGCCCGGGGTGCGGCTGTCGGTCTGGGACCCGGCCAAAGGCGAGCCGCCCGCGGAGAGTCTGCGCGAAGCGGACGCGGTGGTGCACCTGGCCGGCGAGCCGGTGGCGCAGCGCTGGACGGCCGATATCAAACAGCGCATCCGCGACAGCCGCGTGGCGGGCACGCGCAGCATGGTGGAGGCGCTGGCCAAGCTTGCGCGGCGGCCGGGCGCTTTGATTTGCGCTTCGGCGACCGGGTATTACGGGTCGCGCGGCGATGAGACGCTCACGGAATCCTCCGCTCCGGGAAGCGACTTTCTGGCGGAGGTGTGCACGGCCTGGGAAAAGGAGGCGCAGGCCGCCGAAGCGCTCGGTATGCGCGTGGCGTGTGTGCGCACGGGCATCGCGCTGGATGCGCGCGGCGGAGCGCTGCAAAAAATGCTGCCGCCGTTTCGCCTGGGCGTGGGGGGCAAGCTCGGCGACGGCCGTCAGTGGGTGCCGTGGATCCACCTGGAAGACCTGGCGGGTTTGTACGTCTTCGCGCTGGAGAATCCGGTGCGCGGAGCGCTCAACGGGGTGGCGCCGTATCCCGTGATGAATGCCGATTTCACGCGCGCTCTGGCCGCCGCCGTGCACCGGCCGGCCCTGTTTCCCGTTCCGAGGGTGGCGTTGCGCGTGTTGTTCGGCGAAATGGGGGAGGTGCTGCTGGCCAGCCAGCGGGTGTTGCCGAAGGAAGCCGAACGCGCGGGATTCCGCTTCCGGTACCCGCAGCTGGAGCCCGCCCTGGCGGATCTGCTGAAGCGCTGACCGCGCCCCCTTGGCGTATAATGAAGGAAGAACCTGAGAGGATCTGTGTCCCTGCGCACTTTCTATCGTCTTTGCAAACATATTCTGATGATGCCCGTGCTCGAAGGCGGCGAGGAAACCCTGGTGGGCGGGCAGGCGGTAATGGAAGGCGTGATGATGCGCGCGCCCCACAGTTACTGCGTGGCCGTGCGCACGCCAGGGGGCGGAATTGTCACCGAAGAGATGCCGCTGGCGCGCATGTCGGAAATGTACCGCATTTTCCGGTGGCCGGTATTCCGCGGTATGGGGACGCTCTACCAGGCCATGAAACTGGGGCTCAAGGCATTGCGCTTTTCGGCCCTCGCGGCGCTCGAAGATCCGAACCAGGCGCCGGCCAAGAAGCCGCCGCAGGAAATTCCCGCGTGGGCCATCGCCGGCCCCCTGCTTTTCTCCCTGGCCGCCTTCATCTTCATGTACAAGTTCGTGCCCCTGTATGCGGTGACGAAATTGCAGTTGGTGTATCCGGCGCTCGCCGGCCGCGCGGCGTTCAACCTCACCGACGGCATCATCCGCATCGTCATCTTCGTTGGATTCCTGTTCCTGCTCTCGCGCATGAAAGATATCCGGCGGATGTTCGAGTATCACGGCGCCGAGCACAAGGTGGTTTTCAACTTTGAATCGGGCCAGCCGGTCACGGTGGCCAATGCCCAGCGGTTTACTACGTTCCACCC
>JADGNR010000576.1 GCA_017883415.1 Bryobacteraceae bacterium | reverse complement strand
CCTGCCCGTGCGCCGAAGGTACGCTCCTGGCGCAGCGCAGGCCGGGAGGCCTACGCCACCACGTGGTTCGTAACTTGTAACGAACGCTGGTAACCTCAGCCCACAACCGTTGAGAACTGGACTGGCGCCCACGGGCCGCGCAACCCTTGAGACAATTTACATTATGACCAGAGCAATAGTGTTTATTCTGCTAGCGGCCGCCGCCCGCGGGGCTTTGATGCCGCTACCCGTGAAGATGACGCCGGGCTCCGGACGGCTGGCGATCGACGGCCGCTTCGGCGTCACGGGCAGCGGGTGCCCGGCGCCGGCAATCGCCCGTTTCCAAACCCGAATCGCGCGGCAGACGGGCATTCCGCTGGGCGCCACCGGGCAGGGGCTGTCCGTCACGTGCCGGGCGCCGGCTCCCGAATTGCCCACCTTGGGCGAGGACGAATCGTACACCCTGGACGTCACCGCCGGCGGCGCCCGCCTCACCGCCCCTACCACCACCGGAGTGCTGCGCGGCTTTGAGACCTTCGCCCAGTTGATCGCGCCGGGCTCGGACGGGTTTGAAGTTCCGGCGGTCCATATCGAGGATCGCCCGCGGTTCCCGTGGCGGGGCATGATGATGGACGTTTCGCGGCACTGGATGCCGGTGGAGGTGGTGGAGCGCAACCTGGACGCCATGGCGGCGGTCAAGCTCAACGTCTTCCACTGGCACCTGTCGGACGACCAGGGCTTTCGCGTCCAAAGCAAGCTCTTTCCCAAGCTCCAGCAATTCGGCTCCGACGGCAACTTCTACACGCAGGACCAGATCCGCGAGGTGGTGGCCTACGCGCGCGCTCGCGGCATCCGCGTCATCCCCGAGTTCGATCTGCCTGGGCATGCCACCAGTTGGGTGGTGGGGATGCCGGAACTGGCGGCGGCCCCGGGTCCCTACCAGATCGAGCGGAAGTGGGGCATTTTCGCGCCGGTCCTGAACGCTGCCAGCGACCGGACCTATGCCTTCCTGGATGCGTTCATCGGCGAGATGGCGGGGCTGTTTCCCGATCCGTACTTCCACATCGGCGGCGATGAAGTGGAGGACGCGCAGGCGAAGACTCTGCAGCCGCGGTTCAATCAGCGGGTGCAGGCGCTGCTGACCCGCCACGGCAAGACCATGGTCGGCTGGGACGAGGTGTTGGCGCCCGGCCTGGCGCCGGGTACCCTCGTGCAATCCTGGCGCGGCCCCGAAGCTTTGGCCGAAACCGCCAGGAAAGGCTACCGCGGGATTCTTTCGTATGGCTACTACTTAAATTACCTGCTGCCCGCCAGCACGCACTACGCGGTTGACCCCGGCGACGCCGAGGGCATTCTGGGGGGCGAGGCCTGCATGTGGGCTGAGTATGTGAGCGCGGAGACTGTGGATGCGGTGATCTGGCCCCGCATGGCGGCGATCGCCGAGCGGTTCTGGTCGAGTAAAGAAGTCAAGGACGTGAACTCCATGTACCAGCGCATGGAGGCGACGAGCCGCTGGCTGGAGTGGACCGGCGTCGAGCACCGGGCTCACTATCTCCCCATGCTGGAACGGCTGGCGGGCGGGCAGCCTTTGGAGCCGCTGCTGGTTCTAGCCGATGCGTCGGAGGCGGGAGGCCACGACCTCCGCGCCCAAACCGGCCAGTACACCAGTTGGACGGCGCTCAATCGCTTTGTGGATGCGGCGCGGGCCGAGAGCGAACCGGTACGGCATCTGCAGCAGGCGGTAGCGCGCCTCACGGCGGCGGACCGGAAGACGATCCGCGCCAGGCTCCGCGAGTGGGTCGAGAATGACGCGCGCTTCCAGGCGATGGTGGACGGAGACAGTTTCCTGGGCGAGTTGGCGCCGCTGTCCAGAAATCTGAAGACGGCCGGGGAGATCGGCTTACGCGCCATCGACTACCTGGAATCGAATGCTCCGGCGCCGGCCGATTGGGTGGCACAACAGAATCACGCGCTCGATGAGATCGCCCAGCCCGTAGCCGAAGTGATTCTGGCGGCGGTACGGCCGGTCCGGTTGTTGGTGACGGCGGCGGGAAGGTAGCGCATGCTTTTAGCTTGCGCGCGGTTTTTCGACCCTGTCGCCGGGGGGACCCGGGCCGGTGCCGATGACGGCGTGCTTGCGGACGCTCGGCGTGGAAAGTGATAGACTGAATAGTGCCTTTTGGTCGTCCCGCGAAACATGGCCAGATACGTCTGCCAGGTTAGCCCGCACAATCAGAAAGTAGAACGTAAACGCTGAGGAAATTAACTTGAAGAACATTTTTGTAGGCAACTTGGATTTCGCGGCAACGGAAGCGCAGATTCGATCGTTGTTTGAAAGCTATGGGGCTGTGCACCGGGTCAACCTGGTGACGGACCGGGACACCGGCCGCCCCCGCGGTTTCGCATTCGTGGAAATGTCGGATGCTGCTGCCGCGGACCGCGCTATCGCGGCTCTCAACGGGACGGATTTGGGCGGACGTTCGCTAAACATCAACGAAGCTCGGCCTAAAGGCGAAGGGGGCGGCGGCCGCGGCGCCGGTGGCGGTGGCGGTTTCCGCCGCGAAGGCGGCGGTGGCGGCGGTGGTGGACCCAGGCAGAGGCGCGAACCTCGCTGGTAATCGTTTCTTGAGTCAACGCGCGGCCGGGGCCTCCAGCACCGGCCGCGGATCGGGAGTGGAATCTTATGGGCATGCGATCGGGAACCACATTTAAGAAGAGACAAAAGGAACTGGCGCGCATGGAAAAACAGCGCGACAAGGCGGCCCGGAGATTGCAAAAGAAATCGGAGAACCCAGGCGACTCCTCAAATCCAAACTCCGATTTAATGGGACCTAACGGTGAGACGGTCGGCCCCAATGGAGAATTGATCGGCGAGGACGGGGAAATTGTGATGCCGGGATTTCACGGGGCTGGAGCCGGCACCGATTCTCCCCAAGGGCACGACTGAGCGTTGCCGGGTAGCGCAGGCTTCCTCTCGCGCCCAGGCCGTCCCGCAAGCTGACGCGTGCGCTACCCCATCTGGCTTG
>JADGNR010000575.1 GCA_017883415.1 Bryobacteraceae bacterium | reverse complement strand
ACTGCCGGGATGGATATGAGCGCAAACTGATCAGCAGCACAGACCGACAGGGGTTCTGCTTCGATGATGATCTCTGTGGATTCTCTGCTTACCCGGCCAAGACTACCGTCATCAAATTTCACTGCGCCAAGAAGATGAAGTAGCGAACGCCGATGGGGGTGATCTTCCGTCGAAACTCCACGGTTCTGGCCGAAAGACGGCGCTACCGGAGAGTGACTATGGGTCCCGAACTGCAGTCACGATTTGGCAAACTCGGGTGAATCTTCCCAGTGCAGGCAGAAGACGGCTGGCCCCACGGGGCCCTTCGCGTGGCGCGCTGAGTCACAAATGGTACAGCATCACATACACCACCACCCCCGTCACGCTCACATAGAGCCATATGGGCAGCGTCCAACGTGCGATCCGGCGGTGCTTGTCGAAGCGCGCGGCCAGAGCGCGGCGTAGCGTAATGATGGCCAGTACGGGCACCGCCGCGGCCAGCACGGTGTGAGTGGCGAGGATGCTCAAATAGACCGTGCGGATGGCGCCGGTCTTCTGGAAGCGCACGCTGCCCACCTGCGCGTGGTACACCAGATAGCACACCAGGAACAGACACGAAACCACGAACGCGGTCAGCATCACCCGGCGGTGCGCGGCGATGCGTTTCCGCCGGATGAGCGTGTATCCCCAGACCAGCAGCACCGCGGCCGTGCCATTCAGCAGCGCGTTCACGGAAGGCAGAATCGGGATCATGACGGCTCCTGGCGGAGCTGGCGGATATCGTGCAGCAGCTTGGGCATGAAGGCGTCTTCGCCGGTGGTGTAGTAACCGCGAATGCGCCGGCGGCGGTCCACCAGGACGAAGCGCGTGCTGTGCGTCAGGCTGCCGTCCACGCTGTTCAGCTTGAAGCCGCGAACGCCCAGGTCGTTGAGCCGCGCCAGGTCGCCGGTGAGGAAGAACCAGCGCGCCGGGTCCTGCTTGAAGTGCCGGGCGTATTCGGCGAGCACGGGCGGGGTGTCGTGCGCCGGGTCCACGGTGATGGAGACCAGCTTCACGTCCGCCATTTCCGCGGTGGAGGTTTGCACCTGCCGCATGTGCGCGCTCATCATGGGGCACGGGCCGGTGCAGGTGGTGTAGATGAAATCGGCCACCCAGATCTGGCCCTCGAGAGACTTGCTATCGAACGCCCGCCCGTTCTGATCCGTAAGTTGAAATTCCGGAACCTCGCCCAACACGGCGAGCGGCGCGGGCCGAATGCACGCGCAAGAAAAGAACGCCACCATCGCTACCCCAGCCCCCAGCCCCGACCCGCAGAAGCGGCGGGTACCCCGCCCAGCCCCCGGTTTTCTCATGCCGCGCTGCGTGAGGCCTTCTGTGCGGCCATCGCGCCAGAAATCAGCAGCAGCACCAGGCCGAAGGCGGCAGTCACCACCAGGCTTTCGAAGGCGCCCGGCGCGGCGTTGGGGAGATGCAGCGTATGATTCATCAGCGCCACCGAATAGGTCAGCGGGTTCACCCACATGATGGCCCGCACCCAGCCGTGCGCGGTAGCCATGGGGAACAGCGAGCCCGAGACCATCCACATGGGCACCAGCAGGAGATTCATGATGCCGTGGAAGCCCGCCGTGGAATCCATCCGCCACGCGATGACGAACCCCAGGCCGGTGAGCGTAAACGAAATCAGAAAAATGGCGCCGGCCACGGGAATCAGCTCGAGCAGGCCGATGCGCACGCCCGCCAGCGGCGCGAAGACCAGAAAGATCAGCCCTTGAATCCATGCCAGGGTAGCGGAGCCCAGAATCTTGCCCAGCACCAGGCTGGTGCGCGGCGCCGGGGAAACCAGCATGGAGAGCAGGAACCCTTCGCGGCGGTCCTCGATGATGGAAATGGTCGAGAAGATGGCGGAGAACATGACCGTCAGCACCAGCGCCCCCGAGTAGAAGCGCGCCAGGTCGTTGGAGCCATAGCCGATCACCAGCCAGAAAACCAGCGGGGACGCCACCACGCCCATCACCCGGCTCTTCTGGCGCCAGAAACGCACCAGCTCGCGCTCCCAAAGCGTGGCCGCCGGTAAGAAAAAGCTACTCAATGGACGCCCCCGTTTCGCGTACAAACACGTCTTCGAGCGTGGGCTTGTGCAGCCCCACGGATTCGATGGCGCCGGGGAAGGCCTCCACCACCTCGGCGATGAAGCGATGCCCGTTGGGGATCTCGACGCGCACCCGCCCGTCCAGCGCCGTGGGCCGGATGCCGAACCGCTGCTCGATGCCCGCCGCCAGCGCCTGCGGGTCGGTGGATTCCAGCACCACCACATCGCCGCCGATGCGCGACCGCAGCTCGCCGGGGCTGCCGGCCACCACGATCTTGCCTTGATGCAGCAGGACCAGGCGGTCGCAGCGGTCCGCCTCTTCCAGAATATGGGTGGTCAGCAGAATGGTGACGCCGTCGTCGGTGCGCAGGGTCTCGACGTGCCGCGAAAGGTCGCGGCGCGCGGCCGGATCGAGCCCGGTCGAAGCTTCGTCCATGAGCAGCACCTGCGGGCGATGGAGCAGCGCCTTGGCGATCTCGACGCGGCGCCGCAGGCCGCCCGAGAGCGTCTCGACCAGGTCCTTGCGCCGGTCCTCGATGCCCAGCCGGTCCATGGCGCGCGCCATGCGGTCGCGCAATTCGGCGCCGCTCAAGCCATGCAGGTGGCCCTGCGCGCGCAAGTTTTCTTCCACGGTGAGCGCTTTGTCCAGACTCTGCGATTGAAAGACCACGCCCACATCCCGGCGCACCGCCGCGGGTTCGCGCGCCACATCGTGCCCGGCAATGACGGCGCGCCCCTCGGTGGGCACCATCATGGTGGAGAGAATTCGGAACAGCGTGGATTTACCGCCGCCATTCGGCCCCAGCAGGCCGAAGATCTCGCCCTTCTTCACTTCGAAGGCAACGTTCGCCAGCGCGACGCGGTCGCCATACCGATGGGTGAGGTTTTGGACTTGGATCACAATCCGGGCCTATCTATGAGCATAAGCCCGTAGATGAGCG
>JADGNR010000574.1 GCA_017883415.1 Bryobacteraceae bacterium | reverse complement strand
AACGCGCGTAGAACATGCCGTAACCGGCGCGCAGCACGGTCTTGTCGTTCAGGCGATAGGCCAGGCCGACGCGCGGCATCACGTTGTTTTTCGCCGAGTTGATGTAGCCCGTCTGCGGAAGGAGCGGGTTGAAGGTCTTGGGCTGCGGCAGTTGCGAATACTCGTAACGCGCCCCGTAGTTGAAGGTGAGTTTGGCCGTGGCGCGCCACTGATCCTCCACATAGAAACCGTAGTCCCTGATGGTGGCATCCACGACCGGGTTGCCGAAGGTCTGGGAGAACGTTGTCCAGTTCTTGGTGCCGGTGGTGTTGCCGGAGTAATCCAGCGCGAAATTGGTCACCGTCGCGTAGCTGTAGCTGCCATATTGGCCGCTGATGTAGTACGTGTAGTCGGCGCTGTTGGCGATATCGGCGCCCACCTTGAAAATGTGCTTGCCCTTGGTCCAGGAAGCGTTGTCGGCGAACTGGAAGCGCTGTTCGTCCGGCTCGACGCGCGGCAGATACGCCGCTGGTCCGATGGCCTGGCCGGCGACCGAGACGCCCAGCAGGCCGAGGCCCTGGCCCATGGACGCGTTGTCGAAAGTGTCGGCCTGGCGGTCGGTGGACCAGCCCACGCGAAACTCGTTCACGAAGCTGGAGGTCGGGACCGTGGTCCAGCTCAGCTTGCCATTGCGCACGCGAACGCTATCGTCGCCGTTGCCGGTGATGGCGCCGCCGGTGGTGACCGACGCGCCCGTCTGGATGCCGTTGGGCGATATGAAGCGCATGTAGTTCAGGCTGGCGCTCAAGGTGTTGCGGTCGTTGAGGTGATAGTCGATCCGGCCGAAACCCAGGTCCTGGGTGACGGTGCGGGGCAGCGTGCCGAAGAAGCGCGGCAGCAGGGCGTTGATGGCCGTGCACTGGGCCGCAGTGGCGGGGGCGGCGCAACCGATCCAGGTCTGCGCGTTGGTATCCACGATGCCGGCCTTGATGACGCTCGACACCAGCGGGAAATCGCGGCGCGTGAAATCGCCGTTGAAGAAGTAGAACAGCTTGTCCTTGACGATGGCGCCGCCGATCGAGGCGCCGAACTGGTGGCGCGTTTCGTCCGGCACCGTGGTGGCGTAGCGGGCGCGCGCGTTGAAGTCCTGGTTGCGGAAGAACTCGTAGGCGGTGCCGTGAAGCTGGTTGCCGCCCGAGCGCGTGACCGTGTTGACCACGCCGCCCATGGCCTTGCCGTATTCGGCCCCGAAGTTGGTGGAGACCACCTGGAACTCCTGCACCGCGTCCTGCGATATCTGCGCCGCAATGCGCGTGCGTCCGGCGTTCTCGTTGTAGAACTGTTCGGTGGTGTCGTTGCCATCGATCAGGAACGAGTTGCCCGCGGCCACGCCGCGGAAGGTGAGCAGGCCGTAATAGCCGTCGCTGGTGACGCCGGGCGTCAGCAGCACGAACGAGTCCACGCGCCGGCCGTTGATCGGCAGATCGGTGATCTGCGTCGTCCCGATCACCTGCGATACGTCGGTCTTGGTGTCTTCCACCAGCGGCGCGGTGGTGGTGACTTCGATCGCCGTAGTGCTGGTCGCGACCTTGAGGCTGATGTTGAGGTTGATCTCCTGGCCTACCGCCAGCACCATGCTTTTGGCCTCAAACCCGCCGAATCCGGCGGCCGTGACGGTTACCATGTAGCCCGGCCCAGGCGCCAGGGCCGGCGCCGTAAACAGACCGGCTTCATTGGTGTTCAAAGTGCGGATCGTACCCTGACTTTCGCTGGCAATCACTACTTGTGCGCCTGGCACAACGGCGCCGGATGGATCCCGGACGACCCCGGAAATGCCCGCCATGCCAGCGGCTTGGGCGAATGCCCCTGCGCAGAAAACGACCAAAATGAGTGAAACAATTAACGCAATTCTCATCGACTAACCCCCTTTTGAGATCTAAAACTACCAAACCCTGAAACCGTAGTGTAGCAGGACTCGCCGGGGTGTGTAAATCGTCCCCATTTTTGCGCACCAACTTCGGGTGGTGTTGTTGCCGTGTCAGGCACCGGAAGTACCGGTACCGTTACTCCATGCGCAAGGCATCCGGTATGGTGGGCCTGAAGCGAAAAACGCAAGGTCCTCGCGGCTATACTGAAGCGTGCAGCCTGCCATGGACAACCTGCGCGAGCGGCTGGCCGCGGTGCGCGAACGGATCGCGCGGGCGGCGGAACGCGCGGGGCGCGATCCGGCGGGCATCCTGCTGCTGGCGGTCACCAAGCTGTTTCCGGCAACGGTCATCCACGAAGCCTATGCAGCGGGGCTGCGCGATTTCGGCGAAAACTACGTGCAGGAGTTCGAGCGCAAAGCCCCCGAGGTGGCGTCGCTCGCGGGCGCCCGCTTCCACCTGATCGGCCATCTGCAATCCAACAAATCGCAGAAAGCGGCGGAGCTGTTCCAGGGGATCCAGACGGTGGATTCGCCCCGCTTGGCGCGGCGTCTGGAGGCCACCGGGCGCGCCCTCGAGGTGATGCTGGAGGTGAAGCTTTCTCCCGAGCAGGCCAAGAGCGGCGCGGCCCCCGCGGAACTGCCGGAGCTGATTGCGGCCGTGCGCGAATGCCCGCACCTGCGCTTGCTCGGGCTGATGACCATGCCGCCGTGGTCGGACGATCCCGAGGCGTCGCGCGGCTATTTCCGGCAACTGCGCGAACTGGCGGAACGGCACGCGCTGGCGCACCTTTCCATGGGTATGTCGCACGATCTCGAGGCGGCGATCGAAGAAGGCGCCACCTGTGTGCGCGTCGGCACCGCGCTGTTCGGAAGGCGGAAGAAGCAGTGAAACGCGGCAGCCGCGGTGGTCGGCAGGCGATAGCGCCTGCCCCACAAAGACACAGGTCCCGGCGCAACGTGGGACAGACGCTTTCGTCTGCCAACCCCGATCCCCGGCCCCTGCTCCCGGCCCCCGATCCCCGGCCCCCGATCCCCGCTCCCCGGCCCCCGGCCCCGGCCCCCGACCCCCGGCCCTCGGCTCCCGGCCCCCGATCCCCGCTCCCC
>JADGNR010000287.1 GCA_017883415.1 Bryobacteraceae bacterium | reverse complement strand
GTCTGGATCTTCGTGGTGTCGGTCCCGGTGGTCGGTTCGGTCACCGCGAACGATTGCAGCCGCAACCTCCCCGCCGCGATCTCCGGCAGGTAGCTCCGCTTCTGCTCCTCGCTCCCGTGCCGCAGCAGCGTGCCCATGATGTACATTTGCGCGTGGCAGGCCCCGGAATTCGCGCCCGAGCGGTTGATCTCTTCCAGGATCACCGAGGCTTCCTGAACGCCCAGCCCGCCGCCGCCGTATTCCGCGGGAATCAGCGCCGCCAGCCAGCCCGCTTCCGTCAGCGCCCGCACGAATTCCTCGGGATACCCCGCCTTCTCTTCTACTCCCTGCCAGTACGCGCTGGGGAACCCCGCGCACAACTCGCGCACCGCCTGCCGGTATTCCTGGAACTGGTGAAAGCGCGGATTGATGTCTCGCATGGTTCAGGGCAACAGATCACAGAATACCCGAGACATGTCCCCGCATGTTGTAAGCGACCGTACCCGATCGAGCGCGCGGCGCGCCGTCTGCTCTCCAAAACGCGGCGTCGTCAGCGCGAGGAATTTCTCCTCCAGGTCCTCCGTCGATACCGGATTCTTCGGATGACCGCGCGGGTAATCGCCGCCGCCCCGCAATGCGGCGCCGTCCCGCAGCGTCACCACCAGGCGCGCCGGCCATGCCGCCGGATACTTCGCCGTCAGATCGTCCGCCACCTCCGTCCGCGTGCGCGCAAGCAACGCGGCCAGGTCGCCGTCGCGCACGCCCTCCGGCCCGAAGCGCGCCGCCGCGAACTGGTCCAATCCCACGCGGCCTTCCAGCAGCGCGGTGGCCACCACGTACGCGATGCTGAATTTCGCCTGGTACGGCGACCGCGGATTCGGCTCCTTCACGATCTCGAAACCGGGACCGTATGTTTCGATGTGGATGCTTTTCACTTGCTCCACCACCTCCGCGCCGCGCCATTTCCGTGCCGTCCGCAATTCCAGCGCGGCATCGATGGCGGTGTGGGTGTGCCCGCAGCAGGCGTGCAGCTTGTAACTGTTTTCGCCGATCTTCCACCGCTCGCCGAGCCCCTCGGTGATGCGCGTGGCGTCGTAGGATGCGCTCATGGCCCGGAAGAATCCGCGGTCGCCTTCGAGTATCCGCGTGGCGCCGGTGAACCCCGCGCGCGCCAGATCCGCCGCCAGCACCCCGTTGAATGCGGCTTTGCCGGCATGCAGGTGCTTGCTCATGGCGCCGTCGGCATTGAACTCCCACAGCCCGGCCGCCTGTGTCCCGGCGGTGCCCAGCGCATCCAGCATGCGCGCCGCGTCCAACTTCATCAGCGAAGCCGCCGCGGCGGCGGCGCCGAATGTGGCCGCGGTCCCCGTAGGGTGCCAGAACCGGTAATGGCTCGGATTCACCGCCTCCCCGATCCGCAGCGCCGCCTCATACCCCACCGCCACCGCCGTCAGGAACGCGCGCCCATCGGCGTGTTCGCGCTCCGCCACTGCCAGCGCCGCCGGGATAATCGGCGCCGCCGCGTGCAAGGTCGACCCCTGGTGCAGGTCGTCCAGTTCCAGAATGTGCGAAGCCACGCCGTTGGCCAGCGCCGCGCCCGCCGCCGACGAGCGCCTCGCGCTGAAAACCGTCGCCTCCTGCGACTCACCCAGGCCCGCCACCACCTGCTGCGCCATCCGCGCCGGCGCCTCCACCGATCCGGCCAGCGCCGATCCCAGCCAATCGAGTGCCGCGCGCAACGTCTCGGCAATCGCCTCCCGCGGCAAGTCGCCGAAGCCCGCGGCCGCCAGCGTTTCCGCCAGCCTGCGCGTCAACCCTTCGCTCTCGTCTCCCACCCGTCCGTCCTCAGCCGCGCAACGCGCGAATCGTATCCTTATAAGTAGCGGCGGCGATCTTCGCGGCGATCAGCACCGGCCCCGGTTCGTCCACGGTCTCCTCGATACCAGCCCGCAGCGCCTCTTCGCTATCGGCCGCGCGCGCCGCCACGCCCATTCCTTCGCCGATCGCCCGCCAGTCGATGGGGCCGATCTCGACGCCATCGGTTGCGTACCCGCGCTCGATCTGTTTGACCTTGATGAGGCTCAACACCCCGTCGTCAAAAACGATGATACGCAACCGCAGCCCTTCCCGCGCGGCCGTGCGTAGTTCGCCCAGGCACATCAGGAGGCCGCCGTCTCCAGTGAACGCCACGACAACCTGCGACGGGTCCAGCAGGGCCGCGCCGATGGCCGCGGGCAGGCCAAAGCCCATGGTCGCGAGGCCGTTGGAAATCAGCAACCCGCCCGGCTCCGCCACCGGCCAGAACGTCATCACCGGAAACATGTGTGCGCCCGCATCCACCGTGGCGCGGGCGCCCCGATAGGCTTCCGCCACCAGCTCCACCACGCGATGCGGCAAAAGCTCGCCGCGCTCCCCGCGAACCTGCATGCTCGCGCGCTGCGCCTCCACCAGCCGGAGCACCTCATCAACCTGCCAATCGGTGCGGCCGCGCCACAGCGCCGCGACGGCCTCCAGCCAAGAAACGACATCCCCCACCAGCTCGGCGGCCAGCGGAATCTGCCGCTGATTCATGGCCCACTCGGTGAGCGAAATCACCGGCTGGCGGAACTCCCAGGGCCGCGGCAACAGCTCCACCGCGTCCAGGCCGACCGCCAGAAAAACGTCGGCGCGGTCGAGTATGTCCCGCTCCAATCGGCCGTTGGTGAGCACGCCGCCAAACCAGGGATGCCGGTCGGGCACCACCCCTTTCGCTTTGTAAGTGGCCAGCGCGGGAATTCCGAAGCGCTCGCACATGCCGCGCACCGCCGCGGCAATCGCCGGAGTGCGCGCGCCCAAGCCCAGCAAAAACACGGGCCGCCGTGCCTCCCCCAGCACGGCGGGAATCGTGCCGCGGGACTGTTCCATCACCCTGCCGGCCTCGCCGCCGGCGGCTGCGCCCTCGGTCTCCGCCGCCCTGGTCACTTCGCTCGCCACATCCAGGTGCACCGGTCCGGCCGGGTGCGCCATCGCGGTTTCAATCGCCTGGTGCAACACTTCGCGGATCTGGCCCTGCCGCAAGCGCGCGCTCCACTTCACCACCGGCCGGAACATCGCTTCCTGCGCCAGATTCTGGTGTCCCATCATGGCCGCGGCGCTCTCGCCGTAACAATCGGTCAGAACCACCAGCGGCACGCGGTCGAGAAACGCGTGGGCCACGCCGTTCATCACCGACGCCGCCCCCGGCCCCAGCGTGGCGATCGACACTCCCGGCCTTCCCGTGATCTCCGCTTGGGCCGCGGCCATAAACGCCGACGCGGTCTCGGTGTGTGCCAGCGAGAACGGCAGCCCGGCGCGCCCCGCGGCGTCGACCAAGTCCGCATTGCTCCCCCCGCCGGGCATCCCGAACAGCCGCCGCACACCAGCGTCCCGCAAAATTCCGGCGATCAGATCGGCATTAGTGCCCATTTTTCCGTATACCCCTGCTCACGGTCCGAGCCGCGACCGTAACGCCCAGAGCACTTCTCCGCTTCCTCAGTGGGGTAGGCCTCCTGGCCTGCCCTCTATGATTAAATAGTTTGACGCACAAACGCCATGCCCCAGTGGAACAGCTACCGCATCGTTGCCTTCGGCCAGCCCCTGGAACTCCAGCGCGGCCAGACCCCCGAGCCCCAGGGCGCCGAGGTGTTGCTGCGCGTTGCGGGCTGCGGCGTGTGCCACTCCGACGTCCATATTTGGGAGGGCTACTTCGATCTGGGCGGCGGCCGCCGGACCCAGGCCGGCGCCGCCACGCTGCCCCTCACCCTGGGCCACGAGATCGTGGGCGAAGTGGTGGCCGCCGGTCCCGATGCCGCTGGCGCCGCCCTGGGCGACCGGCGCGTGGTCTACCCCTGGATCGGCTGCGGCGAGCCCGGCTGTCCCGAATGCCGCCGCGGCGAAGAGCACATGTGCGCCCGCCGCGCGTTGGGCGTGTTCCGCGACGGCGGCTACTCCAACTATGTCCTGGTGCCGCACCCGCGCTACCTGGTCCCCTACGACGGCCTGCCGGACGCGCTGGCCGCCACCTACGCCTGCTCCGGCCTCACGGCGTATAGCGCGCTCCAGAAGGCCGGCCGGCTCGCTCCCGGCGACAACCTTCTGATCATCGGCGCGGGCGGCGTCGGCATGTCGGGCGTGCGCCTGGCCGCCGCCGTCACCGGCGTGGCGCCGCTAGTGGCCGATATCGATCCCGCCCGGCGCAACGCGGCGATTGCGAACGGCGCCATCGCGGCCATCGATCCTTCCGTCGAGGGCGCCGCCAGGGACTTCGTGAAGACCACCGGCGGAGTCGCCGCCGCCATCGATTTCGTCGGCGCCGAAGCCACCGTGAAGTTCGGCTCCGCCGTGCTCCGCAAGAGCGGCAAGCTGGTCATCGTCGGGCTGTTCGGAGGCGCGCTGCAAATGCCCATTCCGTTTTTCCCGCTGCGCGGCATCTCGTTGGCGGGCTCTAACGTCGGTTCGCTCGCCGCCCTGCAAGAAGTCATCGCGCTCGCCCAGCAGGGCGCCGTCGGCCCCATCCCTTATGCCACGCGCCCCCTCGCCCAGGCGGCGCAAACTTTGGCCGATCTCAAAGAGGGCAAGATCGTAGGCCGCGTCGTGTTGACGCCATAGATTCGGGAGGATCTGACCAGTATGTTCAATTCGAGTGTCTTGGATGTGGCCGTCGGCCTGATTTTCGTGTACCTGCTGCTGGGCCTCATGTGTACCACGGTGAACGAGTGGTTCGCGCAGATGTTCAATTCGCGCGCCGCCACCCTGCGCGAAGGGATTCGCCGCCTGCTCCACGCGCCTCCCGACGGCACCTACCTGATCCGCCCGGTGGATATCAATGTCGCGGCGCTGGTCAGGAGATTCGCCAAGCCAGACGACCGGTTGACCCTCGCCGTGGGACCGCTCGACGCCGCCGTGAAGACCGCGATCGACGCCTACGCGGCGGCCCTCGATCAGAATCCCGCGGCTCCGCCTCCGCCCGGTCTGGCCTCCGCGCTCGCCGAAAAACTCAGCGCCGCATTGGGCCAGCCGGACCTGATGCGCAAGATCGACGACGCCAAGGTTACTCCCGAAACCCGCGCCGAGTCGGCCAAGCCGCTCAAGAACAGCGTGCTGTTGCGCGTAAACCGCGCCGTGCTGAGCGAAGCGTATCCCGACGAGATCACCTCGCTCTCCGATGCCTTCTACAGCCATCCCCTGGTTAAGGCGCTGGCCCTGCCCGGTGGGCATCCATCCTACGTCTCGGCCAACACCTTCGCGCTCAGCCTCATCGATATTTTCAGCCGGGGCGAGGCCGCCGCCGCCAACGCGCAGGACCGCCTGGCGCAAATCAAAGCGTCCGTCGCCGCCCTCCCCGATAGCGACGTGAAGCGCTCTCTCGAAGCGCTCATGCGCAGCGGCACGGACTCCGTCGAGCATCTGCAGAAGAAGCTCGAAGACTGGTTCGAAGGCGCCATGGACCGCGTCTCCGGCTGGTACAAAAAACGGATGCAGGTGTGGACCATTATCGTCGCCAGTACGCTCACTATCCTGGTGAACGCCGACAGCATCCGCATCGCGCAGAAGCTGATGCTCAACCCGGCGCTGCGCGAGAAAATCGCCCAGGAAGCCGCCGCCGCCCGCACCAGCCCGCCTGGCGCGAGCGCGGACGCGGCCAGCTCCACCCGCCCGCCCTCCACCCTCACGGCGCAGCAGAAGGCCGATCTCGCCAGCCTCACCGGCTGGAGCGACGAATTCCGCACCTTTCACCGCCTGGTCGCCTGCGCCGACCAGAAGCTCCGCGGCGGCATTTCCGAAATGGCGTGCCGCAGCCAATCCGAGCGCCAGGTCCGAGCGAATCTCGCGTTAGCCTCCGCCTGGAACGACGATTCCTTCCCCGGCACGGACCTGGCCGGCCCCTTCTTCTTCCCGTGGCTCTGGGGCGTGATTCCCGCGCACCTGTCGGGCTGGATCCTCACCGCCATCGCCGCGTCGCTGGGCGCGCCCTTCTGGTTCGACATCCTCAACAAATTCATGAATGTCCGCTCGGCCGGCACCGCACCCGACGAAAAGAAGCGCGATAAGTCCAAGGTATAGTGGAACGGTGTCCACGCCGCTTCGCGCGCACAGCAGCTCCGCCTACGGCTACATCAGCGACGAAGCCCTGCTTTCCCTCGATTCGATGGAGGGCATCCACCAGTTGCCCGCATCGGCGGTGCCCCAACTCGAGGCGCCGGCCCTCGCCGCTCCCCCCTGGTGGGCTTACATTCCGGCCGTCTTGCTCACCGCGCTCGCGTACGCTCTGCATTACCTTCCCGTCCCGCCGTTTCGCGTGGTGAGCGGAGCGGGCGTGCGGTATCCGGTGAGCTCCTCCATCATCGCCATCGTGGCGGGCGTGCTGGTGCGCAACCTGCTGCCCCTCCCCGAGGCCACCATCGAGAGCGCCAAGGGACTGGCGCGGCGCATCATTCCCATCACCATCGTGCTCACCGGCGCGGGGCTCAACCTGACGCGGGTGGCCTCCGTGGGGCCGCGCGCGCTGCTCATCACCGTGCTCTGCCTGACCGGTTCGATGGCCGTGACGGTGTGGCTCGGGCGGCTGTTCGGCGTGTGGCATCGCACCGGAATGCTGATCGGCGCGGGCACCGCCATTTGCGGCACCAGCGCCATTGTGGCGGTGGCCCCCTTGATCGATGCCGAAGACCAGGACCTGATGCTTTCCATCGGCACGGTGAATATCATCGGGCTGGCGCTGATGTTCCTGCTGCCGGCGGTGGGCGGCATCCTGCATCTGCGCGACGACGCGTTCGGAGTCTGGGCCGGCACCACGATCCATGCGGTCCCGCAAGTGGTGGCCGCCGGTTTCGCCTACAGCCCGTCCGCCGGTTCCCTGGCCACACTGGTGAAGTTGGTGCGCGTCACCCTGCTGGCGCCGTTCCTGTTCGTGCTCGGCTTCTGGCAGGCGCGCCGCCGTCATGGCTCCGCGGTGGCCATACCCTACGCGCGGCTGGTGCCGACCTTCGTCTACGGCTTCCTCGCGCTGGCGCTGTCGAATACGCTCGGCCTGTTTCCGATTCTGCAGTTCCGTTTCGGCGCTGTTCCACTGGCCGACGTGCTCACCAACCTGGGCGAACTGCTGCTGACCCTCTCCATGGCGGCCATGGGCCTGGAAGTGAGTGTCCGGTTCCTGGCGCGGACCGGCGGGCGGGCCGTGCTCACCGGCGCGGCGGCCAGTATCGTCCTGTGCCTGTTCAGCCTGCTGTTGATTCGCCTGCTGCTGGTGGGGTAGCCCTCCCGGCCCGCCCGGCGCCGTCCGGCAAAACCTGCCCGCACCCGCCCCTGGGCGCCACTGTCTGACGTATAGTGGAACGGTGTCCACGCAGCAACACGGCGGGGCCGGCCCGGCAGGCCCCGCCATTACCGATATCCCCGAACCGTCGCTCGCCGAACGGGCGCGCACCCTGGCCGCGCTGGGCCGCATCGGCAGCCTCTCGACGCATTCCCGCAAGTTTCCCGGCTTCCCCTTCGGCTCGATGATGCCCTACGCCGCGGATGAGCGCGGCCGCCCGGCGTTCTTCATCAGCAGCATGGCCATGCACACCCAGAACCT
>JADGNR010000053.1 GCA_017883415.1 Bryobacteraceae bacterium | reverse complement strand
CAGATCACGGCAATCCGCCACCCGGTGCGCATGGGAGCAACGATTATCGCATGGAGCTAAGAAGCTATCAGCCGTCAGCTTTCAGCTACACCAAGCGCGGCTGAGAGCTGAAAGCTGATCGCTGAAAGCTTCTTTCACCCCACCAAGGCTTCGGTCATATGCGGTTGATAGATGCAGCGCGGGTCCTCGGCCAGGAAGTCGCCGGTAAAGGCGTATGCCCGTGAGCGCGAGCCGCCGCAGACTTTCTGATATTCGCAGATGCCGCACTTGCCCTCGCGCTGGGTGGTATCGCGGAGGGTGCGGAACAGGCCGGAATTCCGGTACACATCGGTGAGGGAATCGCGCAACACATTGCCCCCGCTCACGGGCAGAAACCCGCTGGGGAAAATCTCGCCCTGATGGGACACGAAAACGAAACCCTTGCCGTCGCTGACGCCGGCGGTGCGCCAGGCCACGCCCTTGGCATTTTCGTTTTCCGTGACGCCGTGTTCGGCCTTGATGCGTTGCGCCACGTACCGGCGGTAATGCATGGCTTCGGTGGTCTTGACGCCGAACGGCGCGGTCTTCGAGAGCTCGTACATAAACTCGAACACCTTTTCGTATTCCGCCGCCTCGAGGTCGTCGTTTTCGAGCGCGCGGCCGGTCACGATGAGGAAGAACAGGCTCCACATCTTAGTGCGGACTTTCTTGGCGATCTCGGCCATTTCCGGCAGCCGGGCCATGTTGCGCTGCGTCACGGTGGTCTGCAACTGCGTGTCGAGGCCGATGTCGCGCGCGTACTCGAGGGCGAACATGGCGCGCTCGAAGGTGCCCGGGATGCCGCGGAAATCGTCGTGCGAGGCGGCGTCGGGACCGTCCAGGCTGATGGCCATGCGGGTGATGCCGGCCTCTTTGAATTTTTGGATGGCCTCGGCCGTCAGCAGGGGCGTGGCGCTGGGCGTCACGTTGGTGCGCAGGCCGATTTTGACGCTGTAGCGGATCAGTTCGTAGAGATCCGGGCGCTTGAGCGGATCGCCGCCGGTAAACACCATCAGGGGTTCGCCGAAGGAACGGATCTCGTCGAGCAGGCGGTATCCCTGTTCGGTGGTTAATTCGCTCGGGTTGCGTTCGGATTGCGCCGACGCGCGGCAGTGCACGCACGCCAGGTCGCAGGCCTGGGTCGCCTCCCAAATCACCAGCATGGGCGCTTGATCGAAGTTCATCGGGTCCCCCTCCTGATGACACTCACTTGCATTTAGGGGACCAAGATCCGGATGACTGAAAATAGGGGGGAAATGCCGCAACCTGGCGGCGTTGCTCCTGGGGAGTGGGGCAAATACCCCACTAATCCTGCCGCAGCGCCTCGATCGGATCCACCTGCACCGCGCGCCGCGTAGGCAGCCAGGTAGCGGCCATCCCGGCCGCCGCCAAAGCCGCCAGGACCGCAACGTATGTCACAGGATCCAGATGGCTTAGTCCGAAGATGTACTGCCGGAGCAACACCGAACCGCCGAGCGCCCCCACCAGTCCCAAGGCCAGCCCGGCAGCCAGCGAACGCCCGGCGGAGCGGAAGACCAGAGCGATCACCTGGGCCGGCCGGGCCCCCAGAGCCATGCGGATGCCAATCTCCTGGGTGCGCTGCTGCACGGCATAGGCGAAAGCCCCCGATACCCCGATGGCCGCGAGCGAAAGCGCCAAAAGCCCCAGCAGGCCGGCGATCAGGGCGCCGATGCGGGTGGCGCTGAGCCATTGGTCCAGGTTGTCGCTAAGCCGGGTCGCGCGCATTTCGACGCGCGGGTCCAGGCGCTTCGCCAGGGCGGTTACCGCGGCCACGTTGGCGCCGGTATGGGAGAGCAGCAGGCGAGGAGGCAGACCGTAGGAGATCGGAAAATAAAGCGCCGGCTCGACCTCGTCCAGCGTCCAGGTGTGGGCGTTGCGCACGATCCCTACGATCTGCTGCGGCTTATCGACGATCACGGACTTGCCGATAGCGCTCTCGTGCGGAAAATAACGGTCCGCCATCGCCTGATTGATCAGGAGAACGTCGTGTGCGGAATCGGCGGGCGCGAAGTTGCGGCCCGCCACAATCGCAATCCGCAGGATCTCGAAATATCCGGCCGAGACGGTATTGGTCAGAATCCCGTTGCGGTGCGACTCATCTTGGCCCGGCAGACGAAAGCTGGTGTAGCCCCTGGTATTACCCAGCGGATCAACCGCCGTGAAACCAAACGGGCGGGCGCCGGGCAGAGCATCGAGCCCGCGCGTCAGGTTGTCATAAAAGCCGGCGACGCGCGTGGTCTGGTACGCGCTCGTGGGGAATTCGAAAGCGAAGCTGTCCACGCCCTCGACGGCAAATCCCGGGTCCAGCGTGCGCGCGTGCTGGACCCCGCGTACCATCAAACCGGCGCCCACCAACAGAATCGCGCTGACCGCCACTTGCACCGTGAGCAGGACACTGCGCAGGCAGAGACGGCCGCGCGCCGGAACCTGGCGCTGCTTGAGCGAGTCGCTGAAGTTGCCTCGGGTGGCGTGCAAGGCGGGGGCCAGCCCGAAGGCGGCACAGGCCAGCGCCGACAGAACCAGGGTGAACGCCAGAACCACCGCATCGGGCCGAAGGGGAAACGATACGACGCCCGCGATCCGGATGAATAGCGGCCGCGGCAGGACAAACGCGAGGAAGACGCCCAAAGCCGACGCGGTCCCGGCCAGCAGCAGGCTTTCGGTAAGCAACTGCCGCACCACCCGTGCGCGGCCGGCGCCGAGCGACAGGCGCACGCCGATTTCCCGGCGCCGCGCCGCCGCACGGGCCAGCAACAGGTTGCCGACGTTGGCGCAGGCCAACAGTAGCACCAGCATGACCCCGGCGAACATCAGGGCGAAGACGGCGTAGAAATTCTTGGCCTTGCGGCCGATACTCTGCAAGGGCGCGGTTCCGGTCAGCACGACACCGAGGCTCGTCTCTCCGAACTGATGGTAGAAGTCGGCCCTGAGCAGCCCGAGCTCGGCGCGCGCCTGTGCGCGCGATATGCCCGGCGCCAGCCGCCCGGAGACATCGGCGCAGCAGGAATTGCGGTCGCGCAGGAAGGTACGAGCCCAGGAATCGTTGGGATTCAGCAACGCCATGCTGCTGAACGGCAGCCAGACATCGGTGGGCTCCGGGTTGGTCCCGCCGAAATCGGGTGGCGCGACCCCGACGATGGTGAAAGGCACCTCTTCAACCCGGATACGCCGGCCCAGAACCGCGGGATCCGCGGCAAAGCGATTCTGCCAGGAGGTGTAGCTGAGCACGGCCACCGCTTCCGGCGACTCGCTGCGATCTTCTTCCGCCAGAAAACCGCGGCCTCGCTCCATTTCCACGTCCAGCACCCGAAAGTAGTTGGCGGTGACGTATTGGCCGCGGGCCTTTCCCACGTCCGTGTGCAGGCTGCCTTCGCCGCGCATCAAGAGGAGCCCGGACATGGATTTGGTGTGCTCCGCCAGGTAGCGGTATTCGACGGCGGAGAAGCCGCTGATGGTGTCGAACTGCTTCACGACATCGCGGAGGACGCCGTGGACTCTTACCACGCGCGCCGGATCGCGCACGGACCACGGCCGCAGGGCCACCGCATTGAACACCGTGAACAGGCTGGTGTTCAGACCGATGCCGCAGGCCAGCGCCAGGATGGCGACCGCCGCGAATCCCGGTTGTCTCCGAAAACTGCGAACGGCGTAGCCCAGATCCTGCCACACGCTCTCCACCCACGGCCAGATCCAGACCCCGCGCGCCTCCTCCTGCATCTGCGTCATCGCGCCCATGGCGCGGCGCCCGGCGAGCGCCGCTTCCTCCGCCGTCATGCCTTGCCGTTCCATCTCGCGCGCGGCCATCGCCTGGTGAGTTCTCATTTCTTCCGCCAGGTCGGCCTCGATGCGGCGCCGATCCCGAAGATATCGCCAACGGCGAAGCAACTTGTTCGTCATGCGGTCTCCAACACTTTTTGGATGGCGGTGATCATGCGCTGAAACTCCTGCCGTTCGACGCCGAGTTGTTTCCGCCCGAGCGGGGTCAGATGGTAGAAGCGCGCGCGGCGGTTGTTCTGGGAAGTCCCCCACTCCGCCTCCACCCAGCCGTTCAGCAGCAGGCGCTGCAACGCCGGATAGAGCGAGCTTTCGCCCACCTGCAACACATCGTCCGAAACCTCTTTCAACCGCTGGGCAATGCCATATCCGTGCATCGTGCCATGCACCAGGGCTTTGAGGATCAGGAGATCCAGCGTGCCCGGAAGGAGTTCGGAATTCTTTTCCATCGTCTCTCGATGGGAAGAGTATGCGCCACGCGGCCCGCGCTTGTCAAGCCCCATCGATAAACGTGGGGTAGGCCTCCCGGCCTGCCCCGGCGCGCGGAGCGCGCCTTCGGCGCCGGGGCAGGCCGGGAGGCCTACCCCACTGTTACAATGATGTTCTCCCTTGACCAAAGGTCTCTTCATCACCTTCGAAGGCATGGATGGTTCCGGCAAGACCACGCAGATGCACCGCCTGGGGGCGCGCCTGCGCGGGCTGGGCCGGACCGTACTCGAGACCGTGGAACCGGGCGGCCCACCTATCGCCATGAAGATTCGCCGGATCCTGCTCGATGCCGCCAACCAGGAGCTGAGCCCGTCCGCCGAACTGCTGCTCTACTTCGCCTCCCGCGCGCAAAATGTGGATGAGTGGATTGCGCCGGCGCTGGATCGCGGCGAGATCGTGCTGGCCGACCGGTTCACCGACTCCTCGCTGGTCTATCAGGGCTGCGGGCGGGGCCTCGGCGCGGAGGCCGTGGCCGCGCTCGAACGCATTGCCTGCCGCGGCCTGAAGCCCGATCTCACCCTGCTGGTGGACATCGACGCCGAGACCAGCCTGGCGCGCGCCCGCGCCCGCAATACCGCCGAACCGCACTGCGAGACGCGCATGGACGAGCAGTCGCTGGAATTCCACCGCAAGGTCCACGCCGCCTACCACGCCCTGGCGGCGCGCGAACCGGAGCGCGTCAAAGTGGTGGACGGGCGCGCCGGAATCGACGCCATCGAGCGCCAGGTCTGGAGCATCGTGAGCGCCTATGTTTGAGCCGTTTTGGGGCAATGCGCACGTGAGCCGCGCGCTGGCACAGATGGTGGCGCGGGACCGCGTGGCGCAAACCATGCTCTTCTCCGGCGCCGAAGGCGTGGGCAAGGCCACGCTGGCGCGCCGCCTGGGTGGACTGCTTTTGGGCCACGCCGAGCGCATCGAGCAGGACGATCTCAGCCTGCCGCGCAACCTGGAAATCGTGGCCGCGCGCGAAAAGTGGTCCGCCGAGAAGCGCAACGAGGATCCGCTGCTGTTCGCCAGCCATCCCGATTTCGTGACCTTCGCGCCCGACGGCCCGTTGCGCCAGATCTCCATCCCCCAGGCGCGCCTGTTGAAGGAGAGCGTTCCCTTCCTGCCGCACAAAGGCCCCCGCCGCGTTTTCCTGATCGATCACGTGGACCGCGCCAACGACCAGGCCGCCAACTCGCTGCTCAAGACGCTCGAGGAGCCGCCGCCGCACCTCATCCTTATTATGACGGCCGAGAATGCCTACGACCTGCTGCCCACCATTCGCTCCCGCGCCGTGCCCTTCCACTTCGCGCCGCTGGCCCCGGACGAAATGCGGCAGTTCGTGGAGGCGCGCGGGCTCGACCAGCCGGAGCGCCGCGTGGCGCTGGCCGCGGGCAGCCCGGGACTGGCGGCGTCGCTCGATCTCGCCCTCTACGACCAGCGCCGCGCCGCCATGCTGGTGCTGCTGAACGTAGCCGCCGGTCTGGCGCCCTTCGGTACGTGGATTCCCGTATCGGAAGCCATCGGCCGCAGCAAGAGCGAGAAGCTGGATCTGTACCTGAAGATTCTCTACGAACTGCTGCGGGACCTGCTGCTGCTCGGCGAAGGCGCCGGCGACATCCGCAATCTCGACATTCGCCGCGACCTGGAGGCAGTGGCCGGGAAGGTGCCGTTTGCGTGGCTCCGCAAGGCGGTCGCGCAGGTGGACGAGATCGCGCGGCTCATCCGCCGCAACATCCAGAAGACGATCGCGCTCGATTCGCTAATCGTGGCACTGCGCGCAGCGGGATAGCGTCTCCCAAAACTCCGGGAACGAGACCGACGCCGCTTCGGCCCCGTGGACGACCGATTCTCCGTCGGCGGCGAGGGCGGCTACCGCGAAGGCCATGGCGATACGATGGTCGCCGAAAGAATCGAGCTCGGCGGCGCGGAACCGCTGCCGCCCCGGAATGGCCATCCCGTCGGGCAGTTCTTCGGCCGCGACGCCCATGCGGCGCAGGTCCTCGACCACGGTGCGTATGCGGTCCGTCTCCTTGATGCGGAGCTCGGCGGCGTCATGCACGATCAGCCCCTGATCACTCGCGGCGCCGAGCACGGCCAGCACGGGAATCTCATCGATCAACGCCGCCGTGAGATCGCTCGAAATTACGCCGCCGCGCAGTGGGGAATGCTCCACCAGAATGTCGCCCACCAGCTCGCCCTGGCGGCTGGCGAGATCGGTGACGCGGATGCGGGCGCCCATGCCGCCGAGGAAATCGAGGAGCGCGGAGCGGGTCGGGTTCAGACCAACGCCCGCGATCGTCAGCCGCGAGCCCGGCACCAGCAGCGCCGCCGCCAGGAAAAACGCCGCCGAGGAAAGATCGGAGGGCACGGTTAACTCGCGCCCGGCGAGCTTCGGCAGGCCCGCCACGGTGATTTTGCGGCGCTCGACCCGCACCTCCGCGCCGAATTCGGCCAGCGCGATTTCGGTGTGGTCGCGCGAGCGCACCGGCTCGGTGACCGAGGTGGCGCCTTGGGCGAACAGCCCGGCGAAGAGCACGCACGTCTTCACCTGTGCGCTCGCCACCGGCAGAATATAGTCGATGGGCCGCAGCGGCGCGCCCTCGATTTCAAGCGGCGGGAATTGCCCGTCGCGCGCCACAATGCGGGCGCCCATTTCCTCCAGCGGCTGCATGATGCGCCGCATGGGGCGGCGCGCAAGCGATTCGTCGCCCGCGATGCGCGTGGGGAACGGCTGCGCCGCCAGAATGCCCGAGAGCATACGGATGGTCGAGCCGGAATTGCCGGCGTCGAGCGGGCCCGCCGGTTCGTGCAGGCCGTCGAGTCCCCGGCCGCGAATGACGACTTCGGTCCCGGCGCATTCCACGGCGACGCCGAGCGCGCGCAGGCACGTGAGCGTCGAGTGGCAATCGGCGCCGGTCGAATAATTGCGAATGCGCGTCTCGCCTTCCGCGATGGCCGCAATCATGGCATAGCGGTGGGAAATCGATTTGTCGCCGGGCAGCTCGATGCGCCCCGCGATGGTGGAAGCGGGAGAGATCCGTTGTTGCATTGGGTTCAGCTTACACGCTGGTATGTCGTCCACTGAAATCATGGCACACGCGGAGATCCAATTCGTCTCCAACCAAAACGGTGAGCCGACCGCCGTGATCGTGCCCATCGAACTCTGGCGTGAGATTGAATCGGAGCGGGAAACCGCGTACCTGCTCAAATCCGAAACGATGAAGCGCCGCCTCTTCGAGGCAACTCAGCGGCAGGAAGGTCTCTCTCTCGAGGCAGTCGTTGAGAAGCTTGGAATTTGACGCTGCGGAGGTCAACCCTCCATTCCGAGCAATTCCATCAACGCGCGCAGAACCCGCTTCATCAGGGTGGCGGGCAGCCGCAGAAGGGGTCCGCGCACCAACCGGCGGTTGTCGATTGCGCGAAGCTGGTCCATCAGCAGGTCGGAATTCCGGAGCAACCTTCCGGCGGCCGAAATGCGAATTCTGAGCGGCTCCGCATCGTCGAGCAACTTCGTCGTGAGCGGAATGATGTAAGTCGACGGGTGTCCGGCATTGAGCAGCGCCTGTGCCTGAACGATCAGAACCGGGCGGGTCTTTCCCGGCTCCGTTCCGTGCGGGGGATTCAGGTCGGCGAGCCAGATCTCGCCCCGGTCAGGCATCCGGATCTCGCTCGATGGCGGCGAATTCCGCGTTCACGCGCATGCTCTCGTCCCTCACGCGATGGGAAAGTTCCGCCAGCCTCTCGGCACGCAACCGTGCGGCCGTCTTGCGGTTCATCCGGCCAATCGCGACGCGAATGTACTCGGCACGGGATATCCGGAGCCGGCCGGCCAAACGGCCGCTCTCATCGAGCAGCTCCTCCGGTAGCTTCAAGGCGATAGACCTCACAGGTATCTCCAATGGATATCCTATCATGACTACCGGAACGCATAGCGGAAGCCGTTGTCTGCGATCGCGCGCAGTTCCGCCTCGCTGAAACCGAAATGGTTCGCCGCCAGACGGTATTCCCCCACGAGCGTACAGCCGAACATCGCGGGATCGTCCGTGTTCAGCACGATGGGCACGCCGGCATCGAACAGGCGGCGTACGGGGTGATCCTCCAGCCGCTGGACCACGCCCGTCACCAGGTTGCTGGTGATTGAAATTTCAAGCGGGATGTCGCGCTCGCGCAGATGCCGCATGAGCGTGGGGTCGTCGACGGCCGCGATGCCGTGGCCGATGCGCTCGGCGCCGAGCGCAAGCGCGGCCCACACCGATTCCGGTCCCATGCTCTCGCCGGCATGCGCCGTAAGCCGCAGGCCCGCGCGCTTGGCAAAGGCGAACACCTCGGAGAACCACGCGGCCGGCCCGCGCTCTTCGCTGCCGCCGATGCCGAACGCCACCACGCCGCGGTCCCGCCGCTCGGCGGCGAGTGTGGCCACTTCGGCGGCCTGCTCCACCCCGAATTGGCGCACGGCATCCAGGATCCAGCGCACCTCCACGGGCGAGCCGGCGGCCGCTTCGCACACGGCGTCGAAGATCGGCGCGAACGGCTGGCCCTTCCACAACACCACTCCGGCGGCGAGCATGATTTCCGCGTAACGCACGTTTTGCTCCGCCAGCCGCTCCAGCAGACGCCGCGTGACCAGCGCATAGTCCGCGGGCCCGCGCAGGCGCTTCCCGACGGCGCCGAACGCTTTGAGAAAGGCGTCGAAATCCGCGTAGGAGTAGAGCGCGCGGAACTCTTCCAGCGGCGTCGCGGGGTCGAGCTCGTGGAGCGTTTCCGGCTCGACCGCGCCTTCCAGATGCAGGTGCAGTTCCGCCTTGGGCATCGCCAGCAGGAAATCGTCCATACTTGACTATTAGATTCCCATGACTGACGAAGAGATCGAATCGATAGGCGGGGGGTATAATGGCGACCCCTTTCGCATTCTCGGGCCCCACGCCGTGCGCAAGACGGGCCGTTGGGAGGTCCGCGCGTTTCTGCCGCAGGCCGAATCGGCCGAAGTGCTGTTGGGCGAGCAACGCTTCGCCATGTCCAAGCAGCACACGCTGGGGTTCTTCTGCGCCGACCTGAACGGCGATCCCCAACCGTACCTCATCCGCGCGCGCCTGTTTGACGGCCGCGAAATCGATCTCGAGGACCCCTACCGCTTCGGGCCGCACATCTCCCCCTCCGATCTCTACCTGCACGGCGAGGGGACGCTGCACGAGGCCTGGCACACTTTGGGCGCGCACCTGGTGGAGGCGGAGGGCGTGGCCGGCGTGCGCTTCGCCGTGTGGGCGCCGAACGCCGGGAGCGTCACCGTCACCGGGGAATTCAACGACTGGGACAGCCGCCGCCACCCCATGCGGCGCCGCGACGGCGGCGTTTGGGAGCTCTTCATCCCCGGGCTGGGCGAAGGCGCCACCTACAAATACAACATTCGCTCGCAGTATGTCGGCTATCAGCAGCTCAAGGCCGACCCCTACGCTTTCTGCTGCGAAACGCCGCCCAAATCCGCTTCGGTGGTCTGGAACATCGACCGGTACCAATGGAACGATGCCGCCTGGATGGAGGCGCGCGCGGGCGTCGACCTGCTCAAATCGCCCGTGGCCATCTACGAGGTGCACCTGGAATCCTGGATGCGGGGTCCGCAAGGGCAGACGCTCACCTACCGCGACCTGGCGGTGAAGCTGGTCGAATACGTGAAGCAGATGGGCTATACGCACATCGAGCTGCTGCCCATCATGGAGTACCCGTACTCGGGCTCGTGGGGCTACCAGATTATCGGCTACTTCGCGCCCACCTCGCGGTTCGGCACACCCGACGATTTCAAGTACTTCGTCGATTGCTGCCACCAGGCGTCGATCGGCGTGATCGTGGATTGGGTGCCCGCCCATTTCCCCAAGGACGCCCACGGCCTGGCCTTCTTCGACGGCACCGCGCTCTACGAGCATGCCGACCCGCGCAAGGGCGAGCAGCGCGACTGGGGCACGCTGGTATTCAACTATGGCCGCAACGAAGTGCGTACCTTCCTGATTTCGAACGCCTTGTTCTGGCTGAAGGAATACCACATCGAGGGGCTGCGCGTGGACGCCGTGGCTTCCATGCTCTACCTGGATTACTCGCGCAAGGCGGGCGAGTGGGTCCCCAACCGGTACGGCGGAAACGAGAACCTGGAGGCCATCGACTTCCTGCGCCGCTTCAACGAGCTGGCCCATACCATTCCCGGCGCGTTCACCGTGGCCGAGGAATCCACCGCCTTTCCGGGGGTCTCGAAACCGGTGTACCTGAACGGCCTGGGCTTCACTATGAAGTGGAACATGGGCTGGATGCACGACATGCTGGCCTACTTCTCGAACGACCCGATCTACCGCAAGTTCCATCACAACAACATCACCTTCAGCCTGCTGTATGCCTTCCACGAGAATTTCGTGCTGCCCATCTCGCATGACGAGGTGGTGCACGGCAAGGGTTCGCTGCTGGGCAAAATGCCAGGCGACGAATGGCGCCAGTTCGCCAACGTGCGCGCGTTCCTGGCCTACATGTGGGCCCATCCCGGTAAGAAGCTGCTGTTCATGGGCCAGGAGATAGGACAGCGCGAAGAGTGGAACGCCGCGGTGGGCGTGCGCTGGGAGCTGCTGGAGTTCGATTACCATCGCAAGCTCCAGGCCCTGGCGCGCGAGTTGAACCGGCTCTATCGCGCCCACCCGGCGCTCTACCAGGTGGACTTCCACTACTCGGGCTTCGAATGGGTGGATTTCCACGATTGGGAAAACTCCGTCATCGCCTTCCTGCGCCGCGCCGAAGACCCCAGCGACTTCCTGCTGTTCTGCTGTAACTTCACGCCCGTGCCCCGCAGGGGATACGAGTTCGGCGTGCCGGAAGAGGGTTTCTACGAAGAGATCCTCAACACGGATTCCGAGTTGTTCGGCGGTTCGAACCTGGGCAACGGCGGCCTGGTCTCTTCGCGGCCCATTCCCCGGCACAACCGCCCGCACAGTATCGCGGTGACGCTGCCGCCGTTGGCCGTGGTGGCGTTCCGCAAACGGTAGACGGGCGGCTGCTCACACGCTCCGGCGACCGGTCAACCCGGCGAGTGCCCGCTCGAATGCCGGCGCATCGTCCGGCGTAAACGCTACCCGCGTCATCCGTTTGCGCTTCCCGAGCGGTCCAGCCGCATCCAGCACCTCGACCAGTTCGATGCAGAGAGTGGGCTCGCTCCGGCGCGGCACGGCGAACTTGCCGTCGCCCGATTCCGCCCGCCGCACGCGCGCGATCGCCGCTTTCGGCACGCACAACTGGAACAGCAATCCGTATCGAAGGAGCAGGTAATCCCGCCCCACCAGGACCGGCCGGAGCCGGAATGCGCGGGCCAGCCCGACCAGCCAGATCATGCCGTAAAAGCTGAGCCCTGTGATAATCCAGGCCAGGGCCGGACTCCCATGTTTCAGGATCAAGTGCGCCGGCACGATCTCGAGCGCGCAGAGGATCGGAAGAGCGCGCAACACGTCCGCCTGGCCGGCCCGCTCGTGAATCGAGAAGGATTGCGCATCCGCGGGGACGTGTGGCTTCGAGCGCCAGGAAAACAGCGCGTAATACAGAATGCCGAGTTCCGCGGCGATCAGCCTCGCCAGGCCCGGCACCAGAATTACGCCCGACAGGGCGGCGCCGATCGCCTCCACCGGATCGGTGTTTCCCGCGTCCCCGGCTCTCACGCGGATCTTCCGCCGCACCTGGGAGATTACGTACCCGATCAAGCCGGCTTCGCACAATACGGCGACAACGGCCGTGGCGGCCGTTCCATGGGGATAGAAAAAGGTGGCCCGCAGGATGCCGGTGGCCGCGATGGCGGCCACGCTGCCTGGAGCCCGGATCCGCGGCCGCACCAGCATCCAATAGTAGAGCGCCGACACGACCACCACCACGTCGAAGGTAGCCCCGGCGGCCACAATCATGCGCCGCCCCGGGTCCGCAATCGAACGCACCAGCACTCCGTCGATCAGATTGATCGTGAGCATCGACAGAACGAATGCGACGTACCGGACGCGGTGATTCCCGGCGCTGATGAACATCGCTCCATCTCCCCTGCTATCGCAGCGAGCGCGCCGGAGCCGCTAAACTGGGGAACACATGCCCAAGTACGATGCCATCGTCATCGGCGGCGGCCACAACGGCTTGGTCTGTGCCGCCTATCTCGCGCGCGCCGGCCGCACGGCGCTGGTGCTGGAACGCCGCGAGCTGGTGGGCGGCTGTGCGGTCACCGAAGAGATCTGGCCCGGCTACCGCGTCTCCACCGCCGCCTATCTGACCAGCCTGTTGCAGGAGCGCATTGTCCGCGATCTGGAGCTGGAGCGCTACGGCTACCAGGTGGACGCCAAAGATCCCGCCTTCTTTTCCGCCTTCCCCGACGGCCGTCATTTCTTCATGTGGCAGGACCGCGCCCGCACGCTTGCCGAAATCGCGAAGTTTTCCCAACGCGATGCCGAGGTGTTTCCGGCGTACGAGGATCAACTCGAGCGTCTCTCGGAGGTGGTGGAGGGGCTGCTGCTGACCACACCGCCCGAGTTTCCCCCGCGCGGCGCGGGCGATTTCCTCGACTACCTGAAGCTCGCCGCCCGCCTGCGCGGGCTCAACCCGAAAGAGATGGTCGCGCTGGTCAAAATCTTCACCCAGAGCGCCGCCGATTTCCTGGACGAGTGGTTCGAATCCGAAGAGGTGAAGGTGACGCTCGCCACCGACGGCGTGATCGGCGCCAATGGCGGCCCCCGCTCCCCCGGCACGGCCTACATCCTGCTGCACCATTGCATGGGCGGCGTGGGCGGGCATCGCGGCTTGTGGGGCTTCGTGCGCGGCGGCATGGGCGCGGTTTCGGAAGCCATCGCGGCGTCGGCGCGCGCGTCGGGCGCCGTGGTCCGCACCAACGCGGCGGTCGCGAAGGTGCTGGTGCGCAGCGGGCGCGCGTATGCCGTGGTGCTCGAAAGCGGCGAAGAGATCGAGGGAGAAGCCATCGCCTCCAACCTCGATCCCAAGCTCACCTTCCTGCGCCTGGTGGAGGAGCGCGCGCTCGACCCGGATTTCGTGGCCGCCATCCGCCGTTTTCGCATCGAAGGCACCAGTTGCAAGATCAACCTGGCGCTCTCGGGCCTGCCCGAATTCACCGCTTTCCCCGGCGCTCCCGGGCCGCATCACCGCGCCACCATGCACATCTGCCCGAGCATCGAATACGTGGAGCGCGCCTGGGACGACGCCAAGTACGGCCGTCCCTCGGCGCGCCCGCTGCTGGAACTCACCATCCCCACCATGTACGATTCGTCGCTCGCTCCCGCGGGGAAACACATTATGGGCATCTTCCTGCAATACGCGCCATACACCCTGCGCGAGGGCACGTGGGACGAGATGCGCGAGCCGTTTGGCGACCGCGTGGTCTCGCTCATCGAGGAATACGCGCCCCATTTCGGGGCCCTCATCGAGCACCGCCAGGTGCTGACGCCGCTCGACCTGGAGCGCCGCTTCGGCATCACTGGCGGCAACATCTTCCACGGCGAAATGAGCCTCGACCAGATGTTCGTGATGCGCCCCGTGGCCGGATGGGCGCGCTACCGGACCCCCATTGAGAGCCTGTATCTATGCGGCTCCGGCGCCCACCCCGGCGGCGGCGTCATGGGCGCGCCCGGGTACAACTGCGCCCGTGCGATGCTGAAGGGGGGCGGACCGCGGCTTCACGAATGACGCGCGGCCCCGCCGAAGCTTTTTGGGAGGGACGATATGGATGTGGCAATGTTGAAGGACATGGCGCGGTATCAGGCCTGGGCCGATGGAGAGCATTGGAAGGTGCTGCATGCCAACCCGCCGCTGCTCGAAGACGAGGAGATCCGCAAGCGCCTGCTGCACATGGTGCAGGCGTCGGAGATGCTGCAGATGCTGGCGCGCGGCGAGGTGCCGGACATGGCGCGCATGAAGGACCGCGAACCCCCGAAGGATCTCGAGGGGGCGATGGCGAAAGCGCACGAAGGCCTGGCGGCGACGCTGGGCTCGGCCGATCTCGACAAGATGATCAGGATGCCGCGGGGGCCGAACGGACCCTTTGATGCGCCGGCCGGCGTGTTGCTGCTCCAGGCACTGACGCACAGCCAGCA
Organism: Bryobacteraceae bacterium; assembly: GCA_017883415.1. Taxonomy (GTDB): domain Bacteria; phylum Acidobacteriota; class Terriglobia; order Bryobacterales; family Bryobacteraceae; genus JADGNR01. Next base: position 5,337 of record JADGNR010000053.1, on the reverse strand, counting down.
TCACCGGGCGCAAAATGCGTCGCGGATGCGAGTGCTCGGAGTAACGCCGCCGATGACGGACTTCATCATTTGGTATGCCAAGGGGAAATCGCAGGCCGCGGGGTAGCGGCGAAACACGCAGAACCGCGGTCCGATGCCCATTTTTCTTCTTCATCTGTAGTTGGCGCCCGGTCCTGAAAGGTCTTAGAACCGAGGGCGTAGTACACCCATGCCGCGGTTTCGGTTGACCTCTCTCTATCTGCTGGCGTTGTCACACGCTTTTGGGCAGACCGGCTCCACGCTGGTGGGAGCCGGCTATGGACCACCGCCCGTGGCGAGTATCGCACCGGGACAGGTCCTGACGCTTTGGGTTACCGGGTTGAAAGTGATTTCGGAGTCGCCGGTCAGCGCCGCGACCCTTCCTTTGCCCACGGAGCTTTCGGGCATCTCGGTGTCGCTCACTCAGAACGATAATCGGGCTTTCTCGGCTTCATTTCCAGTCCCGCTTCTCTCCATCGAGCAAACTAACGGTTGCAGCGATTCTCTGGCTATCCCAGAATGCATCGTTACCGGGATCACCGTTCAGATTCCGTTCGAACTGATTGTCGATCCGTTTACAAGCCCTCCGTTCACCCAACTCGCCGTCTCCCAGGATCGTGTCGCCGGCAGGAGTTTCGGCGTAAGTAATGTGCAAGACAACATTCATGTACTAACGACATGCGGCGATGGATTCTCCCAGGCATGTGCGACTCATGCGGATGGGACACTGGTCTCGATTGCTTCTCCCGCGAAGCCTGGAGAAATCGTAACGATATACGCCGTTGGATTAGGCAGGTCAACACCAGCCGCACAGACAGGACAAGTGACGCCGATACCCGCCCCGGTAGTTCCCGGGATCAATGTCAATTTTGACTTTCGTCCCAATGCAGGTCCGACCCGGCCGGCACTGTTGGAGACCAACCCTCCCGGATTTCTGGGAGTCAGCCCTGTATTTGCCGGCCTTACACCGGGGCAGGTCGGCCTGTACCAGATCAATGTCCGGTTACCTGAGAACTTTCCAGCGGTCCCGCCTTGCGGAAATAGTGGATTCCACGCGGTTCTGTCGAATTTGACGATCAATATCGGTAGTTTCTTTTTTTCCTTCGATGGAGCTCAGATCTGCGTCCAACCCACTCGATGAGTAGCTCACTCGGTCGAGCGCGTCTCGGTGAGCCGGCGGCGCAGTTCGTCTGGTAGCCCAGCCTCGATCCCGGGAGTGATTAAGCCGGCGGCATCCATGTCCTGGAGGTGGACGCGGTCCTTGAGCCGGTAGCTGGTGAGTTTCATGCGCACCAGGTCGGCCACCGGCGCGAGGAGCACGCCGCTCCGCGTTTCTACCGGGGGAGAGAAATCCGGCGCTGCCTCGGAATACTCCGGTCGCACCTTCTCGCGGACCATCACCAGGTGCACCGCGCTCCTGGTGCTGGGCTTCTCCACGTCTACCAGCATATCGATGCCCGCGGTATGCCTGTATGCGAAACCGTAGGGCCGGACGGCCTCCGCGATTCTATCCAGATCGCCACGATTCACCGCCATGTCGATATCGCGGGTCATGCGGGCGGCAAGCGGGTCTCGTTCGGAGACGTGCAGAAACACCGCCACCCCGCCGACCACCCGATATTCGATGCCGGCGGCGCGCAAGGCGGATGCCACGCGATGCAGTACTTCAAAAAGCTGTTCCACGTGCTCGTCGTATGCGGTATCGGAAATCACGGCCTACGGTCTCAGTATAGGCCGCATGATGGCGCGGCGCGCGATAAGATGCAAGGCATGAGACGATTTCTGCTGGGACTGATTCTCGGGCTGCTGGCGATCCCGCTCGCGGCTTTCCTGTACCTCCGCATGGGGTACGCGCCGGTCGCGACCGCGGCCCCGCCCATGCCGCTCGAGCGCGCACTGACGTCCATGGCCCTCGATGCCCGCATCGCCAAGGAAGCGCCGGCCAATTCTCCGATCGGCGCCACCCCGGAGAATCTGCTGGCCGGGGCGAAGGTCTATCGCGAGAACTGCGCGGTATGCCACGGCTTGCGCGACGGCTCCCGGACCGCCATCGCCAAGGGAATGTTTCCCCGGCCGCCCGAACTGATGCACGGCAAGGGCGTGATGGACGATCCGGTGGGCGAAACGTACTGGAAGGTGAAGAACGGAATCCGGCTGACCGGGATGCCCGGCTTCACGGGCTCACTGACCAAGACCGAGATGTGGCAAGTGAGCCAGTTGGTGCGCGAAGCGGCTAAATTGCCACCGGCCGCGGCCGCGTCCCTGGAGACGAAGTAGCGGCCAGCGCTCCTACAGCCCCTTTTTCGCCAGGAACGCGATCAGGTCCACGATGCGGCAGGAGTAGCCCCACTCGTTGTCGTACCAGGCGATCACCTTTACCAGGTTGCCGTCCAGCACCTTGGTCATGAGCGAATCCACGATCGAGCTGGCCGGGTTGTGGAGCATGTCGGTCGAAACCACCGGGTCCTCGGTGTAGGCCAGGATGCCCTTCAACTCGCCTTCCGCGGCCGATTTCAGCGCGCCATTCACTTCCTCGGTGGTCGTGTTCCGGTCGAGCAGGGCCACCAGGTCCACCACCGAAACGTCGGGCGTGGGAACGCGCATGGAATAGCCGTCCAGCTTGCCCTTCAATTGCGGCATCACCAAGCCGATGGCTTTGGCGGCGCCGGTGGTGGTGGGGATCATGTTGAGCGCGGCGGCGCGGGCGCGGCGCAGGTCCTTGTGCGGGAAATCGAGCACGTTCTGATCGTTGGTGTAGCTGTGGATCGTGGTCATCGACCCCTTCTGGATGCCGAACTTGTCGTACAGCACCTTCACCACCGGCGCCAGGCAGTTGGTAGTGCAGGAGGCGTTCGAGATCACGTTGTGCCGCGCCGGATCGTAGGCGCCGTCGTTCACGCCCAGAACGATGGTGACGTCCTCGTTCTTCGCGGGCGCCGAAATGATGACCTTCTTGACGCTGCCGCGGATGTGCTTCGAAGCCTCCTTGGCATCGGTAAACTTGCCGGTCGATTCCACCACGATCTGCACGCCGAGCGAATTCCAGTCTAGCTGCGCCGGGTCTTTGATGGCGAACACCTTGATCATTTTGCCGGCCACCGTGATGGAGTCTGCGTCCGACTTGATGTCCTGATGCAGGGTGCCGAGCACGGAATCGTACTTCAACAGGTGAGCCAGGGTCTTCGTATCGGTGATATCGTTGACCGCCACGAATTCCACGTCGTTCCGGTCCAGTGCCGCCCGGACAACGTTCCGCCCGATGCGGCCGAAGCCGTTAATGCCAACTTTTACTGCCATTTTTTCTCCTGTTTTTTGGGGATTGTTCTAACACAAAGGATATCAGGAGGCGGGTATCGCGGGCAAACCGCGGACCGGGAGATCCGCCTCCGAAACTGCAAGCCGCTCACCGCCGAGGCGCCGAGACTTACGAACTCCCTCTGCCCGCGGTTCCTTTGTTTTTTCTCGGCGCCTCGGCGTCTCGGCGGTGAATCATTTATCAGCGCTGGAACATCACTTTGCCCCCCACGATCGTGTACACCACGTCGGTCGAGGGGATCTGGTCTTCGGGAATGGTCAGGATGTCGCGCGAGAGCACGGTGATATCGGCCAGCTTGCCGGGTTCGAGTGAGCCCTTCACCTTCTCCTCGAAGGCCGCGTACGCGTTGTTCCAGGTGTACGATTTCAGGGCCTCTTCGCGGCTCATGCGCTGGTCGGGATAGAACACCGAGCCATCCTTCAGCTTGCGGCTCACCGACGCGTAGAACGAGGCCAGCGGGCTGACATCCTCCACCGGCGCGTCGGTGCCGTTGCCCACCACGGCGCCCGATTTCATGAGCTTCTGCCACACGTAGGCGCCTTCTTCGGCGCGCTGGGGCCCCAGCCGCAGCAGCACGTACGGCGCGTCGGAAGTGCAATGCACCCCCTGCATGGCCGCAATCACGCCCAGCTTGCCGAAACGCGGGATGTCGGCCGCGCTCAGATGCTGCGCGTGCTCCACGCGCCAGCGCAGATCCTTCTTATCGGGATGCGCCTGGAACGCCTGCTCGAAAATGTCCAGGGTCTCGCGGTTGGCTCGGTCGCCGATGGCGTGAACGCAAAGCTGGTAGCCATGCTGGATGGCCAGTTCGGCGGTCTTGCGGATATCGGCCGGGTCTTCGGTCGCCAGGCCAACGCTGTCCGGTTTGTCGGTGTACGGCGCCAGCAGCCAGGCGCCGCGCGAGCCGAGCGCGCCATCGATCTGCCGCTTGATGGCGCGGATGGTGAGGTGGTCGCCGCCGGCGCCGAGCGTGCGGTATCGGTCCAGGTTGGGTTCGAGCGCTTGGTTGGAGGTTCGCAGCATCACCCACATACGCAGGCGCAGTTCGTTCTTGTCGGCCATGCTCCTAAAGACGTCCACCGTCGGGAGCGGCGAACCGGCGTCCTCGAAAGTGGTGATGCCCTTGGCCAGGCACTCGTCGGTGGCCAGGTTGACGATCTTGCGCAGGTCCGTGTGCGCCGCTTGCCACTGGCCGTAAGCCCGGCCGGCCAGCCCCGACGCGCGCTCGCGCAGCAGGCCCGTCGGATTGCCCTGCTTGTCCTTCAGGATTTCGCCGCCCGGCGGGTCTTTGGTCTCGCGCGTGATGCCGGCCATCTCCATCGCCTTCCCGTTGACGAAGGACGCATGGCCGCTGGCGTGGGTCAGCAGCACGGGGTTGTCCGGAGCAACCTTGTCCAGCGACGCGTGCAGCGGAAAGCCCTCGACGTTGGGCTCGGGAGGGCGCTCCCACTTGGACTGATGGAACCCGCGGCCGACGATCCAATCGCCGGGCTTGGCCTGTTTGGCGGCGCGGGCCACTTGCGCCACGATGTCGTCCCAGGTACGCGCCTCGCGCAGATCCAGCCCCATGCGGAACTCCCCGAGACCGGTGAAGTGCCCGTGCCCTTCGATGAATCCGGGAATGGCCAGTTGCCCGTGGAGGTCGATTACCTTGGTCCCCGGCCCGATCCACTTTGAGGCATCGCTATCGCTGCCCAGGGCGGCGATCTTGTCCCCGCGTACGGCAAGGGCCTGCGCCGCCGGCGCGGCGGGGTTCATGGTGACGATCTTTCCGTTCCGCAGCACCAGGTCGGCGGGTTGCGCGAAGGCCGACGCCCCCAGCGCGGCCGCAACCGCAAATAAGGAGAAGCGCATGAGAACCAGGATATGCCGCCCGCGCGCCATCGGGGTAATCCCGAATCGCCGCGCCCCCGGTCCGCACCTCGCCCCGCCCGCGGCCCGCCCCGCGCCCCCGGTCCGTAATTCGTACGTAAGGGCAAAGACTTTCCACCGCCGAGATGGGA
>JADGNR010000006.1 GCA_017883415.1 Bryobacteraceae bacterium | reverse complement strand
AAGCGGTCTATCACAACCTGCTGGGCCGGGAACCGAATGCCGAGGAAGTGGATTCCCTGCGCTCGAAGCTGGACCAGGGCGGGGCGCGCGGCGAAGTATTGCAGGGCGTGCTCACCAGCCCCGAGTTCGATGCGCACATCGCCGCCCGGGTGAACGCGAATCTGGCCTTCCTGGCGTTCCTGCGGCGCGGCGGCGATTCCGCCGGCCTGGAGCGCTGGACCGCGGCTCTGCAGTCCGGCACACCGGTGAGCGACCTGGTGGGCGCCTTCGTTGCCTCTCCGGGGTACGTCTCCCGGTTCTGAGTCCTTCGAGCGGGGAGCGGGTCCAGGGGGACCCGCGCGGACCGGGGTCCGCCCCACACCGTAGTAACACGGAATATAGACCGTGGAAACCCGCAAGGTCCTATTGTTTTAACGGTATAGGCTCGTTTTTACATTTCCTTCACATTTCCATAACTTCTTGGCCCCGCCACCCTGGCAAAGTTGTACAGAGCCGCTGAAGGGCGGCCCCATGAGGCCAAGACGGGAATGAAAAACTTCCAGCTGATCACCGCGGTCGCCTTCTTCGTAGCTTCCGGATCCCTTTTGGCGGCCGGTGCGAACGAGAGCAGCATCGAGACCGCCGTTGCAGCGAACGTTCCCACCCATGGAACCGCCGTGGCTGGCGGGCGCACCCGCGCCGGCGTGGCCGACGACGTCTTCCTGAGCCGGGTCTTTCAGGACCTCTATGGCCGCTCTCCCATCGCCAGCGAGGTGGAAAGCCACCTGGCCGAGCTCCATGCCGGCACCACCTCACGCGCGGAGATCGTCGCCGCGCTGTTTAACGCCCCGGAATTCCGCGACAGCGCCGGCTACGTGGTGAAGTGCTACCTGACCCTCATGCGGCGCGACCCGGACTTCACCGGCTGGGCGCAGATCTCCAAGTTGATGCGCGCCGGCACCATGGAAGACACCGTGCTCGCGGCTTTCCTGCGCACCCCGGAATATGCCGCGGCGTATCCGGCGAGCATGAGCGATGCGGCTTTCCTGGAGGCGGTGTATCACAACCTGGTGGGGCGGGAACCGAATGCCGAGGAAGTGGATTCCTTGCGCTCGAAGCTGGACCAGGGCGGTTCGCGCGCCGAAGTGCTGCAGGGCATGCTCACCAGCCCCGAGTTCGATGCGCACATCGCCGCCCGGGTGAACGCGAATCTGGCCTTCCTAGCCTTCCTGCAGCGGGGCGGCGATTCCGCCGGCCTGGAGCGCTGGACGGCGGCTTTGCAGTCCGGCGTGCCGGTGAGCGATCTGGTGGGCGCGTTTCTGGCATCCCCGGGGTACGCCGCCAGGTACTAGTCTGCCGCTCAAGCCCGCGCCCGCCAGCGGTGTTCGCCCTTCAACCAGATCAGCGCCGCGCAGGAAATCTGCGAACACGACCAAGCCCAGCCAGCACCAAGCCGCTGGCAATCATCCAAATCGTGCCCGGTTCGGGAACGGTGCTGGCCAAGTGATCCAGGTTGACGATGACGTTGTCCAGGCCGATGTAGTTCCCGCCGGTCAGGCCGATAAGCGAGATTGTTGTGGAACTGTCCAGGGCAGTGAAAAACCCGTTGTAGGTGGTCCAGTCTTGGCCGGTGCCTGACCCGACGGCATGGAGGTCGCCGGCCGAGACGGTCACAGCGGTGGTGCCTCTAGTATCGAAGTGGATAGCATAGGTAGCGCCGAGAATCGTGGCGATGATTTGTTCGACACCGCCCCAGGGTGTACCGTCGTGGTAGCCGGTGAGATCCAGCGAGTAGGTGCCGTCGGAAGGAAATAATAATGGGAAATCGACGTTGCGGAGTTGGGCGATTTCAGCATCTATAACAGTCCAGCCGGTCAGATACGTGGAACCAAGGCCGAGAGATGGGGATCCATTCGACGCGGGATCCTCAAAACTGCCGTTGACCACTAGCGAGTTGGCGCGTAGCGGCCCGCTGCATAGCGAAAGAGCCAGTACAATCGAAGCGTAGCGTAACATGAGTCCTCCATTCGCGGATCGACACCGCCGGTCCGCCTTTGCTCGATTCACTCTACTCGCGATAAGCGTAAGAACGCGCCGCTAAAAGGGGTATTTAACATGTTAAACTCCTTATACCCCAGACGTTTGCAGCCACGAGGAAAAGAGAGCACCTTTTAGGATATGGGCCTCCTGTTCAAGGCCTTGGCGCCTTGGTCGTGCTGCGATGCCGCGGGCATCGAGCGCTGGACCGCCGCCTTGCAGTCCGGCGTGCCGGTGAGCGGCCTGGTGGGCGCATTTCTGGCGGGGCGTTCAGGGGAGGCCTCGCGTGCCGGGGCGGTGGCGCTGCAAAACCTGCTCATTCCGTGCCAAGACCTGCATTTTCCGCAGCCGTCTCGCGTTTCCGCCAGCGGGAGTAGCCTGGCGTAGTTGCCGCATTCTCGCACAACTCATTTGGCCAGTTACGGTTGCGGTCCTGCCGGCAGCAACAGGGTCGCCGATGGCGATCACCGTGCATTAGCGGTTAAGTCGCGAGAAGTTTTCCGCGACAGAAGAGGCAAGAAAATGAAAATAGAAATCAGGTTGCTGCTGTATCGCATCGCCCGGGACTGCGCCTTGCCGCCCCACCCGGGCCAGTGCGAGTAGGGCGCCTGATTCGGCGCCTCACGCCACCGCAACGTTGGTGCCGCCGTATAAGCAACGATTCCATACCGCGAAATCCCCTTAAGGCCTAATCGTATTAACGGTATAGGCATGCTCTGACAGATCCTATTTGGGCTCCTCCTGTGGGCCCACGCCCCCTGGCAAAGTGTCTAACAGCGCCGCTCCAACGCGGCCCGTGAGGCAAGGACGAGCATGAAGAACTTGCAGTTGATATTCGCGCTCAGCGTTTTCGTAGCTTCAGGATCGCTCCGGGCGGCTGGCCCGATCCCGGCCAGCGCCGCCAAGACTGCCTTCGCGGCGGACGACACGGCCGGGGGGAGCGCGCTGCGCGTGGTCCCAGCCGGAGGCCGCGCCGTGGTGGCCGACGACATCCTCTTGAATCGCTTGTTCCAGGACCTTTATGGCCGCGCGGTCAGCGCCAGCGAAGTGGAAGGTTACCTGTCTGCGCTCAATACGGACAAATCCACACGTGCGGGGGTCGTCACGGAGCTGTTTCAAGCCCCGGAGTTCCGCGACAACGCCGCTTACGTGGTGAAGTGCTACCTGACCATCATGCGGCGCGATCCGGACTTCACCGGCTGGTCCCAGATCTTGAAACTGATGCGGGCCGGCATCATGGAGGAAACGGTGCTCGCGGGTTTCCTGCGGACGCCGGAATATGCCGCGGCGTATCCCCAGAGCATGAGCGATGCCGTCTTCCTGGAGACGCTCTTTCACAGCCTGCTACGCAGAGGACCGAATGCCGAGGAAGTTGATTCCTTGCGGGCGAAGCTGGATCGGGGCCAGGCGCGCGCCGAAGTGTTCCAGCAGGTGCTCACCAGCCAGGAATTCGACATGCTGATCGACAACCGGGTGAACGCGAATCTGGCCTTCCTGGCGTTCCTGCGGCGGTCGGGCGATGCCGCAGGCATGGAGCGCTGGACCGCTCGATTGCAGTCCGGCACGCCGCTGAGCGACCTTGTTAGCGCCTTCCTATCATCCCCGGAGTACGCCGCCCGGTTCTAGAGACTCGCGTTTGTGGGGTGGGCGGGGGGCGCCGCCCGGGTCCTCGCGTGGCCGCCTTTCTGGCATCCCAGGTTACACCCATCAAGTACCAGTACTGCTATTCGGTGTGGGCCTTTCAGCCCAGGGCCAAGCGGCGCGATCTCCACAGCGGGAGACTCGGCGTGGCTGGCTAGCAATTTCGGGCTAGGGAGTACCGTATTTCTACGCTACTGAATGCCCGGTCTTTACGGATGTTAGCCCGTTGTGAGGTGCTATACAATCATTGATCGAAGAACCAGGGAATGGGTGGCCCAGCCCCCATTCCGGGAGCGGCACAAATGCCACCGAATCGCATCACGATAAAGGATAAAAAGGTCCAAAGATGTGAAGCATCGCCGGCCCAAGCGGAAACCCTTGGTTGGGACCTAGCTGGACCTGCCGGTAAAGGACGCGCTGTATGACGGCTTGCAGTTACCTATACAAGGTAAATCGCTCCTATTATCTTTGTAGTCCTTGGGCTGGTTCTTCGTTGGGCTGGCGCTGGTTGCGGTGGCACAAGGCACCTAAGGAAATGATGAAGGTTCTCGCTAGGAACACCGGAGTGCCGGCCGCCCAGCGGGAGAAGACAGATGGTAACCCCATAACAGACTAGAGCAGAAGGCGAGACGACTGGAATGAATAATCAAAACGCGCTCAAGCTAAACCGGCGGGACTTGCTGAAATTAGGAATCTCGGCCGGCGGTCTGGGGCTGCTCAGCCCCAATTTAACGTTCGGACAAGACACTGGCGGCGGTGGCGGCGGCGGTGGCAACATCTATACCGAGGTCTTTCCCATCAGTCCGCTCATCGGAGGAAGCGGCGTCAACAGCAGTGGCAAGGTCGTCGGCTCGGCGTTCACCGATCCGTTACCCATCCCGAAAGTGTTGGCCCCGGTGTCGAAGAGCGAATACAGCACCTGGAGCCAGCCCCCGGGACCGGGCGTCGGACAGCAGTGCTCGGACGGGACGGCCTCCCACCAGATCTGGCCGTCGACAATTGGCTCTCCGGACCCACTGGTCTACCAGATCAAATTGCAGGTTCGCCCGGCCAGCTTCACCTCGTTGAAGGTGATGCCCATGGACACACACGGCCTGGCCACGCAGTCCTTCGATGAAAGCAAGAGGGCCTACCCGGCGGGCACGATACGCAGCCTGCCGCAGAGCACCGTTTATGGTTTCAACGGACTGCCTCCGACCGGCACCCGCATCAATGCCGAGTACGGGAAGCCGTGCCTGGTCCGCTTCGAAAACCACCTGGACGAGAATCCCTACAATCTGGACCGCCAGGATTTCGGGGCTCCGGACTACACCTTCCTGACCCACCTGCACAACGGCCACACGGCGCCGGAGAGCGACGGCAACCCGCACTTCCGGCCGCAGGCCTACCAGCCGGGGGAATGGTGCGATAACCTCTATCTCAACTGGCCCGCTGGTGGCGACTCCAGGGAGTGTCAGTCGTTCTTCTGGTTCCACGACCACAAGATGGACTTTACCGGGGCCAATGTCTACAAGGGGATGGTGGGGCTTTATCCCATTTACGAACCCGGCGTCGATGACGGGAACGAGACGACCAGCAAACTCCATCTGCCAGGCGTCAGGACCAACAACCCGGACGGCACCTTTTCGGTCGAGTACGACATCCCGCTGGGCTTCTACGATTGCCGGCTGGACGACGGCGTGACCGTCCACCACGATTTCCACGACGGCCAGTACCCACTCTCCGGGGATCCTGCCATCCACCCCGAATGGTGGGGCAAGACCTACTTCCGTCACTTCCCGAACCACGGGTTCGTGGGCGATGTGTTTACCGTGAACGGGGCGGCGTACCCGATGCTCGAGGTGAAGCGGCGCAAGTATCGTTTCCGCATGCTGGATTGTTCCATCTCGCGGATCTACGAATTCAAGCTCATGTCCTCGACCGGCGGCCCGAAGTCGGCGGCGTCTCTTAATTACCAGGATACGGAGTTGCAGGGACAGTACCGCATCCTCGACGGGCAGCAGTGCATGAGGTTCACCGAGATCGCCGTCGATGGCGGCCTGCTCAGCAGTCCGATCGTGCGCGACTCGATTGAAGTGTGGCCGGCCAAGCGCCGGGAGATCGTGGTCGACTTCTCTAAGTATATGGACGGGTCACCCACCAGGAAGGGCGACGTCATCTACCTGACTAACATCATGAAGATGCCGGACGGCCGTATGTGGACCAACTCGAGCCGCTTCGCGCTCGATCCGGCCTACAAGGTGCCGGTCATGAAGTTCGTCATCGGCGACAACGCCGTGGATAACAGCACGATCCCGCCGGTGTTGCGCGAACTACCGCCGTACCCCGCTGCCCAGATCGAAGCCCTGATTCCGAATCATCCGGTGTTCGAGGTGCAGCGCGGCGGTTCCAGCACCAACCCCGAACTGGAGTGGATGGTCAACGGACGGCCCTTCGACCCCACCGTGTCCTTGGCCAACCCGAAGAAGAACAGCTTCGCGGTTTGGGAAATCAAGAACGGCGGCGGCGGCTGGGTCCATCCGTTCCACCTGCACATGGAGGAGCACCAGACCGTCGCGCGGAATGGTGTCTTCCGTCAGGGCAACAGGCCTCCCGACGCGAAGGGGCATCCGGATGACATCTCGATGGAAGACCTGGTCGCGCTCGATCCGAACGAGTCCGTGCTCATTTACCGCGGATTCCGCGACTTTGTGGGTCCGTATGTCGCTCACTGCCACAACCTGGCCCATGAAGACCACGCCATGATGTTCGGCTGGTCGATCGTGCCGTAACTCCTCGGGCTGGATCGACCCGTTCGACGGCCCCCCGGCGCTTTGCCAAGCCGGGGGGCCCTTCATCCCGCGGCCGCGCGGACCCATCACACGAGAGCAAGATGTTACATTACCGTTGACCGATAGGCGCCTGCCATGAGGAAATCTCTATATATCGCTTTGTTGACCCTGTCATTGGCGGGGGCGTTTCTGGCCGGGTCCTTGTACACCCGTCGCACCTCAGCCGGGGACCGCCCGGCGAGTGCCCGGAAGGTCCTTTACTACGTGGATCCCATGCATCCCGCCTACCGGAGCGATAAGCCGGGAATCGCACCCGACTGCGGCATGCAACTGGAGGCGGTCTATGCCGGTGGCGGCGAGGCAGCCAGTGGCGCGGATGGCTCCACTACCGAACCCGCCGGCGCCATGAAGATCGACCTCGAGAAGCAACAGCGTATCGGCGTGCGCGTGAGCCCGGTGGAGAAGACCTCCGGTAGCCAAACGCTACGCCTGCTGGGCCGCGTCACACCCGACGAAACACGAGTCTACAAGGTGAACGCGGCGAGCGATGGTTACCTCAGCGAGGTTTCAGGCGTAACCACGGGCAGCCTGGTGAAGAAAGACCAATGGCTGGCCACAATTTTTTCGTTTGATGCCCGTGCGCCCATTCAGGCGTACCTGACCACGCTCGACGTGCTGGACCGCGCGGCGCGCTCCGGACAGCTTGCCGAGCAACTCAGGGCGGGCGATGAGAGCACCCGGTTGTCCATCGAGAGGCTGAAGAGCGTGGGCATGTCCGAGCTGCAAATCGAGGAGCTCAGGCGTACCCGCGTGGTCCCGGTGACGGTGCGCATCCTGGCTCCCGCGGATGGTTTCGTGCTGGCGCGCAACGCGTCGCTGGGCCAGAAGTACGAGCGAGGCGTGGAGTGGTTTCGCATTGCCGATTTGCGCAAGATCTGGATTGTGGCCGACGTCTTCGAGAATGACGCGCCCTACCTCCGCCCCGGAGCGGTGGCGCAGGTGTCTTTGCACCAGCAGCGAAGAAGCTTTTCCGCCCGGGTGGCCGAGGTTCTGCCGCAGTTTGACGCGGTTTCGCGCACTCTGAAGGTCCGGCTGGAGGCGGACAATGCCGACTACGCCCTCCGGCCCGACATGTTCGCGGACGTGGAATTGCCCATCCAGCTTCCCCCGGCGATCACCGTCCCGGCGGATGCGGTTCTCGATCTGGGGCAGAAGGAGAAGGTGTTTGTGGAGCGGGGCGAAGGAGTGTTCGAGCCCCGCGCGGTCCAGACGGGCTGGCGTTTCGGCGACCGGGTGCAAATCGTCAAGGGACTGGAGCCGGGCGAGCGGGTGGTCACGGCGGGCAACTTCTTCCTGGATTCGGAAAGCCGGATGCGGCTGACGGCCATCGGCGCCTCGGGGCACCCGGCCAAAGATCCGGTGTGCGGCATGGACCTGGATGCGGCCAAGGTCACCCACCAGAGCGAATCGGGCGGCGAACATTACTCCTTCTGTTCCAGCCAGTGCCAGGAGAAATTCGAAAAGAATCCGGGAATGTATCTCAAGAAAGTAGCGGGCCGGAGCGAAGTCTCCACCCGAACGCCGGCGAGGTGATCGGCCGCATGAGCGAATCTACGGCACACCCCAACGGCGGAAGGCATGATTAACCGCATCATCGAGTTCTCGGCGCGGAACCGGTTCCTGGTGGTCATTCTGGCGGCGGTGGCGGCGGCAGGCGGTTGGTGGTCGCTCCATCGCGTTCCGCTCGATGCCATCCCCGATCTGGGCGATAAGCAGGTCATCATCTATTCGCGGTGGGACCGCAGCCCGGATATTGTCGAAGACCAGGTGACCTATCCCATCGTCTCGGCCCTGCTCGGGGCGCCGAAGGTCAAAACGGTGCGCGGCCTTTCGGATTTCGGCTATTCCTACGTGTACGTCATCTTCGAAGACGACACCGATATCTACTGGGCGCGCTCGCGCACGCTCGAATATCTTTCTTCGGTGCTGCCGCGCCTGCCGCAAGGCGTATCGACTGAATTGGGGCCCGACGCCAGCGGCCTGGGATGGGTATACGAATACGCCCTGGTGGATCCCTCCGGCAAACACAGCATGGCCGACCTGCGCTCGTATCAGGACTGGTACCTGCGCTACTACCTGAAGGCCGTGCCGGGAGTGGCCGAGGTGGCGCCGCTCGGCGGCTACGCCCAGCAGTTCCAGGTGAATGTCGATCCCAACCGGCTCAAGGCCTACGACATTCCGATCGGGCGGGTAGTGGAGGCGGTGCGCAGCGGCAACAACGACACGGGCGGAAGGCTGATCGAATTCTCGGGCACCGAATACATGGTGCGGGGCCGCGGGTACATCCGCGACCGGCACGATATCGAGAATACCGTGCTGACGGCCAGCGAGGATGGCACACCCATTCGCATCCGCGACATCGGGCAGGTGGTGGTGGGGCCGGACATACGGCGCGGCGTCTCCGATCTGAATGGCACGGGCGAGGTGGCGAGCGCCATCGTCATCATGCGGCAGGGCGAGAACGCGCTGGAGGTGATCGACCGCGTGAAGGCGCGGCTCAAGCAGATCGAGCCGGGGCTTCCCGACGGAGTCCGGATCGTTCCGGTGTACGACCGGAGCGAGCTGATCAAGCGCGCCATAGGGAATTTACGGACCACGCTGATCGAGGTGGCGATCACGGTGGCGCTGGTGATCCTGCTGTTCCTGGCGCACGCGCCCAGCGCCCTGATCCCGATCATCACCATTCCCGTGGCGGTGTTGATTTCGTTTCTGCCCTTTCGCGCGCTGGGTCTCACGGCCAACATCATGTCGCTGGGAGGCATCGCCATTGCCATAGGAGCGCTGGTGGACGCGGCCATTGTGGTGGTGGAGCAGACCCACAAGAAACTGGAGGAGTGGGAGCGGTCGGGCGGGCAGGGCGATTATCGGGACGTCATCATCTCGGCGGTGAAGGAGGTGGGCGGCCCCAGCTTTTTTGCGCTGCTGGTGATTGCGGTCTCGTTCCTTCCGGTGCTGACCCTGGAGGCGCAGGAAGGCCGCCTGTTCAAGCCCCTGGCTTACACCAAGACGCTGGCCATGGTGGTGGCGGCGGTGTTGGCCATCACGCTCGATCCCGCGCTGCGGCTGATGCTTTCACGCTTCGGCAGTTTCCGCTTCCGCCCGGCCTGGCTGGCCAGAGCCGCCACCACCGTCTTCGCCGGACGGGTGCGTCAGGAAGAGAGCCATTATCTCAGCCGCACGCTGATGCGCGTGTATGAGCCGGCGCTGCGGTGGACCCTGCGGCGGCGATGGCTGGTACTGGGCGCCGCGGCGGTGCTGCTGCTGGCGACGGTGCCGGTCTTCATGCGGCTGGGAAGCGAGTTTATGCCGCCGCTCGATGAGGGCACGCTCTTCTACATGCCCTCGACCATGCCGGGAATTTCCATCGGCGAGGCGCAGCGGCTCCTGCAGTCGACCGACCGCATCATTCGCAGCTTCCCGGAAGTCGATCAAGTCTTCGGAAAGGCGGGGAGGGCGGAGACGGCTACCGATCCCGCTCCGCTGTCCATGCTGGAAACGGTGATCACGCTCAAGCCGAAATCGCAGTGGCGGCCGGGCATCCACACGCAGGAACAACTGGTGGCGGAATTGGACCGCGCACTCAAACTGCCGGGCGTGTCGAATGCCTGGACCATGCCGGTGAAGGGCCGCATCGACATGCTGACCACCGGAATCCGCACGCCGGTGGGCCTGAAGGTTTCCGGCGCGGACTGGGGCGTGATCGAGGACCTGGGCGGGAAAATCGAAAGCGCGCTCGCGCCGGTGCGCGGCACCCGCAGCGTTTTCGCCGAACGTACCGGCTCGGGCTACTACCTGGACGTGGAATGGAACCGCGACACGCTGGCGCGCTACGGGCTGAGCATCGACGAGGCGCAGACCGCGGTGCAGAATGCGGTGGGCGGGGAAAACGTCACTACCGTGATCCGGGGCAGGGAACGTTACCAGGTGAATGTGCGCTACCTGCGCGACTTTAGAAGCGATGTCGATGCCGTGGGCCGCGTCCTGGTGCCGGCCGCGGGTGGGCGGCGGCAGATCCCGCTGGCCGAATTGGCCTCGATTCATTTCGTGCGCGGTCCGGCCATGGTGCGCGACGAAGGCGGGCTGCTCACCGGCTATGTGTATGTGGACATCGCAGGCCGCGACCCGGGCACTTACGTGGAAGAGGCGGCGCGCGTGGTGCGCGAGAAGGTCGCTCTACCGCCCGGCTATGCGGTCCTGTGGAGCGGACAGTACGAAGCCATGCTGCGCGTCCGGGAACGGCTGAAACTGGTGCTGCCGGTGACGCTGCTGCTGGTATTCCTGCTGCTGTACGCCAACACGCGGTCGGTGCCGAAGACCTTGATCGTGCTGCTGGCGGTGCCGTTCTCCGCCATTGGCGCGGTCTGGCTGGTGTATTGGCTGGGCTATAACCTCAGCGTGGCGGTGTGGGTCGGGCTGATTGCGCTGCTGGGCGTGGACGCGGAAACCGGCATCTTCATGCTGCTGTATCTGGATCTGGCCTGCGAGCGGGCCCGGCTTGCCGGCGAGCTCACCAGCCTGGCCGCGTTGCGCGAGGCGATCCATCACGGAGCGGTCAAGCGGCTGCGGCCCAAGTTCATGACGGTGGCCACCATGATGCTGGGACTGGTGCCCATCATGTGGGCCTCCGGGACCGGCGCGGATGTGATGAAGCGCATCGCCGCGCCGATGATCGGCGGCATCGTGACGTCGTTCCTGCTGGAGCTGCTGGTCTATCCGGCCATCTACGAAACCTGGATGTGGCACTTCGTGATGAAGCGCAGCAGGGTGGAACGGGAAGCAGAAGCAGATAAACAGCCGGTGCAGTGCTATTGACCCGCCAGGCGTCTCATCTTAGGGGCAACAACCGGGCGCGTGGTTTGCCGGACCAGTCCAGACTCAGGATCGCACCGGCTTCAAGTTCTTGGGCACAAACTTCAATCGCTCTTAACAGGGACACACCGCGCTGTTCGGGAACGAGCGGCTCGCCTCGCAGGAGGATCACACTGGGCTTGGCTTCGGCGGTGTGTGCGAGGATCTGGGGAAAGTCAAGATCGTTGGTTACGAGTACAAATCGATGGTCGCGCGCATACTTACAGATTTCAGCATCTGGTGCTCCGACCTCCCCGAGTTCGGACCAGTGAAAGCACTCATGGCCTGCATCGGCCAAACACTCAACCCAACGGGGCGTCAGGTTCATGTCGACCAGTAGCCGCATCAGGTGGTGAGGTGAACTTCACGCCCTTGGGCCAAACTCGCGGCGTACGACAGGGCCTCGCGGATGTCTTGTTCTTCAAGATAAGGAAAGTCGGCCAAGAGGTCGCCAACGCTACGCCCAGCGGCTATCGCCTCGACGATCATGCCGACGGTAACGCGCATGCCGCGGATACACGGCTTACCGCCCATGACCGCCGGATCAATGGTAATTCGTCGAAGTTCGAGCACGTCATCATCATAGCGCATAAGGCCACAGAAAAGGCCTGGCACAATGCCGATGTCCGGCAGTGCAACGACTGCCCGGGTTTGTAGAGTCAAGTTGAGCCGTCCGATAAAGGGGCGCCCGCCAGTCACGTTGATTTGGTGTACCGCCCTCGTTTTTTTCCGGTTCGGGACTTCTCTTCCAGATGCTCCGGACGCAAGCAGAGTGGCCTGCGGCAAATACCCTCTTTTTGGCCAACGCTAACGTTAAGGTCGAGCTTACGGTTGTGCGTCAGCTCGTAGATCAGCTTTGGAACTCGGCGGTTTCCCTGGGTTTCATCTGGCCAAGTCCACGTGAACTCAGGCGAGTTGCTGTCAACGTGTCGTGTTCCGTTCCATAGCCAACACTCGCCGTCGGAAGACAACTCGACATAACGCAGGAAGTTGTCAATGGCGCCGGGATAAACGCCCGCTGTTTTCGCTCCAGATTCCCAGATTCCTCGTATGCGTTCTACGACAGCACTTGGTAACGGCATGGGCCAAGTGTACCCGCCCTCAGGGCAGAAGTGAAGGTGGCAACCTGTGTTGTCCTGCTGACCAGACGCCGCCTTCTGCGCTTGCGCCGTCACCGATCAAACTGAGTAGTACGTGCCAAATTCCTTGACAACCGATGCGATGCCACCGTTATGAAACCTGGATGTGGCACTTCGTGTTGAAGCGAAGCAGGTCACTTCAGGAAACGATGGTGGCGGACGATTCTGTCCACGCGCGCTAAACCCGCCAGTGGATGCCCACGTTCAGCTTCTTTTTGGCGTATGCGAAGCTGCGCTCCAGGTCGGTGCGCTGCTGCTCTTTGAGGGCCGCTTCGATGGCCGGCGTCTTGGCGCCGGCGGCGTCTTCGACGACCATCGTGCCCATGAACGGGTGACCGCTTTTGGCCAGGGCCACGAAGCGCGCGAACTCCCAGGCGGGCATTTTCGGGAACGCTTTCCAGAACTCGGGCTCGAAGTAGGGCAGCACCGTGGGCGGGCGTCCGGTGATGATTTCCAGTTGCAGCGAGGAGTGCGGGCACAGCGTGCGGAAGCGCTCCATGAAGCGGACGAAATCCACGTTGCCATCGCCGAGCGCCACCCACTGTCCGGCGGCGCCGCGCGGATGTTCGAACACGGCCGAATCGCGGACGTGGGTGGTGACCACGTAGGGGGCCAGCGTTTCCAGGGCGACGAACGGGTCCTCCACCACCCAGATGGGGTTGCCGGTATCGAGGCACGAGGCCACGAGATCCTTGCCGGACTCCTCGATGATGGTCTTCACCTCGCGCGCCTGCATGTCTCCCGCATGGTTTTCGAGCGCGAGTTTCACCCCGAGATCGAGCGCCTCGGCGCGCACCGATCGGAACACCTTGATGGTATTCTCCATGTGCGCTTCAATGGGCAGCGGCCCCAGACGGTCCGCGCCGGTGCCCATGATGCAGCGCATGGAAACGGCGCCGACGGCTTTGGCGACGCGCAGTCCCTCGAGCAGGCGCTCGCGCGCCGGCGGCCCGTTGGGGTTGAACGATTTGCTCGAAGGGCAGATGTAACCCATACCGCCATCGATGGCGATGCCCAGGCGGGCGGCCTGCTCCTTC
Source organism: Bryobacteraceae bacterium (assembly GCA_017883415.1). Lineage (GTDB taxonomy): Bacteria > Acidobacteriota > Terriglobia > Bryobacterales > Bryobacteraceae > JADGNR01. The sequence goes on along the minus strand of JADGNR010000006.1, from coordinate 20,439 downwards.
ACCCGTTGCAGGTAGGCGGCATCGAAGCTCTCATAATCCGACAGGGCGGAGATCTGAATGGTGTCGAGCTTCTGGCTGGCGGCGTAATCCAGCAGTTGCGGCACTTTCCATTGGAAGGCGCGGATGGAGTAGGTGTCGAAACCCAGCTTGACCGGGACCTCTTCGGACGCGGCTGCGGCAGCGCCGGCGAGCGCGGCGGGAAGCGCCTGGAGCAAGGACCTGCGCAGCATGTTGCTACTGTATCGCAATCGGAGATACTTGGATCATGATCGAAACCGGACTGCAGGGCAAGGTAGTCATCGTCACCGGCGCGGCGGCGGGAATCGGGCGTGCGACGGCGCGCCGGTTCGCGCAGGAAGGCTGCCGGGTGGCGTCATGGGACGTGAAGGAGGGCGAAGCCGAGCCGGGCGGCACGTTTCAGAAGGTGGATGTGACTAGCGCCGCCTCGGTGGAAGCGGCGGTGAACGAAGTGGCCGCCCGCTGGGGCGCGATCCACGCGCTGGTCAACAACGCGGGCGTTCTGCGCGATGGCCAACTGGTGAAATACAAAGACGGCGCGTTCGCGGGGATGATGAGCGACGAACAGTTCGATTCCGTGATCGCGGTCAACCTGAAAGGCGTTTTCCACTGTACGCGGGCGGTGGCGCCGGTGATGATCCAAGGCGGCGGCGGCGTGATTTTGAACGCATCCAGCATCGTCGGCCTCTACGGCAATTTCGGCCAGACGAATTACGTGGCCAGCAAGGCGGGGGTAATCGGGATGACCCGCGTGTGGGCGCGGGAGTTGGGCCGGTACCACATCCGTGTGAATGCCGTAGCGCCGGGCTTCATCGCGACGGAGATGTTGCAGTCCATGCCCGAAAAGGTTCTGCAGAGCCTGATCGGCCGCACGCCGCTGGGCCGCATGGGGCAGCCGGAGGACGTGGCCAACGCCTACGTCTGGCTGGCCTCGGACGCGGCCTCGTTCGTGAGCGGCGTCGTGCTCGGGGTGGATGGCGGCGTGGTCACGGGAACGTAGCCCCTCGGCCGGCCCGCTACAATGGGAGGTATGGAAGGGAAGGGGAGAGGTGGAGCGGCGGCGCTGCTGCTGGCGGTTTGCGGGCTCGCGGCCGCGGCGGACACACCGCCCGAATTCTCTCTGTTCGACACCGCCGGCCGGGTGCACACGCCGGCGGAATGGAGCGGCAGGCGCGCCGTGGTCCTGCTGTTCGTGAGCACGGATTGCCCGCTCAGCAACGGCTACGTCCCCGAATTGACGCGCATCGCACACGATTATTCGCGGCGCGGAGTCGCCTTCTACGCGGTACAGGGCGACGCGACCATTGCGGACGGCGAGGTGCGGCGTCACGCGAAGGAATTCGGGTACACGTTCCCCTACCTGCTCGATCCCCGGGAGTCGCTGGCAGCCTACACCGGCGCCACCACGACACCCGAGGCCGCCGTGGTCTCCGCGCGCGGCGAGTTACTCTACCTGGGCCGCATCGACAACCGCCTGGAAGACTATGGGAAGCAGCGTATACAGGTTACGGAGTTCGACCTGCGCGACGCGCTCGACGCCATCCTGGCGGGCAAACCCGTGCCGCGCGCCCGCACCAAGGCGCTGGGCTGCGCGATTACCAGGAAGAACTGAGTCGGGAAGTGGGGAGCCGCTTAGTGCTGGTAGCTGGAGTTAATAAACTCATCCACGTCCTTATGCAGCTTGTCATGCGCCTTGCGGTCGATATAGATCATGTGGCCGGATTCGTAATAGGCGAAGCCGATGTTCTTTCGCATGGGCGGCTCCAGGCTCATGTGCGACACCGTTTCCTCAATGCCGTTGAAGGGGGTGGCGACGTCGTAGTAGCCGCATAACACCAGCACTTTCAGGTTGGTCTGCTGGGTCATGGCGGCGCGCAATACTTCGGCGACCGCGGTGTTGCCCGTCTGGTCCCAGGGCCGCACGTTGCCGGAGATGGCGTAGTACATGTCGCTCGACCACTTCAACTCGCGGCGCACATAGTCCTGGAACACGGCCGAATACGCGCCTTCGTAGGATGCCTCGCTGGAGTCGTACTCATTGCGCTCGCCGGCGGCGTCCACGTCCATCCCTTCAAACCGCGAATCCAGGCGGCCGATGGTCTTGCGCTTGTCGCGTTCCAATTCCTTGAACCAGCGCTGGGGGCTGATGCGAAGGTTGCTCTGTTCGACGTACTTGGGGGAAAGGCCGGTGAAGCGCGCGATGTCCTGCACCACCTTCTGGTATTCGGAGGGCGATAGCTGGTCGCCCTTCTCGAGCGCCGCGGCGTATTCCCCGTGAGCGAACTGGCGCGCCGCCTGGGCCACGGCCTCGACATTCTCGCCCTGCAATTCGGGCGGCAGCAGGCGGTGGTACCACGCCGTCACCGTGTACGTGGGAAGGAAAAACTTGGAGCGATCGTCGGCGCCCCAATTCGAAAAAGCGACCGAGGAGAGCAGCACAATGCCGTTCAGATAGATCTGGTGGCGCTGCTGGAGCACCCCGGCCAGCTCGGCGGACCGGGTGGTGCCGTAGCTTTCACCGATCAGGAACTTGGGCGACGCCCAGCGGTCGTTGCGCGTCAGGTACTGGTAGATGTAATCGGCAAAGTAGTTGGCGTCCTGGATAATCCCGTAGAACTGCGCGGTGTTTTGGCCTGGCGCCGGGCGGCTGTAACCGGTTCCGATAGCGTCTACAAACACCAGGTCGCTGGCATCGAGGAAGGAATCCTCGTCATCGACCACCGAGTAGGGCGCGGGCATGCCGTGTCCATCGGGGGTCAGCACCACACGCCGCGGTCCCATGCCCATGTGGGTAAAGAGGGAAGCCGAGCCGGGACCGCCGTTATAAACAAACGCGACCGGGCGCCGTGCGACGTCGGGCACATCATCCTTGGTGTAGGCCACATAAAAGAAAGTGGCTTTGGGTGTATCGTCTTCTCCTTTGATGACGTAAGTGCCTGCCGTGGCGGTGTAACTGAGTTGCTGTCCGCCGATGCGCGCGCTGTGATGAGTGACTACGGTCTTCTCTTCCGGCGCTGGCCCGCGGCGCGGCGGCTGTCCCGGCGCGGCCTCGGGGGCCAAGGGCTGCGGCTGCTGTTCGGCCGGCATGCGGGTGCGCTCGCGCTGCTGTTGTTGCGGCGACTGCGGGGGCTGCTGCGCGGCGGGAGTGGTCACGCGCTGAGGCGGCTGCTGCGCCGCCACGCCGGTAGCCAGCAAGATGGTCAACCCGGCGGCGAAAAGCCGATTCGTATTCATGCCCTTTGCTCTCCTTTGGGGGACTGTATCACGCCCGGCGCGGGCGTTCAATCGACGGCCGCGCGACGGCCGCGATTACGGACGGATCGCAAAACTGAAGCCATGGCGTTCGAAGCCGAGGGACTCGTAGAAACGGTGTGCGCCGGCCCGCGGGAGCCCGCTCGAGAGCATCAGCTTATAACAGCCGGCCGCCTGGCATTGGGCGCGCGCGTGGTCCATCATGGCCCGTCCGACGCCGTGTCTTTGATGGCGGGGGGATACGGCGACGTCTTCGACCACGCCCGTCCTGGCGCCCCGCTTGGCGAGGTTGTCCATCATCAGCAGCGCGTAGGTCCCGGCGATCGCGCCCCCCACCACGGCCACGAACAGCCGGTAGTCCGGGTACTGACGGAAGCGAGCGAAATGCGCGCGCGCTTCCTCCGCGCTGAACGACCGCCCGCCGTCGATTCCCGCCTCCGTGTACAGGCGCAGAATCTCCCCGAGGTCGGATTCCGCGGCTTCCCGGATCGAGATTTCGCTCACCGGACCGTGCCTCTATACCCACCAGGCCGCAGCCGGCTTCTCGCGCATGACGATGGCGTTCAGGAACGAGGCCGCTTTGGCGAGTCCTTCCTCCGGCGAAAGAATGCTGTCCTCGTGCTCGATGGAGAGCACGTAGTCGTAGCCGAACATGCGCAGGGTGGAGGCGAACTCCTTCCACCATTCCTCGCCGTGGCCGTAGCCGCAGGTACGGAAGATCCACGCGCGGTTTCGCTCGTCGGTGTAGCTCTTGGTGTCGAGCACGCCGGTGAGCGGCAGGTTGCGTTCGTAGATCTGGGTATCTTTCGCGTGGACATGGAAGATGGCGTCGCCCAGCACGCGGATGGCGGCGATGGGGTCGATCGCCTGCCAGAACATGTGGCTCGGGTCGTAATTGCAGCCGATCGATTTGCCCGCGATGGCGCGCAGCTTCAACATGGTCTCGGGGCTGTAGACCACGAATCCCGGGTGCATCTCGATGGCGACCTTTACGCCGTGGTCGGAGGCGAATTGCGCGTGCTTCGTCCAGTAGGGCACGACGACTTTTTCCCATTGCCACTTGAGGATCTCGAGATAGTCCGGCGGCCAGGGACAGGTAACCCAGTTGGGCCATTTCGAGCCGGGGGAATCGCCGGGGCAGCCGCTGAAATCGATCACCACGGGCACGCCCAGCTTCTCGGCGAGGCGAATCGTTTTGCGGCTCACCTCCTGGTCGTGTTTGGCGCGGGACTTGTCGGGATGCAGGGGATTTCCATGGCTGCTCAGCGCGCTGATGGTGAAGCCGTGATCGGCGAGCTTGCTTTTGAAATCGTTGAGCTCGGTTTTGTGGTCGAGCATGGAGAGTTTGCAGTGCGCATCGCCGGGATAGTTTCCGGTGCCGAGTTCCACGGTATCGATATGGTGGCTCTGCAATTTCTTCAAAACGTCATCCAGGGATAACTGCGATAGCAGCGGGGTGAATACGCCGACTCTCACGGGGGCTCTCCTTGATCGGGATTCGGAATCAAGAACAGAATATCACGCGCCCGGCCCGCCGGCCGGTAATTTGAGGGATGATAGGTCGCATGGTAAAGCGTCTTTCGCATTTGGCCGCGCTGTTGGCGGTCTGCTGGTGCGCGCCGGCTGCCCTGGCGCAGGGCGAATCCAAATTCGAGATTTCCTTTCCCCCGTCGGCGCACGCGGGGCCCATCACCGGGCGCGTCTTCGTAGCGCTGGCCAAGCGCGAGACGCCGGAGCCGATCGCGCAGGTGGGCTCCTGGAACGGGCAGACGCCGTTTTTCGCGGTCGACGTGGAGCAGCTCGCGCCCGGGACGCCGGTGGTAATGGGCAGCCGCGCAGCAGGGTTTCCCGCGAGCAGCCTGAAGGACGTTCCGGCGGGCGACTATTACGTGCAGGCGCTGGTAAACGTGTACACGCAGTTTCACCGCTCCGACGGCCACACCATCTGGGCGCACATGGACCAGTGGGAGGGCCAGCACTTCACACGCTCGCCGGGAAACCTCACGAGTGAAGTGCGGAAGGTCCACCTCGACCCCTCCGCCGGTTACGATGTAAAACTGGAGCTTACCCGCGTGATCCCGCCGGTCCAACCGCCGCCGGATACGGCGTGGGTCAAGCGAGTCAAGATCCAGAGCCAGCTTCTGACGAAGTTCTGGGGCCATCCTATCTATCTCGGCGCCACGGTGCTGCTGCCCAAGGGGTACGATGACCACCCCAACGAGCGCTACCCCACAATATACATTCAGGGCCATTTTGGATTGGGCGCGCCGTTTGGGTTCAGCGAGAGGCCGACCACGGGCGGGCGCGGGCCGGCGGGCTACCAGTTTTCCCAGCAGTGGACGGCGGACGATTTCCCGCGCATGTTCGCGGTGACGTTCCAACATCCCACGCCGTACTTCGACGATTCCTACGCAGTGAACTCGGCCAACGACGGTCCCTATGGCGACGCGTTGCTCGAGGAGTTGATACCGTACCTGGAGGAACACTTCCGCATGGTTCGGTCGCCTCACGCGCGCGTGCTGACCGGCGGTTCCACGGGCGGCTGGGAATCGCTGGCGTTGCAGGTCTATCATCCCGATTTCTTCGGCGGCACCTGGACGATGTACCCCGACCCGATCGACTTCCGGCGCTACCAACTGGTGAACATCTACGAAGACGCCAACGCATTTCAGCCTCCCGGATTCGAGTACAACGTCCCCGAACGGCCGCTGATGCGCAGCGCGGAGGGGCAGGTCACCGTGACCATGCGCCAGATGTGCCAACTGGAGGAAGCGCTGGGGAGCAAGGGCCGTTCCACGCAGCAACTGGAGGCTTGGGAGGCGGTCTACGGGCCGGTGGGCGAGGACGGCTACCCGCGCCCGCTGTGGGATAAGTCGACCGGCAAGATCGACCATGAGGTGGCCCTGTACATGCGCGACCACGGCTACGATCTGACTTACTACCTGCAAAAGAACTGGGCGAAGTTGGGGCCGCTGTTGAAAGGCAAGCTGCACCTATACGTCGGGGACATGGATAACTTCTATCTCAACTTGGCGGTCTACATGCTCGAGGAGTTTCTGAAGACCACCGATGCCGGTGCGACCTTTGAATATGGCCGTCCGATGAAAGGTCATGGCTGGCAGCCCATGACCAATCCTGAGTTAGTAAGGATGATAGCGGCGGAGATACAAAAGAACGCGGCGGGGCACTGAAGTAAGCTAAGAAGCTGTCAGCGATCAGCCAGTTCTTCGACCGCGAGATTCGGTACTAGCGCGAAACCGCTTGCTGACGCGCGCGGCTCTGAACGGAGCCACGACCTGGCAGCGCACAGGCTGAAAGCTGACCGCTGAGAGCTGAAAGCTACAACGCCTGGGGCGCCGATCCCAGGTGCACCTGCACTTTCTCGGTGCGGCCATTGCGAAACACGGTCAGGTTCAGGATGTCGCCGCCGCGCTTGCGGTTCATCACGCGCTGCAGCGACTCGTTGCCCTGCGCCGGCTCGCCTTCCACCGCGATGATCAGGTCTCCGCCGACGCCAATCTGGTAGTTGCCCACAATGACCACTTGCCGCGGACCCCGCAGGCCGGCCGCGTCCGCGGGCGAGCCCCGCTCCACGCGCTGGATCAACAGGCCGCCTTCGACCGGCAGGTGCAGCGCTTCGGCGAGATCGCCCGACACCGGGAAAGTGGCGATGCCGAGGGTGGGACGCGAGATGTGTCCGCTTTTCTGGTACTCGTCCAGGATCGACTTGGCGCGATTGATGGGCATGGCGAAGCCGATGCCGACATTTTGCTGGTTGGGGCCAAAGATGGCCGTATTGATGCCGATTACGTTGCCGCGCGAATCGAGCAGCGGTCCGCCGCTGTTGCCGGGATTGATGGCGGCGTCGGTTTGCACCATGCCTTCCAACTGCTGGTCGTCCTCGGTTTGAATGGTGCGGCCGAGGGAACTGACCACCCCGGTGGTGAGCGTGCCGCCGAACTGGCCAAACGGGTTGCCGATGGCCAGCACCTTTTGGCCCACCACGAGTGAGTCGGAATCGCCCAGGTGGAGGGTGGGGAGTTTCCGGCCGGCCTCGATTTTGAGCAGGGCCAGGTCGTCGCGCGCGTCGGTGAACAGGACTTTGGCGCGGTACGATTTCTTGTCGGCCAGAGTCACGGTGACCTGCGCCGTGCCGCTCACGACGTGGTTATTGGTAAGCACCTCGCCGTCGGGGTTGACGATGAAGCCGGAACCGGCGCCGCGCACGGGATAGACCTCGGAGAACCAGTTCTCGCGATACACAATGGACGCGATGTTGACCGTGGCGTCGCGGGCGCCGCGATAGATATCGATGTTGTTCTGTTCGTCGGGGGCAAAGCCGCCGGCAGCGGATGCGGGCCCGTTCCACAGCCGTCCCAGGGAGCGCCCCGGCGGAAACACGCGCGCGAAATCCCAATGCGCCAGCGAAGTGACATACACAAATGCGGCCACCATCAGGGCCGCCCAAAGAAGTGGTCGCAGAACTCTCATGATTCAATCCTCCGTAACGCTTCGTAGACGGCTCGGGTCTGCCGTACCGTGTCTTCCTTTTCCCCGGATGTATCTATGACGAAATCGGCGAATTTTCGTTTCTCCTCGAGGGGCATCTGACGGCTCAGGCGCGCGCGCACGTCGGCTTCGAGCGCGCCTCCGCGCCGCATGGCGCGCTCCACCTGCTGCGGTTCCGTACAGGCGACCAGGATGATGCGGTCGAACCGCTTGTAGCTGCCGGTTTCGATGAGAATGGCCGCCTCCACCACGGCGATTCCGTGAGGCTGGCGGAGGGCGAAGGCGACAAGGAGTTCTTCCTCGCGCCGCAGCACCGGCGGATGCACCAGGGCACTGAGGCGTGCCAGGCGGTCGGGCAAGCCGAAGACGCGGGCGGCCAGCGCCGCGCGATCGATGCGGCCGCCGGCATCGAGAATTTCCGGGCCGAACTCCCGCAGCACGCCGTCGTAAGCCTCGCCGCCGGGCGCCAGCACATCGTGCCCCAACTCATCGGCTTGAATGAGAAGACAGCCGAGACGTTGGAGTGCTTCACCCACAAATGTTTTCCCACAGGCGAGCCCGCCCGTAAGCCCCACTCTCAGCATAGGCCGGTCCGGCGCTCCGCGGAAACCACGGTGTTGACCATGAGCATGGCGATGGTGAGCGGCCCCACGCCTCCGGGAACGGGGGTGTAGGCGCCGGCCGCCGCGGCGACGTCGAGCGGGTGTACGTCGCCCACCAGCAGGCTGCCCTTCTTATCGAAGGCCGCCATCTTTTCGGTGGAATTCCGGAAAATGCGCGCCGCCTCCGCGCGGTTGTCGATGCGGTTCATGCCGACGTCGACGACGGTGGCGCCGGGCCGGATAAACTCGGCGGTGATCATCGCCGGACGGCCGATGGCGGCCACCAGAATCTCGCCCTCGCGGCAGATGGCGGCGAGCGAGGGCGTGCGCGAGTGGCAGATGGTCACGGTGGCGTGCTCGTGGAGCAACAGCAGGGCCACCGGCTTTCCCACGATGTCGCTGCGGCCCACCACGACGGCCCGCTGGCCGGCGATGGGAATGCCGTAGCGCTTCAGCAATTCCAGGATGCCGGCGGGCGTGCAGGCGCGCGGACCCGGCAAACCCGCGACCAGGCTGCCGACGTTGCACGGGTGGAAGCCATCGACATCCTTGGCCGGCGCCACCGCCAGCAGGATGCGCCGGGCATCGACCTGGGGCGGCAGCGGGAGCTGCACCAGGATGCCGTCGATATCGTGGCGGCCGTTCAATTGGTCGACAATGCCGAGCAGTTCTTCGGTGGAAACGGAGCCGGGCGGCGTCACCGATTCCGAATAGATGCCCAGCTCGCGGCACGCTCTGACTTTGTTCCGCACATAGATTTCAGAGGCCGGATGGTGGCCCACCAGCACCACCGCGAGGCCCGGCGGCCGGCCCTTGGCGGCCAGCGCCGCCACGCGTGGCTTCAACTCACTTAGGATGTCGTCGCGCACGCGCGTTCCATCGAGGATCTGCGCCATTCTTAACAATCATAGCGTGCGGCGCGGGCGCGTCCGGCCGGTAAGCGGTGCGCGTCCGGCCGGTAAATGGTGGGCGTCCGGCCGGTAAGGGGTGCGCGCTAGAATGGACCACCGGAGGTTTTCCGCAATGCTTCGATATCCTGCAACGGTCGCGGTCTGTTTCGCTTTTTCGATTGCGCTCGCCGCGCAGCAACCCGGCGCCGGCGCGCCCCAGCGGACCCCGAACGCCGCGCCGGCGGGCGGGCGCACGCCGGCGATTGAAGAGCGCACCAGCGGCATGCGGAAGCTGGACGGCTACTTCCCCGTCTACTGGGACGAGCGGTCGGGCAGTCTGTGGCTCGAGATTCCGCGGTTCGACACCGACTTTCTTTACGCCACGGGTCTGGCGGCGGGTCTCGGCTCGAACGACATCGGGCTCGACCGCGGGCAGGAAGGCGGCGGGAAAATCGTCCAGTTCCAGCGCGTGGGGCCGAAGGTGCTTCTGGTGCAGGCCAACGAGTCGTTCCGTTCGTCGAGCGCGAACGCCGCCGAACGCCGCTCGGTGGAGGACTCGTTCGCCCGGTCGGTGTTATGGGGCTTCACGGTGGCCGCGGAGAGTAGTGGTCATGTGCTGGTGGATGCCACCGATTTCCTGCTTCGCGATGGGCACGGCGCCGGCAATGCCCTGCCCGCCGGGGCCGGCGCCGCCGGCGCGTACCGCGTGGACCGAACGCGCAGCGCTATCTATTTGCCGCGCACCAAGGCGTTTCCAAAAAACACCGAGATCGAAGTGACGCTGACCTTCGCCAATGAAGCCGCCGGCGGGCGCGGCGGAGGAGGCGGCGGTCCGGCCGGAGGCCCGCCCCCCATCGGTCCATCCATCGGCGGCGCCGCTGCCGCTGCCGGACGCGGCGGACGCGGCGGCGGGCTGTTTTCCGGAACGGTGGCGAGCGTCACCCCGACCGCCGAAGCCGTGACCCTGCGCGAACACTACTCCTTCGTCGAACTGCCCGACGGCAATTTCCAACCGCGCTATGACGATCCCCGCGCCGGCTACGGCGGCTTGAGTTTCGTGGACTACAGCGTGCCCATCGGCGAACCGATGGTGCAGCGCTACCTGCGGCGTCACCGGCTGGAGAAGAAGGACCCTACCGCGGAAGTGAGCGAGCCCGTCAAACCCATCGAATACTGGGTGGACCCGGGCGCGCCGGAGGACATCCGGCAGGCGCTGATAGAAGGCGCGAGCTGGTGGAACCAGGCGTTCGAAGCCGCCGGTTTCCGCAACGCCTTCCACGTCGCCGTACTGCCCGAGGGCGCCGACCCCATGGACATACGCTACAACATGATCAACTGGGTGCACCGTTCGACGCGCGGCTGGAGCTCCGGCGGCACCATCGGCGATCCGCGCACGGGCGAAATCATCAAGGCCACGGTGACGCTCGGCTCGCTCCGCGACCGCCAGGATTACCTGATCTTCGAAGGCCTGTTGTCGCCATACACGACCGGCGACGAGAAGCCGGATCTGCTCTACCGCACGGCGCTGGCGCGCATCCGGCAATTGGCCGCGCATGAAGTGGGCCACACCCTGGGCCTGGGGCACAACTACTACGACAGCTCGCGCGGCTGGATTTCCGTGATGGACTATCCGCACCCGATCGAGAAGCTGCGGGACGACGGGAGCATCGATTTATCCGAGGCCTATGCCGCGCGCATCGGCGATTGGGACAAGGTGGCCATCGACTACGGCTACCGCCAGTTCCCGGGCGGCGGGGAAGCGGCGGCGCTGGCCAGGATCCTCGATCGTGCGTGGGCGCAGGACCTGCGCTACCTGACCAACCAGGACACCAGCATCCATCCGCGGGCCGACCAGTGGTCCAACGGCGTAAACCAGGCCGAGGAGTTGAACCGCATCATGAAGATCCGCCGTGCGGCGCTCGATCGCATCGGCGAGCACACCATCCGCAAGGGCGCGCCCCTGGCCACTATTGAAGAGCCGCTGGTGCCCATCTTCATGTATCACCGCTACTCGGTGGAAGCCGCCGCTTCCATGGTGGCGGGCCAAGACTACGTCTACGGGATGCGCGGCGACGGGCGCACGCCGGTGAAGTGGGAGGCGGCCGCCGGCCAGCGGCAGGCGCTCGAGGCGCTGGCCGCCACCTTAAAGCCGTCGGAGCTGGCGGTGCCAAGACAGGTGTTGGAGGCCATCCCGCCGCGGCCGCCGGGCTTCGGCCGCCACCGCGAGCTGTTCCCGCGCACGACGGGCGACGGTTTCGATCCGCTCAGCCCGGCCACGGTCGCCTCCGACGTGACCATCGGCTTCCTGCTCCAACTGGATCGCGCCGCGCGCATGGTGGCGCAGCATGCGGTCGATCCCTCGCTGCCCGGCCTGGAAGAAGTGGTCGACCGCCTGACCAAGGCCACATTCGATGCGCCGGTTGCGTCGCCCTACGAGGCCGAGATCCGCCGCGCCGAAGAACGGGTGCTGGTGGACCGGATGATGTGGCTCGCCACCGGCGCCCCCAACGGGCAAGTCCGCGCCGTCGCCTCGTGGAAACTGGGAAGGTTGGCGAGTCGTCTGAAGGCCGAAGCGGTGACCAATGAAGCCGAGCAGGCGCAACACACCTTGCTGGCCGCCGACATCAAGCGCTTCCTGGACCGTCCGGCCGAAACCACGCGGCCCATGCCCGCGCCCGAGGCGCCGCCCGGCGCGCCCATTGGCGGCGATGAGGGAATGGACTGGCTCGCCCCCGCGCCGCGATGCGCGTGGCCCGACCGGGAGCAATAGAAGGAAGAAATGCCATGAAATTCCGCCGTCCGATTTCTGCTGTTTTCGTACTTGCCATTTCCGCGGCCGCGCAGACTACCGCGCCCGCGGACCTCGGCGTTACGCTGGACCAGATGGTCGCCGCCGCCATGCGGGATCAACAGATTCCCGCCATGACCGTGGCGGCCGCGATGGGCGACCGCATCGTGTACTCGAAGGCGTCGGGCACCGCCGATCTCGAGAATAGGGTTCCGGCGACTACCGATACTTTGATCCGCACGGGCTCGATCGCCAAGCCGATTTCCGCCGCGGCCGCCATGACGCTGGTGGATTCCGGCAAGCTCGACCTCGACGCTCCGGTGCAGAAATACTGTGCGCCGTTTCCGCTGAAGCAGTGGCCCATCACCACGCGCGAGTTGCTCAGCCACACTTCGGGCATCCGCCATTACAAGGAGGGTGAAGTCGAAAGCACCCGCCATTACAAGTGGATGTCGGATGGCTTTGCGATTTTCGCCGGCGACCCGCTCCTGTTCGAGCCCGGCACCGCCTTCTCCTACAGCACCTACGGTTACACCGTGGTGGGCTGCGTGATCGAAGGCGCCTCGGGCGAGCGATTCCAGGACTACGTTGCCAAACACGTGTTGCAACCCGCCGGCATGACGCACACCTTCGTGGACGACGTTTATGAGATCGTGCCGCACCGCGCCCGCGGCTACCAGAAGGTCGACGGGAAAGTGAAGAACGCCGGGCTCATGGACAGCAGCTACAAGATCCCCGGCGGCGGCTTCGTCACGACGGCCGAAGACCTGGTTCGCTTCGCGCAGGCGATGATGGACGGCAGAATCGTCAAGCCCGCTACCGTCCTCGAGATGTGGACCCCGGCGAAGATCAACGGGGACGGTAAGGGGTCGAATTACGGCCTGGGTTTCGGCGTGCTGATGCTCGACGGCGGGAAGTACGTGGCCCACAGCGGCAGCCAGCAGGGAACCAGCACCGCCATGGTCATCATTCCCGGCAAGCATTTCGCGGTGGCGGCGCTGGCGAACATGGAGGACGCGGAGCCGTTCGAGGTGGTTCGCGGCATTCTGGAGCAGTTCAAAATGCCGTATCCGAAGCCGGCGAAGAAGTAGCTTGCCGCTTCCGGCGCGCCGCTACCGGCTCGAGCAGCCGTAGCACGTGCTCGCGGGTCTCCGGATCGAAGCGGTAATCCAGCATCGCGCCGGCGGCGGGCGATCCCTCGGCCGTGGGGTTGCTCACGCTCACTTCTCCGCTATCGCGGATGCGCAGCTCGCTGCCGACCTGCATGGGTATCCTCGTAAAACTCTGGTGCGGGCTCAAGGGTACCTCCTCTGTTCTTATCTTCGCCCCCATCCGCGGCGTGGGTCTGTGCTGTTTCATCCCGGCCGCGTGGCTCCGGGGTGCGCTTTCGGTCTACGGCTGGATCAGGCGCAGCGGCAGCTCGGGGCGGCCACGCGGCTTCGCACCAGCCCAGCCAGCGCGCCAATGAAGCGCGGCGAATCGTTCAGCCCCGGCGTCATCCGGAAATCCGCGATTCCCAGGGTGCGCGCCTGCTCGCGGTGCTCGATGGCGATCTCGTGCAACGTTTCCACGTGATCGGAGACGAAGGAAACCGGCACTACCAGGACGTGTTGGCGCCCTTCCGCCGCCAGGCGCCGCACGGTTTCGTGCATGGAGGGACGCAGCCACTTGGAAGCTCCCACTTTGCTCTGATAGCAGAGATGCCGCCGCCCCGGCCACCGGCCGCGCTGCCACACCAGTTCGGCCGTGCGCTCGATCTGCCGCTGGTAAGGATCGCCCGCCTCCACCACCGCCACCGGCAGGCTGTGCGCGCTGAAAACTACGTCGACGTCGCGCGCATCGGGGAAGCCGGCGAGCGCACCGTTCACCGCCTCCACCACCGCATCGAGGTATGCGCCGTCCTGGTGAAACTCCTCGATGGCGTGGATGGAGCAATCCCGCCGGCCCTTCCAGCGGCGCTGCCATTCGTTCAAACTGCTCCCCGTGGTGGTCCGGGAATACTGCGGATAGAGGGGCAACAGCACGATCTCCGCGGGTGCGTGCCGCTCCATCTGGCGGACCGCCTCATCGGTGAACGGATGCCAGTAGCGCATGGCCACCGCCACGCGGGCGTCGAAATCCAGGCGCAATTCCCGCTCGAGCGCCTCCGCCTGCCGCGCCGTATTTTCCAATAGCGGGCTCTTCCCGCCGATTTCGGCATAGTGGTGAGCCACGTGCCGCGCCCGCCGGGAAGCGATCAGCCGGGCCAGCGGCTGCCGCGCGATGCGCGCAAACGGAAAGTCGATAATGTCCGGATCGCAAAACAGGTTATACAGAAAAGGCTCGACGGCGTCGAGCGAATCCGGCCCCCCCAGTTGAAACAGGACTACCCCGATTTTCTCCGGCAACTTTTCTCCCAGTTCTGTGAGTTTATCATGAGTAGACAGGCGGACCGCACCATGTTTACATCCCGGCAGGCCGATATCGTCAGCGAGGCGCTGAACGGATTTCGCATCGAACTCCCTTCCTGGGGATTCGCCGACACCGGCACGCGTTTCGGCAAGTTCCTCCAGCCGGCCGCGGCCGTCACCATCGAGGAGAAGTTCAGCGACGCCGCCCAGGTGCATCGATGGACCGGGGTGTGCCCCTCCATCGCGCTGCACGTGTTGTGGGACCTTCCGCAGGGGACGGCGAGCGCGCCCGCGGTCCTTGCCCTCGCCCAAAAATACGGCCTCCGCGCCGGCTCCATCAATCCCAACGTCTTTGAGGACCAGGCCTACAAATACGGATCGCTGGGCAATCCCGATCCCGCGATTCGCCGCCAGGCGCGGCAACATATTGGGAGCTCGATCGAAATCGCCCGCCTCCTCGGCAGCCGCGACCTGTCGCTGTGGTTTGCCGATGGGTCGAACTACCCCGGCACCCAGAACATCCGGCGCCGCCGCCGGTGGTTCGAAGAGGGCCTGCGCGAAGTGCACGCCCTGCTCGCCCCCGGCCAGCGCATGCTGGTGGAGTACAAACCGTTCGAGCCCGCCTTCTACCACACCGACATCGCCGACTGGGGAATGGCCCTGCTGCTGGCGCAATCCGCCGGGGCCAACGCGCGCGTGCTGGTGGATACCGGCCATCATTACCAGGCGCAGAACATCGAGCAGATCGTGGCCTGGCTGCTGGATCTGAATATGCTCGGCGGCTTCCATTTCAACGACCGGCGCTACGCCGACGACGACCTGACGCTCGGCTCCATCGACCCCTACCAGGTGTTCCGCATCTTTCATGAGATCCTGCACTGCGAATGGGAGACCGGCCGGCGCGCCGATCTCGCCTACACGATCGACCAGAGCCACAACCTCAAGGGCAAGATCGAAGCCATGATCCAGACCGCGACCACCGCCATGGAGCTATACGCCAAGGCGGCCCTGGTGGACCACGAGAAACTGGCGTTGCGCCAGGAGTCCTGCGCCCTGGTCGATGCCGAGAACTGTCTGAAGGACGCCTTCTCGACCGACGTGCGGCCGGCCATTCGCGACTGGGCAGAATCGAAGGGCCTCGCAGCCGATCCGCTGGATGCCTTCCGCCAGAGCGGGTACCTGGAGCGCATCACCATCGAGCGCAGCGCGAAGAACCGCTCGCCGGTTTCCAGCTACGCATAGGGGGGCAGGCCTCAGCGGCGCATAGCCGTTCACCCCGCCGATGCAGCCGCCAATCGCCTGTTGATTAAAATCCCCACGGCGATCAAGCCGAAAATCATCGCAGCGAACAGCAACAACCAGCCCCAGTATTGCGTCGGATGCCGGAGCACGCGGACGAAGCGACGCCCGTAATGATCCGCCACGATGGCGATGGCTGCATAGCGAGCCGCCCGGCAAGTGGCGACAATTGCGAGATACTTGCCGGTGCGGTAGTTGGAAGCGCCTGCCGCCGCGAAGAACATGCTGGTCGGGAAGGGGAAAGGAATGGCGGTGGACGCGACTAGAGCCCCGGCGCCCCATTTCTCAAATAGTTTCAGGATCTGGGAGACTCTACCTTGTCCAAATTTGCTGCTCAGATAAGCCGATCCGGCTTTGCGCGCGATCCGGAATGTGAGATACGCGCCGATCACCGAGCCCGCCGTGGCAACGGCTGCATACTCATACCATGGGTTGCGGTGACTGGCGGCCAGAATCGCGATGAGGATGTCAGGGCCGCCAAATGTGGGCAGCGGCGAGCTATCGAGGACGGCGAGAAAGAAAAGCCCCAATGCTCCCAAGTGGCGGAATATCGAGGCGAAGCTCTGCCCGCGAGCCCCCTTCGCAGTTTGGAGGAAAACGTTCAACATGGGCAATATATCAACTTCGCCGCGGCGGCCAGCGCTCGCAGACGGCTCGGGGCGACAGACCGGCGTGACGTTACGCTGCACGCCCCCTTGGCACGCGGCCGGTCCGCTGGACGCCTGGGGAGCGCGGCGCGAAGAACCTGCCGCCGGTTCCAGCTACGCTTTGGGGCAGGCCAGGAGGCCTACCCCACTTTGCTCGCCCGCCAGGCCGCGGCGAAAGCCTTCGCGCCAACTGGCGTACCTGGGCTGCCAACCGAGGACGCGCTTCGCCTTTGCGTTCGAGGAACCCTGCTCCTCGGTCATCATCAACAGGCCGGCATCGCCGATCGCCAGCCGGCCCACCCACGCCGGCAGATGGAACGGCGGCTTGGCGCCGATGGCCCGCGCCAATTCCGGCAGCCAAGTCGAGACCTCGGCCGGGTCGTCGTCCACGATATTGAAGATGCCCGGCGGCGCTTGTTCGATCGCCAACTGCGTGGCATGGGCTGCGTCGTCGACATGGAGGAAGGACCAGACTCCGGCGCCGCTGCCGAAGATCGGAAATCTGCGCTGCCGGACCATCTCCAGGAAGTCTCCGCCCTCCCCGAGCGAGGTTCCCGGGCCGTAGAAACTGCCATATCGGAGCACGACTCCGGTAATGCCCGCGGCGCCCAAGACGGTCCGCTCCAACTGGACGATGGCGTCCCGTGTGCTGGTCATCGCCCTCGGCAGGTTGGCGTCCAACGGATCCTCCTCGTTGGTCAGCCGGCCGCCGGTGCGCGCGTTCATCCATCCCGTATAGCTCTGCGCCACGAAACACCTCGCCCCGGCCGCGCGCGCGGCGTCGAGCAGATACCCGGTGCCCTCGGTGCGCAATCTGTTAGTGAGCGCGAACTCCTGGTCCCAATGTTTCAGGTTGCGCATTTTGCCGAGCGCGGTCACCTGGTGAACCACGATGGCGGGACCGGCACGCAGAACCGCCTGCCTTACGCCTTCGCGATCCAGCGCATCGGCGACGGCCGGTTCCGCGCCCGCGGCTCGCAGGGCGCCGGCATTGGCGGGCGTGTGGGTCATTCCCACCACCTGGTGCCCGGCCGATACCAGCATGGGAACCAACCGCTTGCCTATGGCTCCGGTGGCTCCAGCCAGGAAAATTCTCATAGCGGCCTCCTTGCTGAGTGATGCATCGGCGCCGCCCGAGGTGTCACGCCGCGCGGCAGCCGACGGGCGATTTCGTCCAATCAACTGCCCTACACTAGAGTTTTATGCCCCTCCGTCCGGCTGCTCAAGCCTTATTCGCTCTCGTCCTCTTGCTGGGCGCGCGCCTCTCTGCGCAGCAGTCCCCCTGCGCCAACACGCCCGCCTATTCCCCGTGCGAGCTGCTGTTCGAGCTCAACGAAAAAGATGCCGCCGCGCACCCCAATCCCTATGCCACCGTCGATCTGCGCGTGGAGTTTCGCTCGCCGCGCCATCGCACGTACGCCATACCCGGCTATTGGGACGGCGGCCGCCGCATGGTGGTTCGCTTCGCGCCCACCGAAGGCGGCGATTGGGACTACCACGTGACCAGCAACATCGAAGCATGGAACGATAAGACCGCCACCTTCGCCGCCGCCGCTTCCGAAGCGCCCGGCTTTCTGCGGGCGGCCAACAAGCATCATTGGGCCTACACCGAACGGGATGCCAGGGGGCTCGACCGGCCCCATCTCTGGATGGGCGCGAGCGAACTGCGTTTCGCCTCGCTCGACGACGCCGCCTTTCACGCCGTAGCCGATGCGCGCGCCGCGCAGAAGTTCACGCACGTGCGCGGAATGGCGATGGACCAGGCTTCCAGCACCCCGCTCTACGCGTCGCCCGATGCGCCCAATTTGGCCCAGTTCCAGCGGCTCGATGGCCGGGTCCGCTATCTCAACCAGAAAGGACTCATCGCCGATCTCGTCCTGGCGGGCGGCCCCGGCGATCTCGCGCGCGCCTTCCCCGGCTGGGAGCAGCGCCGCCGCTTCATCCGCTACGTGGCCGGGCGTTACGCCGCCATGAATGTCACCTGGCAGCTGGTCGAGCAGTTCGAAGACTTTCCCGACGGGCGCGCCCTGCTGAAGGAAATCGGCGCCGTGCTCAAGCAGGCCGATCCCTACCAGCATCCCCGCACCGCGGGGGCGCGCATGACCTCCGCGCCGCTGCTCGACGACGGGTGGATGGACTTCGCCTCCTATGGCACCGCCGACGACAACCTGGGCGCCGTCGAGCACCAGCTCTACGCCGTGCCGTTCGTCAACCTGAACCTGGGACGCGAAGACAGCGGCGCCGGGAAGTCCGGACCGAACGATGTGGATGCCGCGCAATTCCGCCGCCGCCTGTGGAACGCCACCATGGACGGCCAGTATGTCACCTACGCCAATACCGGTGCGGGCGCGCAGTACGCCAATTCGCCCGGCGCCAAGGCCATGACCGTGTGGTTCGATCTGATGTCCGGCACGCGCCACTGGGAGCTGGAACCCTACTTCGACGTGGACAACGGCCGCGCCGTGGCGCTCGAAGACACCGAGTACGTGGTCTACGTGGAGAAGCCCGGGCCCATGGAGTTGATCGTCGAGAAGCACGGCTACGACGTGCTCTGGATCAACCCCATCGACGGGGAAACGGTACGCAGCAAGAAGAAATTCTCGGGCGACCATTTCACCGGCGAGCCGCCCGACCGCGCGCACGACTGGGTGCTGCACCTGGTGCGCGAAGGCCGCCTGGAGAGCATGAACCGGTCCTACAAGTTCGATTCGCGGGACCCGCCGCTGGCACTCCAGGAGATCGAGTCCAACAGCCCCAAGGTGCCGTTCTCGATCGAGCAGCCGAGCGGGGATCTTTCGGTCTCCAAGCCGGCAACCTATTCCGCCAAAATCACCAAGGAGACGCGCGCCACCAGGTCCATGATGTGGCTTTGGACCGGTGAAGTGGCGGCCGATGGCCAGGGGTACCGCGTGCTCGCCACCGGCCAGAAGGCCAGCCTGCCGCCGCCCGCCGGCCTGGCGAAGAATTTTCCCGCGGTCATGCACCTGCGCCTCTATGGCATGAATGCCAACGGTAAGATCTACGAGCTGGACACAGCCTGCGGACTCGAAAAGTGAGTCCGCTGATTCTGGCGGTCGACACCACGCACGAATTCGGCAGCATCGCGCTGGCCCGCGGCGATCAAATCCTGGAGGAGATTCCGCTGCACGCGCCCACCGGCTTTGCGCACGTGCTGTATCGGCATTTGGCGCTGCTGCTCGACCGTCATAGGGTGAGGGCGGTGGACATCGACCGCTTCGCCGCGGCTTCGGGCCCCGGTTCCTTCACCGGCGTACGGGTAGGCCTGGCATGCGTGAAAGGCCTGGCGGAGGCGGCCGGCAAGCCCGCCGTCGCGGTCTCCAATCTCCAGGCCCTGGCCACGTTCGGCGCCGCGCCGTTGCGCGCGGTGGTGCTCGATGCGCGCCGCGGCGAAATCTACGGTGCGGTATACGACCAGGCCGTCCGCCTGGTGGCGCCCGAAACCGTCGCGCAGTTCCCGGCGTGGATTGCCACCCTGCCCGAGGGAGAGTTGGAATTCATCGCGGCCGATTTCACGCCGTTCCGCGCCGCCCTGGCGGGGACTCGTTTCGCGCGCACCTCCCTGGTAACCGCCCCGCGCGCCCTGGCCGCCGCCATCGCCCGCCTGGCGCTCGACGCCGTTCCCCAGGACCCCGCCGCGCTCGATGCCAATTACGTCCGGCGCTCCGACGCCGAGCTGTTTTGGAAAGAGTAGGGGAGCCGGCCCCTACTGCGTCACCTTCACTACGAAGTAGGCGATCTCCTTGCCCGGAGCGACCTTCACCCAGTGGGCCGTTTTAGCGGGGATGGCCACCACGTCGCCCGGACCGATCTTCTCCTCCGTTCCCCCGGTGATGGAAGTGCCGCGGATCTCGTTGGGCGCGGTGGTCTTGCCGTCCACCAACTGGCCGCCGTAGACCAGCGTGCCCTCACCGGTGGCCACCACGAATACATCGGCCTGGGTTTCGTGGAACTCCGCCTGTCCCGTGGCCTTGCGGAACACCTCGATAAACGAGTAATTGCCCACGCCGGGCAGCGGTTGCAGGG
>JADGNR010000573.1 GCA_017883415.1 Bryobacteraceae bacterium | reverse complement strand
CGGCCGGCGCCGGGCGTGGTCACGGCCCACCGCCGCGCCAAGGAAGGTACGGTCATCCGCTATGAGTTCACCCTGGCGAGCGGCGGCACGGCCAAAGGCCGGGGTGGCCCGCTCAAGCACCCGCCGCCGGTGGGCGGCGCTCTCTGCGTGCTCTACGACGCCGAGCAGCCGCGCCGCAACGCCCCCTACCCCCTGTCGCTGGTGAAGCTGGCCCGATCCTAACGCGATAGACTAAACTTAGTCTGGTTTATGAAGACGGTCAATATTCACGCCGCCAAGACGCACTTGTCCAGCCTGGTGGAAGAGGCCTTGGCTGGCGAGGAGATCATCATTGCTAAAGCCGGGAAGCCGGTTGTGCGCCTGGTGCCGCTGGAGAAGAAAGATTTCCGGTGCACGCGAGGCGCTTTAAAGGGAATGGTCTGGATTGACGATGATAAATTCGACGATCCCCTTCCACCCGAGCTGTTGAAGGCCTTTGGCGTGGAAGAATGATCCAGACCCCGTGGGGCAGCTTGTCAAGCTGCGGGCCGATTGTCAATCGGCCCACGGCCGCCTTCGTAGCGCTTGCAGCGGGAGGGCGGTCGTACGCAACCTAGAAACTGGGGCCGCCCTGGCCCCCGGCTTCGCCGCCTGCGACGTCCGCACCGTCGACGCCGCGCGATAGATCCACCAGGTCGCTGAACACGCCGTACGCCGTCTGGTCCACGCCGGGGGCGATGGAGACCGTGCCGAACGTCCCCATCAGGTCCGTATGAAACAGGATCACGTTCGACGTCCCCGGCGTCGAGGCCAGAATATCGCAGCGGTCCAGCACCTCGGCGCGCACGCGCAGGCTCAGGCCCGAGGCGGTGCGCCGCGCGCGGCTGATGAGGCGCACGGTCTTGCCCTGGCGGGCGATTTCCTGCGCGCGCTTCGGCGTCAGCCGCGCGATGCCGCGCGTGGCGACGGACTGCGGCGTTGCGCCCGCCTCCATCAGCACGTTGGCCAGCGCGGCGGTCTTGGCGGCGGAATCCCAGCCTTCGATATCGAACCCGCCATCGCCTTCGGTGATGCCCATGGCGCGCGCGGCGGCCAGGCCCGCGGCGAACGATCCGCCCGATTCCATCGTCTCGATCACTACTTTGGAGGTGGAATTCAGCGCGCCGGTGAAGCCCAGCACCTTGACCCCGGGCATCGCGTAGCGCCACAGGTTGAACACCGGAGCGCCATCCATCACCGCCGATTCGAAGCGGAACTTCACGCCCGCGCGCGCGGCTTCCCGGTCCAGTGCGGCATAGGCGTGCGCGATCGGGCCTTTGTTGGCGGTTACCACGTGCATCCGGCGGGCGAAGGCGGCGCGGATATGCGCAATGGCCGGCTCGCCATCGCTCGGGTTCAGCGTGGTCAGTTCCACGGCGGCGTCGGCGCGCGCCGCATCCAGGAATTCTTCGATCGAGCCGAGGCGCGCGCCGAAGCGCGGGGTATCGGGCAGCCCGCCGGGGTCCACCGCCGTCCCGTGCCGCAGCGTGTGGATGCCGGTGATGGTGAACGGGAATTCCCGGTGCTTCCGCCGGAGCAGGCGCTCGAGCGCGCGGCCCACGTTGCCGTATCCGATCAGGGCGAGCTTCAAAGCACGATTGTATCGTGGCCGTGACGCGGTGAACACGCTTCACGGGTGTGCGCCGCCGGCTCAGTGCCGGGCCCTCGCCAGCCATGCGAAACTATAGGTATATGCGTTACCGTCTGCTGGTAGCCGTATGCGCGCTTTCGCTCTGCGCGACGGCCCAGACCTTGTCTGTAAAAGAGCTCGTATCGTTCTTGCAATCCTCGGTGACCCTCAAACAGTCCGACCGCGACGTGGCAAGTTATCTCTCCCGGGTCAAGCTCAAGGAGCGCCTGGACAACCGCACCATTGAAGAGCTGCAGAGCTTCGGCATCGGCGCGAGAACCTTGCAGGCGCTGAACGCCCTGCGCGATCGGACCCAGGCGTTGGCGGCCGCCGCGCCGTTGGTCCGTGAAGCTCCGCCCACGCCCATCCCCGTGCCCTCCTCCGAAGAGCAGGCGGCCATCGTCGGCGATATGCGCGAGTATGCGCTGGGTTACAGCAAGAACCTGCCGGACTTCATCTGCACGCAGGTGACGCGGCGGTATGGGGCGGCCAAGCCGGGCACGCGCTACGGCGGCAGCGCCGCGGGCGATCCGTCCTGGCAGAAACTCGACGAGCTGACCATCCGGCTGAGCTACTTCGAACAGAAGGAGGATTACAAACTGATCCTGGTGAATAATTCGGTGGCCAAGCAGGATTACAAGAGCCTGGGCGGCTCCACCTCATCGGGAGATTTCGGCAGCATGCTCAAGGAGATCTTCGAGCCCAGGAGCGAGGCCCGCTTCGAGTGGGACCGCTGGACCACGCTGCGCGGCCACCGCGCCATGTCCTTCACCTATCACGTGCCGCAGGCGCGGTCGCAGTGGCATATTGTGGTCAAGGATGCCGGCATGGACATCGTGCCGGCGTATCACGGCCGGGTGGTGGTGGAGCCGGGCACGCACGTGGTCATGCGCGTGACCCTGGTGGCGGACGGCATTCCGCCGGGCTTCCCGGTCAAGAAGGCCGAGGAAACGTTGGACTACGATTACACGGACATCTCCGGGCACACCTTCCTGCTGCCGCTGAAGGGCGAAGTCGATATGGACGGCGGCGATTTTCTGACGAAGAATACGCTCGAATTCGTCCTCTACAAGAAGTACTCGGCTGAGTCGGAGATCAAGTACGCCGAAGCGCCGCCCGAGATACCGGCCGAGAAAACCACCGAGACTCCCGCGCCGAAGCCCGGCGCCATCGACTGCAAGGACCCAAAGAACAAAGACGCCAAGGAGTGCAAGGGCCGCTAGCCTAGCCTGGTGGGGCGGGCACCCTCGGGGTACCCTCTGGGTCCGGCCCGACGCCCTCGTCGGCCCCGGCCGAAGGCCGGTGCCCGCTGGACCTGGGCCTCAGCCCCCGGCTCCCAGCCCCCGGCCGCCAGATCCTGAGCCCTCAGCCCCCGGCT
>JADGNR010000286.1 GCA_017883415.1 Bryobacteraceae bacterium | reverse complement strand
GTGGCCGCACAATTTGGCGAGCGGGGCAGGGCACACCTCGACCTCCCCGGGCGAAACCGCGAGCAGTTGATCGAGGCCGGCGTGGCGCCGGGGCGCATTTACGTGGCGCACCTGTGCACCATGTGCCATGGGGAGGAATTCCATTCGTTTCGCCGCGACAAAGAAGCCGCGGGGCGCATGTACTCGTTCGCCGGCGTGCGCTGAAGCGGTACAGTAGAAATGAGACCAGCCCATGTTCACGTGGATTTGCCCGAAATGCGGGCGTGAAGTTCCTCCAGCCTATTCGGAGTGTCCCGATTGCACCAGAAAAGCAGCCGAGAGCGGCGCCGAAGTTCCGCCCGCAGAGGCCGCGGCGCCTCCTGTGGTTCCGCCCGCGGTTACGGCCACTCCGGTTACCGTTGCGCCGCCGCCGCCGGCCTATGTGCCGGCCCAGGCACCGGCGCGGCCTCCCACTCCCGCGCGGACGCACGCGACGCACAGCTTGCCGACCTGGCTGCTGACCGTCGTCTTCGCCTTCGCCTTTTTGGGCGTGGTAGCGGCGGTGGTGTGGACCGCGGGGTACCTGCGCGGCCGCGGCCAGACGCCTTCGAGCACGGTGGAGAGTCCGGCCGCCAAGCCCGGCGCCAAGACCAATCCGCTGCAGAAGTACATTGAAGTTTCCGGGGTGCGCTTCCTGCAGGACGCCAAGAAGAACACGGTCGCCAAGTTCATGCTGACCAACCACTCCGATGCCGATATCAGCGGCCTGGCGGGCAACGTCACCATCTGGGGGCGAACGCAGAAATCGGAAGAGGACGCGCAGGGGACGTTCTCGTTCACCACCAACCTGGGCCCGCAAGAGTCCAAGGAGATGACCGCCCCGGTCTCGACCAAGCTCAAAATCTACGAACTGCCGGACTGGCAGAACGTGACCCCGGACCTGCAGATCACGGCGCCGGCAATTTCTGGAGGTTCTCCCGGGCTTCAGTAAGGCCGGGATCGAGCGTGAGGGCGCGCTCGAAATCGGCGCGCGCCGCCGCGGTCTGCCCCAACTCCGCGAGCGCCACGCCGCGGTTGTTCAGATTCTGCGCGTCCCGCGGATCGAGGGCTAGCGCGCGGCCGAACTCCACCAGGGCGGCCTCGGGCTGGCGCTCGTCGAGTAGAACTTTGCCCATCTCGGCGGCAACGGCGGCGTTGTACGGTTCGAGCGCGCGGGCCTGGTTCAGCAATTCGAGCGCCTCGGCGGCGCGCACCGAACGGGCCAACTGGATCTTGGGCCGGACCTTTTCCGGCGCGCGCCGCACGGCCTCGCGCCACAGCGATTCTTCCGACATCCACACCCAGGTACGCGACACGCTGACGAGCGTCAACACCGCCACCAGCGCGGGTGCGGCAGCGCGCAGTTTCACGCGGGAGAGCAGGATTCCCGCCGCCGCCGCGAAGGCAAACAGGGGGAGATACATGCGCCGGTCGGCCGAAAGATCGGCGGCGGGGATGAGGGACGAACTGGGAAGCAGCAGGAGGAAACCGGCCAGCAGCCACGTGCCTGGGGCTCCGTGGTGGGGCGGGCGCCCTCGCCCGAAGGCCGGCCAGGGGGCCGGGGTGCCCTCTGGGCCCGGACCAGGGGGTCCGCCCCACGTGCGGCACGCAAGCACGGCGATCGCGAAGATCGCGGCCCATGCCGCTAGGCCCATCCCCAGCGGCGGAACGCGCATATCCGCATCCACGGTGAAGCCGTAGGGCACCAGCAGCAGGCGCAGGTAGCGCAGGATGACGGGCCCCTCGGCCAGCAAATAGTTCCCCGGCGTAATGCCCGCGTGGAATGCGGCGGGCGCGCCGGGAGTGACCGAGAGGGCATAGAGCACGTGCGCGCCGGCGGCCGCCGACAGGCCGAACATGGCCGCCAGCGCCGCCGGGCGCTTACGGTCCAACAAGAGCAGGAGCAGGGGAAAGGCGCCGCACTCCTCCTTGGCCAGCAGGGCCGCCGCGAACCATGCCACGGCCGCCCAGGGCCGGTCGTCGATCCAGGCCAGCAGCGCCGCGAAGCAGAATAGCGCGGCCAACACGATGCTGCGTCCCCAAACGTAATCCACCGCTTCGGCCTGCAACGGGTGCACGGCAAACAGCGCCGCCGCCAGTAAAGCCGCGCGCTCGGGCAGCAGGCGCCGCAGGCATTCGTAGGCGAGCAGGACAGCCGCCAGATGCAGCGCGAGGTTGAGCGCGTGATATCCGAAGGGGCTGGTCCCGCTGAGTTGATAGTTCAACCAGAAGGTGAGGTGGGTGAGCGGCCGCGTTTGACCGGGACCCCAGACTTCGAGCCATCCCCAGGGAGATCTGAGGAGCGGGTCGGAGAAAATGGCATAATCGTCAAAGTGAAAACCGGAGCCGAGCGAAGCGCCAAAGGCAAACAACGCAGCGGCAAGCAGAAGAAGCCGCGATCGCATCAGTTATTACGAGCTTACGTGAAACGGCCGGCTTCCGCAGCCGAGCGGCGCGCGCGCGTGGCGGAAGTCCTGCGCCGGCTGGACCGGATGTATCCGGCGGCGGCCTGCGCGCTGCGCCACGAGAATCCCTGGCAACTGCTGGTGGCGACGATCCTTTCCGCACAATGCACCGACAAGCGGGTGAATGAAGTGACGCCCGGCCTGTTCGCCAAGTATCCGACGCCCGAGGATTTCGCTGCGGTGCGTCCTGAAGTGCTGGCGAATGATATCCGTAGCACCGGCTTCTTCAATAACAAGGCGAAGTCCATTGTGGGCGCGGCCCGGCGCGTGGTTTCCGAATTCGGCGGCGTGGTGCCGCGGACCATGGAGGAGATGCTGACCATTCCCGGCGCGGCGCGCAAGACGGCCAACGTGGTGCTCGGCACGGCGTACGGCATCGCTTCGGGGATCGTGGTGGACACGCATGTGCAGCGCATCGCCCGCCGGCTGGACCTGACGCGGCAGAGCGATCCGGGGAAGATCGAGCGCGATCTGCAGAAGATCATTCCGCAGGAGAAATGGATTCTGTTTTCGCACCAGGTAATCCTGCATGGGCGCGCGCTGTGCGTGGCGCGGAATCCGAAATGCGCGCAGTGCGAATTGAACACCGTGTGTTACGCGAAGGACAAGACGGCTTAGGGGATGGAATTTAGCCGGCCATCACCCGCCGGACGAGTTCCAGCAACTCATCCGGACGGATGGGCTTCGCTATGGTTGCATCGGCTCCCTGGTACTCGGCCACACGCAGGAGTTTGCCTGCAAACCGGCCGGACGTGGCGATGATTTTGAGTTGAGGATGCCGCCGGCGGAGGATGCGGATGGTCTCCAGTCCTTCCTGCTCGGGCATCGCCAGATCGGTAATCACCAGGTCGACCGGAGAAGCCTCGACGAGTTTCACGGCCTTTTTCCCGTCGCTGGCTTCCAGGACCTCGTAACCCACGCCGGTGAGCACCTTACGGAGGAAGCTGCGGATGGCCTCCTCGTCGTCTACCACCAGGATGGCGCCCACAGACCGAGGCGGGCCGAGCGCCTCCCGCACTCCGCTTGCGAGGGATTCAGGAGAAAACGGCTTGGCAAGAAACGGCACGGGCGAATCCGGGATGCCGTGATCGGCCATGGCGCTTGAGGAGTAACCCGACATGAAGAGAACGCACATCTGCGGGCGCAGCCCTTTGAGCCGGCCGGCCAACTCCGGGCCCGTCATGCGCGGCATCACGACGTCGGTCAGCAGCAAGTGGATCGGACCCGCGTAACGCTCGGCATGGAGCAGGGCCTCCCCGGCATTGGCAGCTTCCAGCACTCGGTACCCGTAACTCCGGAGGACCACCTCAATCAGTCTGCGAAGTTCCCCCTGGTCTTCCACCACGAGGATGGTCTCCGTCCCCCGCAGCGTCGGCAGGGGCGGCCGGACTTCCTTCGGCACGGCGGCCGGCTGGCCCACCCGCGGCAGATAGACGCTGAAGGTCGTCCCCCGGCCCGGTTCGCTCGATGCCCAGATGGCTCCATCGCTCTGTTTGACGATGCCGTAAACGGTCGCGAGACCGAGACCGGTGCCCTCGCCTTGTTTCTTGGTCGTGAAAAAGGGCTCGAAGAGGTGCCCCATGACGTCATCCGTCATACCGATGCCGCTATCGGTCACGGTGAGCAGCACATAGGGGCCGGGCTTCAACTCGGGATGTTTCCCGGCGTAACCATTGTCGACCTCGACGTTGCCGGTTTCGATGATGAGGGTGCCGCCGCCGGGCATGGCATCGCGCGCGTTCACCGCCAGGTTCATGAGCACCTGATGCAACTGGCCGGGATCGGCCTGCACCCGCCCTAATTGGGGGCTCAGGACGGTCTCCAGGCGGATATCCTCTCCGATCAGGCGCCGGAGCATCTTCTCGACATCGGCCACAACCTCGTTGAGATCCACCGCCCTGGTCGCAAAAATCTGTCTGCGGCTGAGGGCCAGCAACTGCTGGCTGAGTGCCGCGGCCCGTTCGCCGGCCTTCTTGATCTCCGTGATGCTCCCGTGCATGGGGTCGATTCCACTCAATTGGCCCAGTAACAGGTCGCTATATCCGTTGATGACCGTGAGCAGGTTGTTGAAGTCGTGGGCCACTCCGCCGGCGAGCCGGCCGACGCTTTCCATTTTCTGAGCCTGTTGAAGCTGTTCCTGGAGCCGGGACCGCTCTTTCTCGGAGCGTTTGTGCTCGGTGATGTCCCGCGAGATTCCGAACAGACCGATTACGTCGCCCAGAGCATCCACGACGGGACCTTCGGTGGTGAGAACCGCGATTTCGTCTCCGCTCGCCAGGATCAGATCGTCCTGACGAGTTTGAACGGTTCGTGTCGCCATGATTTTACGATCGTTTTCCATTCCGGCACGGGCGATCCCGGGAACGAATAGAGCCGTGTCATCCCGCCCGAGAATCTCTTCCTGCGTTTTCCCGACGAGCCTCGAAGCCGCTTTGTTCAATATGAGGTAGCGCCCTTCGCGATCCTTCACGTAAATGGAGTCCTGAGCGGCTTCCATCAACGCGTACAGTATGGCCCGGCTCTGCTGCTCCGTTCCCCGTTTGCGCGTCGTGATGTCGCGAAAGTAGACCACCGTTTCCGTCTTGCTCTCGTATGGGATCGGCGCCATCGACACCTCCACGTCGAAGACCCTTCCGTCGAGCTTGAGGTATTTCTCCTCATACAGCGGTAATGTTTCGCGATTCTCGCTCACCAGTCGCATGGTCTCGGTGGCCCGGAGCCGCCTATCGGCGTGGATTCGTTCGATCACGGGTTGTCCGATGAGCTGCTCCGCGGAAGCGGCCCGGAACAGGCGGACCGCGGCAGGGTTGAGATAACGAAACAGGCCCTCGGACTCGACAAAAATCCCCTCCCGCGAGTGTTCGGCGACCTGCCGAAAGCGGCTCTCGCTTTCGCGAAGGGCTACGTATTGTTTGTTGTTAGGGGGCGACGACACGAAATTGGAGTGCGAAGTACACTGCTACTCGCCAGGATAGCGACCGCGGAGGGGAGCGCATATCGGGCCAGATATGATTCTCGTGTCCGAAACCGACTTACGCGGTTGTCCGTGTCCGGACTACGCGCACGAGGCGGAGGTATACTCACAGCAGCCTGGAAACCCCGTCAAGTGGAAATCGTCGACACATACGGTCTGGCCGGCTCTTACGACTTCCGTATAGTTGCTCTGTCGGTTGCGATCGCGATTCTGGCCTCCTACACGGCCCTGGATCTGGGTGGACGGGTAACCGCCGCGCGAGACGTGGCCCGGTCACTGTGGCTGGCCGGCGGAGCCGTGGCCATGGGGATCGGCATCTGGTCCATGCATTATGTCGGAATGCTGGCTTTCATTTTGCCGGTTCCCGTACGGTACGACTGGCCCACGGCATTGTGGTCCCTTCTGATCGGCATCTTTTCCTCCGCGTTGGCGCTGTTTGTAGTGAGCCGGCGGAGGATGGGCTCGCTTCGGGCAACGGCCGGCAGCATCTTCATGGGAGGAGGCATCGCGGCACTGCATTACACGGCCATGGCATCGATGCGCCTGCCGGCGATGTGCCTTTATTCCCCCGCACTCGTGACATTGTCGGTGTTACTCGCAGTAGCGTTCTCCGGGATCTCCTTGTGGCTCACTTTTCTTTTTCGGGGCGGGGCTTCCGGCCAGAGGATGCGCAAGGCCGCAAGTGCCCTGCTGATGGGCGCGGCCACCTCCGCGATGCATTATACGGGCATGGCTTCGGTAAGGTTCGTGCGCTCCGCCGTAGTCGGCGACCTGTCGCATTCCATCAGCATTTCGTTTCTCGACACGGTGGGCATTGCGGCCGTCGCCGCAATGGTGCTGGGCATTACGTTGGTGACCTCGCTGATGGATCGCCTTCAGTTGCAGAGAGCGCTACTCGATGAATTGTTCGAGCAAGGGCCGGTAGCCTTGGCCCTGACGACCGCGGACAACCGGGTGGTTCGTGTGAACCGGGAGTTCACGCGGCTTTTTGGCTACACCCGGCAAGAGAGTCTGGGCCGCAGCTTAAGCGATCTGATCGTCCCCGACGAATCGAGAGCCGAGGTGCAGCATCACCTGGATCTGGCGGCACAAGGGCGGCGGGTGGAATTGGATGGCGTCCGCCAGCGCCGGGATGGCAGGCGCGTGGACGTGGTTGTGGTCCGCGTGCCGGTGTCCATGCCCAACGGGCGGACCGCGATCTACGCGATCTTCCTTGACATCACCGAACGCAAGCGCGCCGAGGAGCAACTCCAGGCAACGAGCGAACAGTTGCGGGCTCTTTCGGTGAAGCTGCGATCGGCCAGGGAAGAGGAGGGCACGAGGATCGCCCGTGAGATCCACGATGAACTCGGTTCCGCGCTGACTGGTTTGAGGTGGGAGCTGGAGGAAGCGCTCAAGTTAATTACCGATGCGGGAACTGCGTTCCCAGCGGACCAGGTGCGCGGGAGGTTAGAGAGTATGATCGGGGTTACCGATACCACCATCAACACGGTCAGAAGAATCGCTTCGGAGCTGCGCCCGGCCGTCCTGGACGATCTTGGGCTGGTGGCCGCGATCGAGTGGCAGGCGCAGCAATTCCAGGCGCGCACGGGGATCGTCTGTCAGTGCGAATCTACTTTGGATGAGGTTCCCTTGAGCAGGGAGCAATCGACCGCCGTCTTCCGGATCTTTCAGGAGGCCCTGACGAATGTCACTCGTCATGCGAAGGCGAGCAGGGTTGACATTACCATGGAGGAAGAGGGCCACGAATTCGTCCTGACCATCCGCGACAACGGAAAGGGCATCGGGAGCGATGAGAAGTCGGGCGCGGTGTCACTTGGCCTGCTGGGGATGCGGGAGCGCGCGCGGTTGGCGGGTGGCAGAATCGAAATCATCGGGCGGGAAGGATCGGGAACGATTGTTACCGTGAAAGTCCCGATTTCCAGTTGAGGAGTGCGTCAAACGGAGCCGGACCCGACGCAAATGCGACGAGTGCTTATCATCGAGGACCACGAAGTGGTGCGTGACGGCGTGAAGAGAATCCTCGACGATCCGCCCGGCGCCGCGGTCTTCGGTGAGGCAGGCACCGGCCCGGAAGCGCTGAGACTTGCCGGGGACGGTGATTGGGACGCGGCCATACTCGATCTTTCGTTGGGAGACAGAAGCGGGTTGGAAGTGT
>JADGNR010000052.1 GCA_017883415.1 Bryobacteraceae bacterium | reverse complement strand
CGCCATCCAGCGGGCCTAGATCATCGAAGACGCGGCTCAAACCATTGGCGGCCGGACACGCACGGTGATAAGTCCGCAAGCCCCGGCCGCCGCAACGAATCCCTTTTCATCTGCCCCCTACAGCCGAAGTGTGTCCAAAAGAAACCCGGCCCGAAGGGCCGCACCTCCCCCAGTCCCCAGCCCCTAGCCCCCAGCCCCCGGTTTTCCCGCCCCCGCCACTTCCGTTAACTCCCCCTTCTCCAAATGATGCACCTGGGTCGCAAACTGCGCCGCGTGCGGGTCGTGGGTCACCAGCACGATCGTCTTGCCGAAATCCCGGTTCAGCTTCGAGAGAATGGTCAGCACCTCCTGCGCCGATGCCGCATCCAGGTTGCCCGTCGGCTCGTCGGCCAGGATCAGCGCCGGGTCGGTCACAATGGCGCGCGCAATCGCCACGCGCTGCTCCTGGCCGCCCGAGAGCTGCCGCGGAAAATGATGCAGCCGGTCGCCCAGGCCCACCAGCTTCAACGCCGTGGTGGCGTGCTCCAGCCGCTCCCGCTTCTTCAGGTTGGTCAGCTTGAGCGGCAACTCCACGTTCTCCAGCGCGGTCAGCACCGGGATCAGGTTGAACTGCTGGAAAATGAATCCCACGTTCTCGTTGCGCCAGTGCGCGATCTCGCGGTCGCTCAGCTCCCGCAGGTTGTGGCCCAGCACGCGGATCTCCCCCGACGTCGGCCGGTCCATGGCCGCGATCAGATGCAGCAGCGTGGATTTGCCCGAGCCCGACGGCCCCATCAGCGACACGAACTCGCCTTTGTGGATCTCCAGGCTCACGTCCTTGAGCGCGATCACGTGGAACTCGTCGCGCACGAACTCCTTGCTCAGGCTCCGTGTTTCGATGATGACTTCGCTCATTTCGCTTCCTTCTGGCGCACCTTGTCCCCGTCCTTCAACCCCGCCGGCGGATTGACGATCGCCTCTTCGCCCCCATTGAGACCCTGCTCGATCCGCACCTGGCTGCCCGACGCCGGCCCGGCCTTCACCACGCGCCGCACCGCCTTGCCGTCGAGCAGCACGAATACTGCGCCCTCGCGCACCGCCGCGGCCGGCGCCATCACCACCGGCCTAGCCGCGGCCGACGCATCGGACTTCTGATCGGAGATGAAGGCCACGCTCGCGTTCATCTCCGGCCGCAGGTACTCGTCCGGCTTCGCCACTTTCACCTTGATCTGCACCGTCGCCTTCTGGCGATTCGCTTCGGGCGAAATCTCCTTGATGAAGCCGTCGTACTTGCGGTCCGGAAACGCGTCGGTGGTCACCGTGCCGTGCTGGTCCGCGTGCAGGCGCGCGAAATCGGCCTGGCTGATGTCCAGCTCCACTTCCAGATCGTTCAGATCGGCGAGCGAAACCACGTAGCCCTTGGCGCCGCGGTCCCCCACGAAACTGGTGGTGACGAATTCCCCCTTCTCCACCGCGCGCTCGAGGATCGTGCCCGTCACCGGCGCCCGGATGATGGTGTTGGCCAGATTGGTCTGGGCATAGTCGAGCGCGCCCTTGGCCTGCTGCACCTGGCCGCGCAGCGCGTCGATCTGCTCCTGCCGCGGCCCGATTTTGACCAGCTCGTACGCCTTCTCGATCGAGTTGACCCGTGCCGCCGCCGAATCGTAGCGCGCCTGCGCGTCGTCCAGCGACTGTTGCGGGCTCAAGCCCTCGCCCACCTGGTTCTTCGTGCGGTTCAGGCTCACCTTCGCGTTCTCCAGGTCTGCCTTGGCCGAGTTGAGATTGGCCAGCGCTTGCGCCACTTCTTCCGGCCGCGAGCCGTGCAGCGCCTCGTCCAGCTTGGCCTGCAAATTCGCGAGCTGTCCTTTGCCCTGCTGAAGCTGCGCCTGGTATTCGTCGTCTTCCAGACGCACCAGCACCTGCCCCGCCTTCACCCGGTCGCCCTTGTCCACCCCGATCCAGTTCACTTTCCCGATCACCTTCGCCGCCACCTCGATCTTGTGCGCGGCCACGATGTAGCCCGTGGCATTCAGCACCACGCTCCCCGCCGCCCCCGCCCCGCTCACCGCCTTCACGCGCTCCGTTTCCACCAGCGGCGCCGCGTTGACCTTATCCGACAGCAGGCGCCAGGCGCCCAATGCCAGCAGCAGCAACACGCCGCCGATGATCCAGCGGGTGGCCCACTTGGAGGGCTCCGCGCGCTTCTTGCCGCGGTCGATTTGTAGGTTCTTGAGTTCCGCGTCCATACCGTCAGACTTCCCGCAGCGCGGTGAGAATCTCTTTGCGCGCGGCGTTGCTGGCCGGGAACAGGCCGCCCAGGCTGCCCAGAACAATGGCGAAGACCAGGCCCACCAGAAGGAATTGCGGCGCCACGTGGAAATTGAAGGCCATCTCGGCGAAGTTTCCGTTGCCGATCTCGGTCGAGATCCCGTTCAGCGGCAGCACCAGCAGGAATCCCAGCACGCCGCCCAGCACCGCCAGCATCACCGATTCCAGGAAGAAGCTCACCAGAATGCTGCCCTTGGAAAAACCCAGCACGCGCAGCGTGCCGATTTCTCTCGCCCGCCGCGCCACCGCGGCGTACATGGTATTCATGGCCGCGAAACAGCTCCCGATGGCCATGATGATCGATACGAAAAACCCGGTGTATTCGATCGGCGCCGCGCCGCGCATTTGCAGGCCGAAGTAATCCTTCTCCGACACCGCGTGCAGTCCCAGCCGCTGGTCGTCGTTGATGCTCTCCACCAGCGCCTTGGCGGCCACCGCGTCGGTGGCATGGACCAGCGTCGAGCTGGCCGCTTCCACGCGCTGCAGGTCGGAGGCCACCTGGTAGTAATCGCCCCAGATTTCGCTGTTCTGCGCGCCGCGGCCCGCGTCCAACACGCCCACCACTTCCCAATCGCCGCGTCCGAAATGGATCTTCTTCCCGATCTGCGCGTCCGGGAAGCGCCCCGCGATCGACTTGCCCACCACGACTTCGCGCTGCCCCGGCTGATACCAGCGGCCCTGGATAATGTGCAGGTCCGGGCGCATTCCCTTGCCCGCCTCCAGCAGGCCGCGCACCGTCAGGTTGGCGCCGATCGGGTTCTCCACGCTGCTCAATATCAGGATGGTGATCACTTCGAGCGAAGCCATGGGCTGGCCGTCCTTGCCCGTAGCGATGCCGGCTTTGAATTTCAGGTCCTGAAACTGGCTGCGCAGCACCACGCTCACCAGCTCGGAATCCGCGCCCTTGCGCATCACCAGCACGTTCAGCGGGTCGCCGGAAGTTTCCAGCGTGGTGCGCAGCCCGTTCACCAGCGCCAGAATCGCCAGCAGCACCGCCACCGTCAGCGCGATGCCCAGCGCCGTCATGATGGTGGTGGTCTTGCGGACCACCAGGTTGCGTATGTTGTATGCGATGGGAATGGCCATGGTCTTAGTCCGTGGTGCGCAGCGCCTGCACGATGGAAGTCCGCGAGGCGTTCATGGCCGGCACCAGCGAGCTGATCATGCCGATCACCGCCGCCGTCGCCACGCACACCAGGGCCACCGGCGTATCGAAGATCTTCATCGGCGGCAGAAATCCCCCGAACGGGCTCTTGGCCACCCCGCGCAGCAGCACCGTCGAAATCAGGTAGCCCAGCGTTCCGCCCGCCACCGAAATGAGAGCGGCTTCGCCCAGAATCAGGCCCAGGATCGTACCCGGCGTGAAGCCCAATGTCTTGAGCACTCCCACTTCCCGGACGCGCTCCCGCACCGACATCGCCATGGTATTGGCCGACACCAGCAGAATGGTGAACATCACCGCCGCCGAGATGCCGATCAGGAACATTTTCACGTTGCCCAGCAGCGCCAGAAAACCCACCGAGAAGGCCTGTTCCGTCTCCGTCCTGGTCTGTGCCGTGGCGTTGCGGAATTCGTTGTCCACCTCTTCGGCGATGCGCCCGGCATGATTCGGATCGTCGATCAGCGTCACGTACATGCCCACGTTTCCGCGCCGCCTCTCGCTCATGCCCTGCTCGATGTACTCCTTGTTGAAGTACATCAGGTCGCTCGCGCGCGGGCTGTCGAAGATCCCCCGGATGGTGAAGTCGTAATCGCCCTGATAGATGTCGCCCATCAGGTGGAGCCGGTCGCCCACGTGGAAGTTGAACTTGTTGGCCAGGTCGCGCCCGATGACGCAGCCCGTGCGGTCCTCCAGAAAGGCCTTCTTCTGGTCCTCCGGCATGCGGAACTCCCCGAACACGGTGAACAGCTTCTGCGGCTCGGTGGCAAAACGCGCAAACATGTTCTTGGGGTCGCGGCTGTCCTTGTACGTGCCGCCGAACCAGTCGACCACCATCACTTCGCGGACCCCGGGCACCTTGCGGATCTGTGCCTGGTACGACTGCGGAATGGCCACCGTGAAGGACACGCGGTTGCGGGTCCACACGCGCAGCGCCTCATCGGGCAAGGGGTCGCTCAGGAAAAATGCGTGGTACATGGCGATCATCACGCCCAGCAGGCACATGGAGACGCCGATGCTGAGGATCGTCAGGATCGTCCGGCGCCGGTTGCGCCAGCAGTTTTTCAAGATCAGCGGCAGATAGCGAAGCTTCACGGCACGCTCCCGTCCTTCAATATATCAATACGGGTTGCGGCCCTCCCGGATGGGCGACCAGCGGCGTTTCTTTCGGATCGGCCGGCGGATTTCCGGGATGAGCCGCGGGGATCTCAGAGCCCCGCCAGCACTTCCGCGGCGTGGCCCTTGGCTTTGACCTTGGAGTAGATCTTCTCGATCCGGCCATCGGGCGCGATCACAAACGTGGTGCGCTCGATGCCCATCGACTTCTTGCCGTACAGGTTCTTCTCTTTCCACACGCCGTACGCCTGCGCCGCGGCCTTCTCTTCGTCCGCCAGCAGGGTGAATGGCAGATCGTACTTCCGCTTGAACTTCGCCTGCGCCTCCGGCTTGTCGGGCGAGACGCCCACCACCGCGGCGCCCTTGCCCGCAAAAGCCCGCACATCGTCGCGAAACTCGCAGGCTTCCATGGTGCAGCCCGGCGTATCGGCTTTGGGGTAGAAGTACAGTACCACCCGCTGGCCCTTCAGACCGGAGAGCCGGAACTCTTCGCCGGTATCCGTGCGCACGTGAATGTCCGGTGCCTCGTCGCCTTCCTTCAACATAAATCCTCCGGCCGCAGCTTCCTCTTCAACAGCGTGGTCACCGCCGCCACATCGGCCTGCCCGCGCGTGGCCCGCATGGCTTGCCCCACCAGGAAATTGATCACCGTGGTTTTCCCGCCCCGGTACTGCTCCACCTGTTTCGGGTTGCCGGCCAGCACCTCGGCGATGATCCCCTCCAGCTCTCCGGCGTCGGAGATCTGCTTCAGCCCTTCCCGCTCCATGATGACCGAGGGCGCATCGCCGGTAGAGAACATCCGCTCGAAAATTTCCTTGGCCAGCTTGCCCGAAATCTCGCCCGCGCCGATCCGCTGCACCAGCTCGCCCAGGTTCTCCGCGCGCACCGGCGATTCCGCGATCTGTTTGCCCTCGGCGTTGAGCAGTCCCATCAGCTCGCCCATCACCCAGTGGGCCGTGGTCTTCGGGTCGCCCGCAACCCGTGCGGCGGTTTCGTAGTATTCGCTCGCCGCGCGCGTCGCCGTCAGCACCTGCGCGTCGTACTCGCGCAGCCCGTACTCCTTGATGAAGCGCGCGCGCTTGTCCGCCGGCAGCTCCGGCATGGCGGCCTTCACCTCCGCCCGCCACGCGGCGCCGATCTCGAGCGGAACCAGGTCCGGCTCGGGAAAGTAGCGGTAGTCGTGGGCCTGCTCTTTGCTGCGCATGGCGGCGGTCTCGCCCGTATCGGGATTGTAGAGCCGCGTCTCCTGCATCACCCGGCCGCCGCTCTCGATCAGCGCCACCTGGCGCGCGATTTCGTAATCCAGCGCCTGCTTCAGGAAGCGGAACGAATTCAGGTTCTTCACTTCCGCCTTGGTGCCCAACTGCTCCGCCCCCTTCGGCCGCACCGACACGTTGGCGTCGCAGCGCAGGTGGCCTTTTTCCATGTCGCAGGTGGACACCTGCACGAATTCGAGCGCCTGCTTCAATTCCGTAAGGTAGGCGTACGCTTCCGCCGAGCTCCGCATATCGGGTTCGCTGACGATTTCGATCAACGGCGTGCCGCACCGGTTGAGGTCCACGTAGGAATAGCGGTCCGAATCGGCGAAGCCCTCGTGGATGCTTTTGCCGGCATCGTCCTCCATATGGACGCGGGTCACGCCGATCCGCTTGGCCGCGCCCTCCACGGCGATATCCACGTGCCCGCCTTCCGCCAGCGGCTCATCGTATTGCGAAATCTGGTAGCCCTTGGGCAGGTCCGGATAGAAGTAGTTCTTGCGCGCGAACCGCGAGTGCGGGCGAACGCGGCAATGGAGCGCCAGCGCCCCGCGGATCGCCAGGTCCACCGCCGCGCGGCTCAGCACCGGCAGCGCACCGGGAAGTCCCAGGCACACCGGGCACACATTGGTGTTCGGGGGCGCGCCGAAGCTGGTGGGGCATCCGCAAAAAATCTTGGTGGCGGTGGCCAGTTGCACGTGCACTTCGAGGCCGATCACCGCCTCGTAACGCGCCATCGCTTCCGGCGTGGCGGCGGCTGTCGCGGAGGAAGTCATGGCGTCTTTAATTATAGCGATCAGCCCTCAGCTTTCAGCGCTCAGCTTGCAGCCCTCAGCTCTCAGCCCTCAGCTTGCAGCTCTCAGCCTGCAGCGCTCAGCTTGCAGCACTCACCTCTCACCTTGCAGCTTCTGCGCCCCAGTGGGGTAGGCCTCCAGGCCTGCCTCCGCGCCGAAGGCGCGCTCAGCGCGGTGGGGCGGACCCCCTGTCCCGCGGCCGGCCCCCTGGCCGGCCTTCGGCCGGAGGCCGACGGGGGCGTCGGCCGGACCCGGGCCGGACCCAGAGGGTACCCCCGAGGGCGCCCGCCCCACCTGCCAGGCGCGTCATAATTACCGCACGCGCACCCGCTTCTCCAGCTCCCCCACGAACTCGCGCAGCGCCGTGCGGTCCGCATCCTCCCACTTCACCACCACGAAGTAATTCCCCTGGTAGAAGAACACCGTATCGGCCGAGGGCCGCCAGCGCTGCACCAGGTCGAGCGCCACGCCCGGCGCAGTCAATTCGTAAATGCGCGCGTCGATCTTCCCCGGCCCCTCGTAGGCCGCCCGCTCGCTGCGCCGGATCGCCGTGGCGGGCACCGGGTCGGGCGCCTCCCACGCCGAGGGATTGCTGCGCGCGACGCGGCGCCAGCGGCCAGCCATGGTCTCGGGGAGAACCTCGAGCGGCGTCTGGCGCCGGCACGCGGCCAGTGAGCAAGCCAGCGCAATCCAACTCCGGCGTGTCATTCCTTATCGATTCTTGCATGCCCGCCGGAACCGCGGTGCTACCATCGCAGGTATGGCGAAGTTCAAGCCGGCGAGAGGGAAAAAGTCGCGGCGCGGGCCCGTGCCGCAAGGCGGTCTTCCCTGCGTCATCGTGGTCATCGCCGGCATGCTGCTGATCATGTTATTCCTGTACTTCGTGATGACCCATGCGAGCTGATAACCGAAAGCCCGGAGAGATGCGCCCGGTGGAAATCGTCACCGGCTACCTCATGACCGCGGAAGGCTCCGCCCTGATCAAGGTCGGCAACACCCACGTGCTGTGCGCCGCCAGCGTGGAGGATACCGTCCCGCCGTTCCTGCGCAATACCCGCCGGGGATGGGTGACGGCCGAATACTCCATGCTGCCGCGCGCCACGGCCAAACGGACGCCGCGCGAAGTGGTCAAGGGACGCCCCTCGGGAAGAACGCAGGAGATCCAGCGCCTGATCGGCCGCTCCATGCGCGCGGTGGTCGACCTGGCCGGGTTGGGCGAGCGCACCGTGGTGATCGATTGCGACGTGCTGCAAGCCGATGGCGGCACGCGCACCGCCTCCATCACCGGCGCATTTGTAGCGCTCACCCTGGCGCTGCGCCGCCTGGTGGAATTCGGCGCCCTCAAGACCATGCCCCTGCGCGATTCCATCGCCGCCACCAGCGTGGGAGTGGTGGGCGGCATCCCCTTGCTGGACCTCTGCTACGAGGAGGATTCCAAGGCCGACGTGGACATGAACGTGGTGATGACCGGCGCCGGCCGCTTCGTCGAGGTGCAGGCCACCGCCGAGCACGTCCCGTTCGACGACGAGCAGATGGCGAGCCTCATCGCCCTCGCCCGCGCCGGCATCGCCCAGCTCATCGAGATCCAGAAGAAGGCGGCGCGCATTTGATCCGGCTCCGCTGCGCCACCGGCAATGCCGGTAAGCTCGGCGAGTTCCGCCTGGCGGCGCGCGCGCCCAACGCCGGCCCAGCGGTTGCCATCGAGCTCCTGCCCGGATTCCACGAGCTTCCGCCGTGCGTCGAGACGGGCGCCACCTTTGAAGAGAACGCCTCCATCAAGGCGCGCCACTACGGCCGCTACGCGCCGGGCCTGCTGTTCGCCGACGATTCCGGCCTGGAAGTGGAGGCGCTCGCGGGCGCCCCCGGCGTGTACTCCGCGCGCTTTTCCGGCCCGCAGGCCACCGCCGAATCCAACAACCTCCTGCTCCTCGACAAGCTGCGCGGCGAGGCGAACCGCGCCGCCCGTTTCGTCTGCGCCCTGGCGCTGGTGGAAGGCGAGCGTTCGCTCGGCGTCTGGCGCGGAGAAGTGGAAGGAGTGATCCTGGACGAGCCCCACGGCGCCGGCGGCTTCGGCTACGATCCGCTGTTCTATTGCCCCGAGCTGGGCTGCACTTTCGGCGAAGCCGGCGAAGAGCGGAAGTTCGCGGTGAGCCACCGCGGCCGCGCGATGCGGGCGATGCTGGAGGCGCTGCCAGCGATATGATTTAGAAGGGCGGGACGGGTGGCGGCCAATTTGAGACGTCGGCCGCAGCAGATCGGCAGATGAACTGGTGGGTCACTGATACGGACCGGCGCAGAGACCGCGGCCTTCGCCCTGATCGAGCACAAGGAGCACACCAACATGAAGCCAAAGAACACGATCTGCCTCTGGTTCGACAAGGACGCGCATGAAGCGGCGCGCTTCTACGCCGTCACCTTTCCGGATAGTAAAGTAACCGCTGTTCACGAGGCTCCCGGTGACTATCCGGGCGGCAAGAAGGGCGATGTGCTGACGGTGGAGTTCACCGTCCTGGGCATTCCCTGTCTCGGTCTCAACGGCGGCCCGGCGTTCAGGCACACCGAGGCCT
Source organism: Bryobacteraceae bacterium (assembly GCA_017883415.1). Lineage (GTDB taxonomy): Bacteria > Acidobacteriota > Terriglobia > Bryobacterales > Bryobacteraceae > JADGNR01. The sequence continues at coordinate 10,561 of JADGNR010000052.1, read as the reverse complement.
TTTCCTTCCAGATCGCGACGGAGAATCAGGAAGAGACGGACCGTTACTGGAACGCGATCGTCGGCAATGGCGGCACGGAAAGCGAGTGCGGTTGGTGCAAGGACCGCTGGGGCCTCTCCTGGCAGATCACACCGCGCGCGCTAACCGATGCGCTGGCGGCTGGTGGCGGTGAGGCAAAACGTGCCTTCGCGGCGATGATGACGATGAGGAAGATCGACATCGCCTCCATCGAGGCAGCGCGGCGAGGCTGACGGGAACGGCCGCGTCCCGCGCGCATCCGGGCCGCCCGACATCCCGCGCGCTCCCCGTGTTATCACTAGAACTGGAATGGATCGCATCGGGCGGTACAAGATTGTCCGGGAACTGGGGCGGGGCGCCATGGGCGTGGTCTACCACGCCATCGACCCCAATATCGGGCGGCCCGTGGCCATCAAGACGATCCATTTGGGCGCGGGGCGCGGGCCCGAGGACCAGGAACGCATGCGCGAGCGGTTGTTCCGCGAGGCGCGGTCGGCGGGCATCCTGTCGCACCCCGGGATCGTGACCATCTACGACGTGGAACAGCAGGGCGACGTGGCCTACATCGCCATGGAGTTCGTCGACGGTCCCACGCTCGATCAACTGCTCTCCTCGCCCGAACCGCTGCCCGCCGCGCAGATGTTCAGCATCCTGGGACAGACCGCGGTGGCGCTCGATTACGCCCATCAGAAGGGCATCGTGCACCGCGATATCAAGCCGGCGAACATCATGATCGCGGTCGACGGCACGGCCAAGATCGCCGATTTCGGCATCGCGAAAATCGCCGCTGCCGAGCAAATGACCATGACCGGCTCCATCGTGGGCACGCCGCACTACATGTCTCCGGAACAGGTGCAGGGCCAGCCGGTGGACGGGCGCTCGGACCAGTTCTCGCTGGCGGTGATCGTCTTCGAGATGTTGACCGGCGAGAAGCCGTATACCGGCGAGCATCTCACCACCGTGGTCTACAAGATTGTCGCCGAAGAGCCGGTGGCGCCGCACCGCTTGAATGCGAGCCTGGGCGGGGCCATCGAAGCGGTCCTGCGCAAAGCGCTCGCCAAGAAGCCGGATGCGCGCTACCGCACCTGCCAGGAATTTGCCGAAGCGCTGGAGGCGGCCTGCGGCGCCACCCGGGGCTGGAAGGCCATGGCGCGCGGCGGCAGCTTGAACGAGCCGACCATGGCGGGTGGGACCAAGCCGGCGGTGAACCTGCCGCCGGCGCGGCGGGCGCGCGCGAGCGAGGCGACCGGCACGGCCGAGCGCGCGCGGAGGCGGAAATCGGGGTTTCTGCCGTTTTTGCTGGCGATTCTGATGGCGGCCGCCCTGCTGGCGCTGGTGGGATGGCAGGCGGCGCCGCGGCTGTTGCCCAATAAGAGCGCCGATAAACAAGCGGACGCGCAGCCTCCGGCAAGCCCGAAGGGTCCGGCGGCTTCGCCCGCGCCCGCCGCGGCGCCGCCCACCGCGGGGCCGTCCGCTGCGGAGGCCAAGCCCAGCCCCATGCCGGGGGCCGGGAAGGCGGGTCCGCCCGGCCCGGAGGCGGAAGCCAAGCCGCCGGTGACGCAGCAGCCACCGCCGGCCGCGGAGGAAATTAAGCCGGCGAAAAAGGCCGAGGCGGCCAGTTCGCCGCCGGCGCCGCGTGTGCCGGCTCGCCCGCCGACGCGCCAGGCCGCGGCGGCGCAGCCGGTGACGGTGATCAGCAGCCCGGGTGGCGCCACCGCCACGCTCGATGGCCGCGCCGGCACGGCGTGCACCACCCCGTGCTCGCTCGATGCCGCGCCCGGCCGCCACAACATCGCCGTCACCATGCCCGGCTACCAGACGGAACATCGCGAAGTGGATGTAGGATCGGGGCCGGTGGAGCTTCCGGCAGTGGTCCTGCGGGTTCCGGGCGGAACCCTCATGCTCAGCTCCGTGCCGCCCGGCGCGGCCGTGCTGGTGAACGGCCAGCGCCTCGCGCAGACCACGCCGGCGCAGATCCCGCTGGCTCCGGGGTCCTACAAGATCACCGTCGAGAAGGACGGCAAGCGGAGCACGCAGACGGTGGAAGTCGGCGCCAAGATTACGTACCTGCGGATTGTTCTTGAGGAGTGAGGGCGGCGATGGCCGGCGCCGACCCGGCGCGCGGCTCCACCGTCCAGTTGCGCCGTTCCACGATGGTCTCCGGCTCGTAGGTGTGGCCCTGGGCCAGTCTTCGCGCTTCCCGCCGCGCGGTCCATAGCACCACCGGACCCAGCGCGCGGCTCATCAGGCGGCTGCGCCATCCGAATTCGCGGCCCACCTCCTGCCGTAACGCGCGGATGCGCTCGCTCACTTCCGGATTGGTGGGGCGTAGATACTGCTCCATGGCCCACAGCGAGGCCGCGTAGCCGTCCTTGAGCGACCGCGCCTCCCATTGAAACCGCGCGCGCACCCGCGGATCGGGATCGTTCTTGTAGCGGCGCCAGCCCTCGAGCGTGGTGCGGCAGATGCGGTAGATGCTGGGCCCGTTGCGCTCGAAATCGCGGCGGAAGGCCCCGTCGAGGAAGCGCTTGGAATCCTCTTTGGAAATGGCCGCGTGCCGGAAATTGAACTCGTGCTGTCCGTGGATGTCGGCCAGCGCGACGCCCTCGCGCATGCGGCCCTGGGCCGTCATCTCCGCAAACAGCGGCGTGCCGGGCACCGGAGTGTAGAGCATGAACTGGTGGAAATCGGTATCGTGGGCTACGGCGTGTTCGATCTCGTCGTGAATGTTCTCCGGGGTATGGTGTTCCAGGCCCACGATGGTGGAGCCCAGCAGCTTGATGCCGTGGCTGCGCAGCTCGCCGGCGAGCGTCAGGGTATCGGCGCCATGAAGCTTGATGTAACTGGAGCGCGGCGATTCCAGGCCCATCCAGACCCAGGAGATGCCGAGCTCGACCAGCTCGCGCATGGAGTACTGGCTGATGGCGTTGGCCGAAGAGAAAACATAAAGCGACCACGACTTCCCGGCCTGCTTCATGCGCTCGAGCAGTTCCATGGCGCGGCGCTTATGCAGCAGGAAATTTTCGTCCATCATGAAGAATGAACGCACCTTGAGCTTGGACTCCATCTCCGCCATTACGGTGAACAGCTCGGCGCCGGTGTCGTAGAAGTTGAGGTACTTGCCCTTGCCGCCGAAGAACGCCGAGGTGGTGCAGAAATTGCAACCCATGGGGCAGCCCACCGAGGGGATGATGGTGGCGGCGGTGTTGCCCTTGTCTTGCGGCAATTTCAGCCCCATGGTGCGCCCGCCGAAGCCGGAAATGATCTCGGGGTGGCGGATGGGGGCGGTCTCGTCCTCGCCCAGGAACGTGCGCATCCAGGCGATGCCGTCGCCGCGCACGATGTGGTCGGCGTCGATCATGGTTTCGATGCCGGGAATGGCCGCCACGTGCCCGCCCACCACAATGGTCGAGCGGGGCGACAGACGCCGCACCATGCGGCACATTTCTTGCACCTTGCCGATGTTCACAATGATGGACGATATGCCTACGATGTCGTAATCGTGGGCCAGCAATTCCGCTTCGAAAGCTTCGCGGGTGGGGAAGTCCAGCACCGTGGTGGGCGCGGAGATATTCTGCTGGATCATGAGAATGCCCCACGAGCGGTGAAACATGCGGAGCGAGAAAGGGCCCTGCTCGCGGGTCACCTGGTTGTGATACAGCTCCATGGGGTTGATCTTGCGGCTGCCGAATTCGTCGTCCTGCGCGTAGGGGCCGAACACGGATGCGAACAGAATGCGGGCGTTGGTGCCTTTGGGGTGGGTGGGCATTTTGGAGGAAATCCAGCGTTCTATTTTCAGATATTTAGTGCTGATACTAGTTTATCCGCCGGGGCGCGGCCGGGAGCCGGCTGTTTTGTAATACTTCTGTCGCCGCAGGCGGTGCGGACCCCCCATCGGAGGGGTGGCCCGGTGACGCGCGCGGGGCTCCATCGCTACTCCGCCCCACGCGCCCAGCGGGTTCGCCAACGCGGCCGCGCGATCGCGCAGTGGGGCGACGTCAGTCAGCAGGCTGCTTCGAGGAATCTGGCTGAGTGGTGAGCGCCGAATCGTAGCCTCAGCGGAATAAGCCCAGCAGGTAGGCGATGAGGAGAATCAATACGACTGTCCCCAGTCCGATTCCCGCACCTCCGCTGGGACCCCAGCGGCTATGGCCGTAATACCCTCCACCGAAGCCAAATAGCAATATCAAAACGACGATCAGTATCAGCATGGTCGAGCTTCCTTTCTTCAGAATCTACAGTCGGGTCCGGTTGGGTGGAAATTTACTTCTCGAGGACCTCTTCAATCTGGCCGACTTTCTTCTGGACCTTGCCGGCGAGTTTCTCGTCCTGGCCTTCGTTCTCCAGCTTGGGGTTGTTCGTGACCTGACCGGCTTTCTCTTTGACGTTGCCTTTCAGTTCATGAAGATTGCCTTTAATCTGATCTTCCGTGCTCGATTTCATCTGGTTTCTCCTTTTCTCGGTCCAGGGAAGTGCAAATTGGGGACCAAAGCGGAACCCGTGCGGGCGCAAGGCGGAATCCGAGGCGCCGCAAGTGGTTCGGTGCAGGTTTTGCCCTCCACAAGGCAAGAATTGCGGCAGGTGTATCGCGGAGTACACTCGCTCTCCTGTCCGGTGGCGTCACCGCGGCCGACCTTTCGGTGGCGGAAGATCCGGCTTTTGGGCGCGCGCCCTTCCTCGAAGCCAAGTCGCTGCAGCTCGGCGTGGACCTGTGGACCGTGGCCGCTTCGCGCCGCCTGCACGTGGTTTCGCTCACCATCGATGAGCCGCGAGCCTCACCGGCGACTACAGCGAGCGCGCCGAGTCCCTGGTGGTCAATCTGAATCTTCACGGCCCCAACATGCCGCTGGCGGAACTGGCGGGGCAAAAAAGGGGACAGACCCCTTTTCCAGCATCCTGTCGCACAGTGTCTCGTCACTCTCTCGCCGGGAAAAGGGGTCTGTCCCCTTTTTTGCCCAGCCAGGAGAGGAACTCGACCACTTCGCCGGGGCTGGGCAGGTGATACCGCGCGTGGGCGGTCGCCGCGCTGCCGACTTTGACCGTAATTCCTTCCGGCAGGATGGCGAAGGCGTCCTCGTCGCTGGCGTCGTCTCCCAGGTAGATCGCGAGCAGGTTTCCCTTGCCGAGGCGGCGGTTGATCCACTCGACGGCCGCGCCCTTGTCCCAGTTGGTGCGGGGCACGATCTCGAAAACCTGGACCCCCGGCATCAGGCGAAAATCGTCGCCCGCCACGGCCTCGCGCACCGCCGCTTCCGCTTTGGGAATGTCCGCCGCGGCGGCCCGGCGGTAATGGACGCTCACGGTCAATCCCTTGTATTCCACCAGCACTCCCGGCAGGGGGTGCAACCGCGCGGCCAGTTCCCCGGCCAGCCGGCACAGGGTTTCGCGCCGCGCTGCCGCGGCCGGGTCGACGAAATGGAGGTGGGGGCCGGAGATTTCCATCCCGTGATTGCCGGCATAGATCAGGCCATCCAGGCCGATGCGGGAGTAAAGATCTTCCACCGCGCGGCCGCTGACGATGGTGACCGTCCACGACCCGCGGCGGGCGAGGCGCCGCAGCGTTTCGCGGGCTTCCGCGCTGAGCCGCGCTTGGGCGGGATCGGGCACCATCGGCGCCAGCGTGCCGTCAAAATCCAGGTACAGGAAAATTTGCCCGGCGGCCCGGATCCGCTCCTCCACCTCAGAGAGAGCTTGCATCAGAGGCTGCAACCTGCGCCTCCCCCGCCGTTGCGAATTCGAACTTGAGCAACGCGCCGATCACCTTACCGGCCCAACGGTAGACGTTGTTCTCCGCCACCACGGCCCGCATTTTCTGCATGCGTTTCCGGCGCTCCTCTTCGGGCATTTCGAGCGCCTGGCGGATGGCCGCGACGTTCTCCTCTTCGCTGAACGGATTCACTACGATGGCGTCGCTCAGCTCCCGCGACGATCCGGCGAAGTCGCTCAGGATGAGAACGCCATCCCCATCGGCGCGGCTGGCCACGAACTCCTTCGACACCAGGTTCATGCCATCGTGCAGCGAGCTGACCATGCAGAAGTTGGCCAGCCGGTGCAACGCAGTAAGACGCGCCTGCGCGAACGACTCCTTCAGATATACGATAGGCCGCCACCTGTGGCCCGGCCACTTGCGGTACTTCCGGTTGATGTGCCGCACCAGGCGGTCCACCTCCGTTTCCAGCAACTGGTATTCCCGAATACTGCTGCGGGTAGGCACGCCCACCTGCACGAAAACGAACCGCTCCCGGTACTGCGGATATTCCTCCAGAAAGCAGTCCAGCGCGCGCAGGCGCTCGCAAATCCCCTTGGTGTAATCCAGGCGGTCGATGCCCAGGCCGACCAGTTCGCCCCGCAGCTTCAAACGGCTCCGCCACTCGGCCACCTCCCGGTCGTTGGCCGCCGACTGCGCCCGGGCGTCGTGCTCCGCGAAATCGATGCTGATGGGAAAGGGCCGCACCGCGGTCATCCTGCCGCCGCGCGTGATTTCGTAGCGCTCCCGGTCGACCCTGGCTTCCAGCATCCGGTCCACCGTGTCCAGAAAATTCTGGCAGTGAAAGCGCAGGTGGAATCCCAGCAGGTCGTTGCCCAGCAGGCCGTCCAGCAGTTCCTCTTTCCACGGGAACCCGCGCAGCACTTCCGGGTTGGGCCACGGAATGTGCCAGAAGTGGGCAATGATCAGGTTCGGATTCCGCTCCTTCAACATGCGCGGCAGCAAGGCGAAATGAAAATCCTGGACGAAGACGAAGGCCGGGCTGTCCCCGGCCTCCTCCAGCACGGCGCGCGCAAAAATTTCGTTGACCTCGCGGTAGGCGCGCCAGTCTTCCGGACGAAAAACCGGCCGCGTGTATGCAATATGACAGAGCGGCCACAGTCCCTGGTTGGCGAGGCCGTAGTAATACCGCTGTTCCTGCTGTTTATCCAGCCACACGCGCCGCAGGGTGAAGCGCGGGTCGTCCGGCGGGACGGCGATGCGATCGTGCGCGTCCACCACCTTCCGGTCGGCGCTGCCGCTGCCGTGGGCGATCCAGGTCCCTCCGCAGGCGCGCATGATGGGGTTTAGGGCGGCGGCCAGTCCGCTGGCCGGCTCGACGCACTCGATCTCGTGCCCGGCCTGGCGGTGCATGTACGGCTCGCGGTTGGATACCACGATGAATTTGTAATCGCGCAGCTTCTCCTGGGTCAGTTCCAAGAGCTGCTCTTGCGTCCACATAATTCCTCCCGGACCCTAAGGCAGATTATTCCCTATTCGGGTTCTCTTCGCAATGAGACTGCCAAACAGGCCAGCCCCTTGTTTTGTTGGTGTGCAAACGAACCCAGCCGGGCGCGTCCGGCCGTCCGGGGCTGTGGGATTACACGCCGCCAGAACCCTGCCCGCCGCAGGCGGTCGAGCTTGTCCCGCAAACTCGCAATAAGACCGCGCTTTTGAGCGGCCGCGTAGATCATCGGCGTGCGAATCACCCGGATTTCCGACTGCCGGCAGTAGCGGACAGCGCGTTGTACCGCGTCCCGGACTGCAAACCCCGCTCCGCGGAGTACCACTTCGTCGTAAACAGCGTGAGGGATTGAGATCGAGCCAAACATCTCTCGGAACAGATCGAAATCCGCCAGAGCCGCAAGGTAGACAAGAGGAGAGCTATTGGAAACGACCACTTCTTATGTTAGCGATCGCCGGTGCTTCCGGGAGACTCTTGCTCAAATGCCCGCATCGCTTCCCTGTCATTACGGAAATCTTCCAGTGTGTAATCGACGAAAGGGATGCCCTTCTTTTGGAGCAAGCTCAAGAACTCCAGGCGCGAAACTTCCATGAGACGAGCGGCGAAGCCAGAACTGACCTTGCCTTCCTTGAATAGCCGAAGAGCCGTTTCTTCTTTGAACTCCTTTAGAAGCTCGGCTTCGAAGGTCTTATCGACCAGCCCTTCCGGCAGTTCCATTTCGAGGTGTATTCTGGTGCTCATCCGGTGCGCCCTTCTCCATAGTTTACACGACCGAGGGAATCGGACGACTTCCCGTTGAAGGCCGGAGAAGCCCACCCCATTTACCTGCCCAGCGACATATTTGCAGTTCCGCGCGCAGATTCTGCCGGTTCTCGCGGCCGCGAAGCCGCGGGCCAGCGCGAGAGGGACGGCGTGTTACGCTCGAATGTTGTGTTTCGCCGCGTAATCTGGATCGTTCTCGACAGTGTAGGAATCGGCGCCATGCCCGATGCCGCAAGCTACGGCGACCCGCCGGGCGGCGACACCCTGGGCAACATCGCCCGCATCCGCGGCCTCGCGCTGCCCAACCTCGCCCGGCTGGGGCTGGGCAACATCAAGCCGCTGGCGGGCATCGGCCCCGTCGAAAGGCCGGCAGGCGCTTACGGCCGCTGCGCTCTCGCCTCGCCGGGGAAGGATACGACCACCGGGCATTGGGAGATGGCCGGCATTCTCCTCGACCAGCCGTTCCCGCTCTATCCGCGGGGATTTCCGCCGGAAATCATGCAGGAATTCGAGCGGCGCATCGGCCGCGGCTCGCTCGGCAACAAGGCGGCATCCGGCACCGAAATCATCCAGGAACTCGGGGCGGAGCACATGCGCACTGGTTCGCCCATCGTCTACACCTCGGCCGACAGCGTCTTCCAGGTAGCCGCGCACGAAGAGGTCATCCCCCTTTGGGAACTGTACAAGATTTGCGAAACCGCCCGCGAGATCCTGCACCCGCCGCATGAGGTGGGCCGCGTCATTGCGCGCCCGTTCACCGGCGCCGCGGGCCATTTCACGCGCACCGTCAACCGTCACGATTACGCCGTGCCGCCGCCCGCGGGCATGCTGCTCGACCGGTTGGAAGAGCGCCACGTACTGGTCCACAGCGTGGGCAAAATCTTCGACGTGTTTCTGGGCCGGGGCATTGCTGAATCCGCGAAGACCAGGAACAATGCCGACGGCATGGCCAAGACGCTCGAAGCCATGGAGACCGTCGCGAGCGGCCTGATCTTCGTGAACCTGGTCGATTTCGACCAGCAGTTCGGACATCGCAACGATATCGCCGGCTACGGCGCCGCCCTCGAAGAGTTCGACGCGTGGCTGCCCTCGTTCGAAAATGCGCTGGGCGCGGGCGACCTGGCAATTTTTACCGCCGATCACGGCTGCGACCCCACCGTTGCCGGCACCGACCACACCCGCGAATACGTGCCGCTGCTGGCGGCCGGCCCTAAGCGGGCGGCGGGCGTGAATCTCGGCCGGCGCGCCAGCCTCGCCGATATCGGCCAGACGGTGGCGGAGAACTTCGGCGCGCGCCTCGGGCACGGCGCCAGCTTTTTGGACCAAATCTTATGAGAAAACCAGTCATGGCGGGCAATTGGAAAATGTACAAGACGCCCGCGGAAACTAACGCATTCTTCGAAAAATTCCGGCCGCTGGTCGAGAAGTCGGAACACTGCGAGATCGTGATCTGTCCTCCCTTCACGTCGCTCGCCGCGGCGGTCGAAGCCGCGCAAGGCACGCGCATACGCGCCGGGGCGCAGAACATCGCCTGGGCGAAGGAAGGCGCGTTCACGGGCGAGATCTCCGGCGCCATGATCCGCGCCGCCGGCGCCACGCACGCCATCGTCGGTCACAGCGAGCGCCGCCAGTACTTTGGCGAGACCGACGAAACCGTGCTGAAGCGCACGCAGGCGGCGCTCGAAAGCGGGCTCACGCCCATCGTGTGCGTGGGTGAACGCCTGGAGGAGCGCGAGGGCGAAAAGACCGAGGCCAAGCTGATCGACCAGTTTCAGACGGGTATTGCCGGCCTCACCGAAGCGCAGTTCGCCCGCATCGTGATCGCCTACGAGCCGGTGTGGGCCATCGGCACCGGCAAGACGGCGACGCCGGAGATGGCCGCCGACGCGCACCGTGTGATTCGCGGCCAGGCGCGCGCGCGCTTCGGCAAAGAAGCGGGCGAAGCCATTCGCATCCTCTATGGCGGCAGCGTGAAGCCCGACAACAGCAGAACGCTGATGGCGCAGCCGGAAATCGACGGCGTGCTGGTAGGCGGCGCCAGCCTGGACCCCATCGGCTTCGCCTCAATCGTGAATTTCTAGGTAGCTGTTCAGCGGGGGCAAGCGCGTTTATGTCATTCCTAACCAAACTGGTCGTTCGACAAGCTTCACGATTTCGCGTAAAAACGCATGTACCGAACACGTGATGGACTCGCGCCGAGGCGCGCTGCTCATGGTTAGCTTGGCCTCGAATCGTCGCGTGCAGGGGCGGGCTCATGATCCGTGGATGTTTGCAAGCAGACCTTGGTAGTACTATCCTGAGGTTAGGGAGAAGAGTTCGTGAGGCAATCCCCTTCGATGTCGGCGGTCAAATCTCAGCTGATTGGTCGTAAACGATGAGCCAGTTAAGTTTTGGGTTTTCTGTTCCCGCCGGACCCCAACATTCCCCCGACGGAGAGGTTGCGCCGCGTCGAGGGCTGCTCATCCGCGATCCGTACATCTCGGACATACTCGAGGGACGGAAGCGATGGGAACTGCGAGGCTTCGCCACCCGGATTCGCGGACCTCTCGGCCTGATCAAGTCTACTTCCG
>JADGNR010000572.1 GCA_017883415.1 Bryobacteraceae bacterium | reverse complement strand
CCCGCATGCGGCTCGCGCTCTCGGCTAGATCAATGTACGAGTGGCGCGTCACACGCCCGAAGCTATTGACATAACGCCCCATTAGCGGCGGGACCAGGGGAAGAGACGGCGCAGTTGACGTAACGCCGGAATTAGCGGCGGTGTTCACGCTATCCTGTAGGCTAGATCGTGGTCATTTTTCAAGTATCGGAGGTTCATGTCATGAGGAAGAAGAATCGCTCGTTCCTTCTGATGTCGTTGATTTCAGCATCGTTGCTCGTCAGCGTGTTCACTATCGTGCAGGCCCAGAGTCCTGCAGCGCCGGCAGCCAAGGCGACGAACTGGTCTGATCCGGCGACCTGGCCCAACCGCAAGGTGCCCGTGGCAGGCGACAAGGTCACCATCGACGCCGGCAAAGAAGTGGTGCTCGACGTCAACACCCCGCCGCTGAACGGTCTGACGATCAACGGCAAGCTGAGCTTCGCGAACAATAAAGACGTTGAACTCACCACCGAGTGGATCATGTTGCACGGCGAGTTGGAGATCGGCACGGAAAAGGCCCCTCACACCCGCAAGGCCACCATCACCTTCACCGACAACGTCAAAGGCGAAGACATCAGTGGAGTGGGTGGAACGACGGACCGCGTGGACCGCGGGATCATGCTCATGGGCGGAACCCTCAATCTTCACGGTGACCGGACCAATTCCTGGACGAAGCTGTCCAGCACAGCGAACGCCGGCGCCACCTCGATCCAGGTCCTGAACGCTGCCGGCTGGCGCGTCGGCGACGAGATCGTTCTCGCATCCACGGATTTCGATCCCCGGCAGGCAGAACGGCGCAACATTGCGGCCATCAGCGGAAACACGATCACGCTCGACAAGAAGCTCGACTACATGCACTTCGGCAAGATCACCTTCGACGTGGATGAACGCGGCGAAGTCGGCTTGCTGACTCGCAACATCAAACTCCAGGCATCGGCCGACGCGGAACAGTCCTTCTACGGCGGGCACGTCATGGCGATGGTCGGAAGCAAGATGTTTGTCGAGGGCGTCGAATTCAATCGAATGGGCCAGAACATGACTCTCGCCCGATATCCGATCCACTGGCATCTGATCGGCGACGCACAGGGGCAGTACATCAAGAACGCGTCGCTCCATGACACCTACAACCGCTGCGTGACCGTGCATGGCACGAACTTCCTGCACGTGGAGAACAACGTGACCTACAACACCGTCGGTCACTGCTTCTTCCTCGAAGACGGCGCGGAGCACGGTAACCAGTTCGTGCACAACCTGGCCATCCAGATCAAGTGCCATACCTCCAAGGCCTGCGCGCCGACCAATCTCGCCGCAAACGGAGAGAACATGGGAAGTAATTCGCTGAATCGCGCGACCTACAGGGCGGACAGCATGTCCGGCAAGGACACCCTGCTGCCTTCGGACAACACGGTGACGGCTTACTGGATCACCAATCCGGACAATGTCTTCATCGACAACGTGGCAGCGGGTTCCGATGAGAATGGCTTCTGGTGGTCGTTGCCGGAACACCCGCAAGGGAAGTTCGAAGGTACGGAGATCAGCAAGGCCATCTGGCCGCGTCGAACCAGGATGGCGGAATTCAGGGGCAACGTTGCCCACTCTAACTACGACGGGTTCATGCTGGACCGGAACATCAATCTGGAAGGCGTCTTCGGGTTGGCCGGCCCCTCGCACATTGCCAGGGAAAATCCCGCTGACGAAAACAGCAAGAGCGTGGAATCGCTCCTCGCGGATCTCACCGCTTACAAGAACCGCAATGGCGGCGTCTGGGGCCGCGGCGAGCTGCACATCTTCCGGAATCTGAAGGCGGCGGACAATGCCATCGGGTTCACGAATTCAACGGGTTCCTTCGGCGCTGACACATTTACCTCACTGGTGGTTGATTCGCGGTTCGTGGGCGAAACCGACAACATCGGCAACCCCGTAACGCCGGAAGAAAAGGCCTACGGCCGCAGCCTGCCGAAACGCCTGATTCCTGACTTCCCGATCCGCGCCTACGAGTACTACGACTATCGCCATGACGTGGTCAACACGACATTCGTGAATTTCCAGGACAACAACCAGCGCGGATCAGGCGCGCTTTCCTGGCTGTTGTTTACGGGCGCCGGGGTTACCACCGAAAACACCGTCAAGAGTGCGAAATACATCAATGCCAAGCCCGTGTATTTCCCGAAGATCGACTCCAGGTTCGACAGTGACAACCGGAGTGGTTCGGCCTACCGGACCGCGGCGATCCACGATCTGGACGGCTCGACGACCGGCATCCCTGATTCCTATGTTCTGATCCACGACGGCGAGAACGACAGCGTCGCCACGGACGACACCTGCGAGATTCATCCCACCTGGAACGCCTCAGTGTGCAAGGGTGATATCGGACGCATTCAGTTCAGCATCAGGAGGGCCGGACCCACAAGGGGTGCTGGTCTTGCGCTGAAAGATGTTGCTGTGCGGTCAGCTGCGCCTGCGCGGGCGGCTGCTCCTGCGCGGGCGGCTGCTCCTCAAAAGCCAATTACCCTGAGCCGCAATGGCAAGGACTTCAAGATCACGGCCAATCAGAGCACTGTGCGCGCCGGTACCGAGATCCGTGTGAAGACCGAAAGACCGGAAGTTGCTATCAGCTTGAGCGAAATGGCCAAAGACTCATGGGTCGTGTTCGAGCTGCCGGGTTTCGCCAACGCGACCTCCGGGAAGCAGCAGGACAGCATCGACGCCCTGCGCAAGGCGACCGAGACTTCGTATTTCAAGGGTCCGGATGCCGTCTGGGTGAAACTGGTAATCCCGACCGCCCCCAAGGGCATTGGCATCGATCAGTTTGGCCCGTTGGATACTCAAACCAGCATTACGGTAAGGCGATAAGCACCTTATTCGCGAACTGAACAAAGCCCCCTGCGCAAGCCGGGGGCTTTTTTGTGCGGCGGATAGTCCGTTCAAAATCGATCTTTCGCGACGTTGAGATGGAATGAGGCTGGAGGGCCTGCATCGCTGAGTTTTGGTGCCGGGTTCCGCCATGCCCGCAGGCGAGTACGTGTGCAGCAAGCCT
>JADGNR010000285.1 GCA_017883415.1 Bryobacteraceae bacterium | reverse complement strand
TCCGTCGCCGGTGTGATTACCGATCCGTCGATGAACGCCGTTCCCGCGGCGCAGGTAAGGGCACGCAGCGGGGAAACCGGCGCCGTGCGCGCCACCGTGACCGGTCCCAGCGGCCAGTTCGAAATCTCCGGCCTACAGCCGGGGCCATACACCATCGAAGTGGAAGCCGCGGGGTTCGCCGTGGCGCGGCACGATCTGCGCGTCGAGGTGGGGCAAAGCCTGCGCGTGGATCTCGGCCTGACGCTGGGCGAGAAGACCACCACCGTCGACGTGCCCGCGCGCGCCGAGACGCTCAAGACCCAGGACACCAGCCTGGGCGAGGTGGTGGAAGTCGAGTCCGTCGAGAGCCTTCCCCTGAACGGCCGCATGCTGCTCGATCTGGCGCTTACCGTGCCCGGTTCGCACGTCGGGCACGGAGCGCAGACGGGCAACATGAACCCGCTCTACTGGCGGCCGGGACAGGCCTCGTCGCTCACCATCGGCGGCAACCGGCCCAATGCGAACTACTTCCTGATCGATGGCGCGGTGAACACCGACCCCACCTTCAATACCCAGAATCTGAGCCTCTCGCCCGACGCGGTGCGCGAGTTCCAGGTGCAGACGGGGGCCTACGCGGCGGAGTTGGGCGGAGCGGGCGGCGGGCAGGTGAACATCGTCACCAAAGCCGGCACTTCGCAGCTTCATGGGACGGCTTATGAGTTCCTGCGCAACGGCGACATGGACGCCCACAGCTTCAACGAAATGCCGGGCGGAAAATTTCTGGTGCAGAATAATTTCGGCGCGGCGCTGGGCGGGCCGCTGCCCGGAAAGAAGCTGTTCTTCTTCGCCAACTATGAAGGGCTGCGCCGGAACAAGGCCGATACCATGATCGGCACCGTGCCCACCGATGCGGAGGCGGCGGGCGATTTCAGCCAGTCCGGCGTCGCCATTTTCAATCCGTTCAGCTCCCATCCCAACCCCAACGGCGGGGTCGTCCGCGATCCGTTCCCCGACAACCAGATCCCGTCGAACCTGCTCAACCAGGCGGCCGCGACCATGCTCGCCAAATATGTTCCGCGCCCCAACACCACAGACATGGGCGCGATGTTCATGGACGGCGTACCCACGGTGGTGGGCGCGGGCGTCGATTCCAACAACCTGATGGATCAGCGCAACGAACACCAGGTCGCCGACCAGGGCACCATCCGCGTGGACCGCGTGTTCGATCGCGGCGATAGCATCGGCGTGCGCTACTCCATCGGCTCGGAGAACGGCTTCACGCCGCAGAACCTGCCCGGATTCGGCCTCACCCACGACAACCGCTCGCAGCAGGCCAACATCACCTGGACCCGGATCTTCACCCCCAACCTGGTGAACACGGCGACCGCCGCCTACTCGCGGCTGGCCATGACGCACTTCGAGGAGAACGCGTTCAACAACGACATCGTGGGGCAGCTCGGCATCCAGGGCGTGGGCTTCGGCGGCCCGCGCGCGTGGGGCGCGCCGTATTTCAATGTCCAGGGCTACTCGCCCATGGGCGACACCTACCAGGCCACGCCCATGCAGATGTGGGACACCATCGCCGAGGGCCGCGATACGCTATCGTGGCAGCACGGCCGCCACAGCCTGAAATTCGGCGGCAGCTACCGGTGGTACATCTGGCCCATGTGGGCGTACGTGCTGAGCCGCGGCTACTACCAGTTCACCAACGGATACACCACCGAAACCGCCACCGCCGACGGCACCGGTTCGGCCCTGGCCAGCTTCGAGCTGGGCTTGCCGGCGGTGCGGCAGCGGCAGGTTGGTTCGCCGCGCATGAACCTGCGGCAGTGGTACGGCGACGCGTTTGTGCAGGACACGTTCCGCCTCTCGCTGAATACCACCCTCAACTTCGGGCTGCGCTACGAGTACATGAGCCCGCTGGTGGACGTATCGAACCAGTGGTCGGGGCTATTCGTCACCCCCACCACGCTCACCGGGTATATCGGAGGCCAGCTCGGCAAGCCGCAGGGACTGCTCTATAGCAACAAGCTGCGCTTTGCCCCGCGTGTCGGCATCGCCCACCACGTGCCTGCCTGGGGACTCGTGCTGCGCGCCGGCTACGGCATATTCTATACGCCCATCGATATGAACACCTGGTGCAACCAGTTGCACAACGTGCCCATCATTTTTCCGGAGACCAATCAGAGCGACGCCTTTACGCCCTCTATCACCAGCTTCAACTTCGCCCCGCCCGTGGTGGGGAAAACGGTGACCAGCTTCACCGCGTTCGATCCCTACCAGCCGGCGCAATATGTCCAGCAGTGGACCGCCTCGGTGGAGAAGAGCCTGGGTAGAGAGACCACGCTCGAGATCGGCTATCAGGGCGACCGCGGATTGCACCTGCAACGCGCGCACCTGATCAACAACGCTCTGCCCGGGCCGGGATTGATCCAGCCGCGCCGGCCGTACGGCAGCATTACCTTCCTTCCCGGAACCGTGTTTCCGGCGGGCGATACCGTGGTGAGCAACACCATTCCGGTGAGCACCGTGAACTGGCTGGAGAATACGGCGCGGAGCTGGTACGACGCGGGTTATGTGAACCTCCGGCGGCGCTACTCTTCCGGTCTCAGCCTGCTGGCCAACTACACCTACGCCAAGAACCTGAGCAGCGCGCCCGATTTCCGTTCGCCGATGTTCGAAGCCGCCGTGCCGCAAAACAACAACGACCTCAATGCCGAAAAGGGCCCGGCCTGCGACATCCGGCATCGCTTCGTGGTGACCGCGGTCTATGACGTCCACTCGTACAACCGGTGGAGCTGGTCGCGGGCGCTCACCCGCAACTGGCAGGTCACCACGCTCTTCCAGGCGCAATCCGGCTTCCCGTTCACCATCTCGGTCTTCGGAGACACGGCCAACACGGGCACGGTGCTGGGCGAAAACCCGGTGCGCGCCAATGTCACCGGGCAGCCCGTGTTTGGCCCGGGCACCCGCACCGCCGGCGAGTGGTTCAATCCTCTGGCCTTCTCTACGCCCGCCGCATACACGTTCGGCAACGCGGGCCGCAATACGGTGTACGGTCCGGGCATGCAGACCCTGGATTTCGCCGTGGGCCGCGGTTTCGCGCTCCACGAATCGGCGCGCCTGCAAATTCGCTTCGAGGCGTTCAACGGGCTGAACAAAGTGAATCTGGGAACCCCGAACCGCTTCGTGAACACGGCGCAGTTCGGCACCATCACGGAGCCCGCGACTCCCGGCCGCCAAATCCAGCTCAGCGCGCGCCTGGCCTTCTGAGCCCAGTGGGGTAGGCCTCCCGGCCTGCCCCATGGCCCGAAGGGCCACCAAAAGTGATGAAAGCCCGGTGGGACAGGCCTCAGCCTGCCCCACCACGGCAGCTTCTTCAATCGCCTGCCCCGCGCCGCAGGCGCGCTCCGCAGTTTGAGCACTCCCGGCCGGCAAATCCGACTCACCGCGCCGGCCCGCACCGCGCCGAAGTGGTAGGCTGGCTTGGTGAGCGCTGCATCGAAGCCTTCCAGTCCCTGTCGCCCGAAGCGATTGCGCGGCTGGTTCATCCGGCACGCCGGCCCCCCGCTCCAATCCACGGGCAAACGCCGCTGGCAGGATGTCTTCGGCGGCGGCTCTGGACTCAACTCCGTGATCGATCATTACCGGCACCGCTCCACCGGACGCGGACGACTCGGCTGGAAAGGAATCTGTGGAATATCTGATCGGGGTTGTACTGGCAGCGCTGGTCTGCGCCTTCGCCACGTTGACGGGATTTGACCGCGACCGTGTCTTCTACCCGACGGTGCTGATCGTCATTGCCACCTATTACATTCTGTTTGCCGTCATGGGGAATTCCGCACCGGCGCTGACGGTCGAGTCCCTCGTGGCCGGTCTGTTTCTCGTGGTTGCGGTGGCGGGGTTCAAGAAGAATCTCTGGTTGGTTGCCGCCGCGCTGGCCGGACACGGCGTTTTTGACTTCTTTCATCACCGGTTCATTGAGAATCCGGGTGTCCCCGTGTGGTGGCCCGGCTTCTGCATGGCATTCGATATTCTCGCCGGCGCGTTCTTGGCCGTGCTGCTGCTCAGGCGCCCCGTGGCCGCTTTCCCTGCGGGATAATGTCGAAATGCAGGAAGGAACTACGCCAGCGCCCGCCGTCGAAACGGCGGAACAGTACCAGGCCCGGCTCGACTCCTACTTCGCGGGCAAAGATCCGATCGCCATGCAGCGCGAAGCGCCCCGTACCCTTGCCGGCTTGATGGAAGGTGCGCCGGACGAGGTACTGAGCCGCCGCCCGGCGCCCGGCAAGTGGTCCGTCCGGGCGATTCTCGCGCATCTGGCCGAGGACGAACTGGCCAGCAGTTGGCGTTACCGCCAGATGATCGAGCACCCCGGCGCCACGCTGCTGGGGTTTGATCAGGACGAATGGGCCAGACTCGGCGATTACGAGTCCTGGACGGCCCGCGAGGCTCTGGAGATGTTCCGGCTGCTGCGCGAGGCCAATTTGCGCATGTTCGCCAGGCTTACCCCCGAGGAATGGCAGCGCTACGGCATGCACCCGGAGCGCGGCAGGATCACCGTCGCCGGCCTCGCTCGCCATATGGCCGGCCACGACGTGAACCATATCGTGCAGATGCGGCGCGCGCTGCAGCAGACGTAGCAGCAATGGGGCGCACGCCCGCCTACGGCTCGATCACGATCCGCACGCGATTGCTGTCCTGGCCGCCGGCGGAAATGTACAGCTCGGCGTCGCCGAAATTGGCGATCGTGGGCAGTTGCACTTCGATCAGGTAGAAGCCCACGAACCCCGGCGCCAGCGTGGCGCGCGTCACTTCGACCGGTGTGCGATCCAGGTAGGCCCGCACGGATGCCACCACCGCCGGCGGATTCTCCAGCGGCGCGGCCAGGCCCGTGGGCCAGTTGGGCTGCACCTTGCCCATCCCCGTCGCGATGATCTGGATCCGTGTCCCGGAATGCGCCCGCGTGCGCGCATCGAGCGGCATGCCGCTGTCGGCATCGTAAATGGCGGGAACGCCTTCCGGCACCAGGATCGCCGGCGAAACGGGTTGCACCGCAAGGCGCCGGGTCACTTTTTCGAGAGCGGTTTCCAGTTCCAGCACCACCTCGGGCCCCACCGCTTCAAACGGGACCTGGATCTGCGACGCGGTGTCGGAAGCCACCAGCACCGGGTACTCCAGGTTGCCTGCGCGGACTCCGCTCAAGCGGCCGCCGATGACGCTCAGCAGCGAACCCGGCGCCGCCGGACGCGTGCTGAAATCGGCCGCGTTGACAATCCGCAGGCTGCGCAGGCGATGCGGCGCCGCCGTGGCGTACACGCCGTACCCATCCACTGCGGCGTACACCTGGACTCCCGCCGGGTCCAGCCGCACATCGGTGGCCCGCGCCCCCGGCAGCTTCTCCGAGAGGTTCGTCCACTTCACGTCGGCCGGCGAACTGGCGGCTTCCAGGTCGGTCACGGCGTAGTAAACGCCCTTCTCCGTGGCCACGTACACCGCGCCCGCCGATCGCTCCGCCGCAATCCCATAAGCCGAGGCGGTAGCCGGCAGGTTGGCGTCCAGCACATCCCAGAATTCCCCGCCGTTGATGGTCCGCAGCACGTGCGGCCCGGTGCCGCTCAGCGCCGCCAGGGCCACGCGCGGTTGCGTGGGATCCACAAAAATGCGCTCCACCGCCTCGCCCGCCGTTCCCGCCGGCATGGCCGTGCGCTCGAACGTCCGCCCGCCATCGACAGACTTCCAGATCCGTCCGTCCGCCGAGCCGGCGTATACCGTATCGCCCGCCGCGGCCGAGGTGGTGAGTTCCGCGTTCAATTCCAGCGTCCCCACCGAGGACGCGTAACGCTGGAGTTGGGCCGCTTCGGACTGCAGCGCCGCAGCCGGCGCGGGAATCCAGACCGAGCTGCCCGGAGGCAGTTCCAATACGGTCGAGCCCACTTGCACCTGCACCGCCGCGCCGCTCGCCGCAGTCAGAATCCGGTGCACTCCCAGGTTGGGCAGCATCTGGTTCAGCCCCGTCCAGGAAAGCCCGCCATCCATCGACCGCCACACGCCGAAATCGTTGGCCACCACCAGTTGTGCCGGGTTGCCGGGCCACACCGCCACGTCATGCTGGCCCCCGCCGATCACCGATTGCGACTTGTATGCCGTCAGGTTGTCCCAGGCACGCCCGCCGTCCTCCGAGCGGAATACTTGCCGGCCGAGCGCAAAGACCGCCGAGGCAGTGGTCACCAGGCGCGCCCCCTGGTCCGGCACTCGCGCTACCGGGGGGGCCGGAAGAGGAGCCGGATCGGACACGCCCGGCGCCGACTCCCAGTTTTCGAAATCGCTGGTTTTTAAGACCTTGCCGGAATGGGTGCGCGCGTAGAGCGTGGACCCGTCCCCCGAGAACCACACCCGCTCTACCGGTCCGGTGGCCGGAGAGGCCAGCCGCCACTCGAATGCGCTGCCGCCAATCCGCCGCCAATCGGTTTCCGCCAGCGCCCCAACCGCGCCGGCAAGCGCCAAAATCAGCAGGCGCCGAGCTGTTCCCTTATGCCACACAACTGAGTCCCATTGTACCCTAATTCACGTAATTTGACCGGATTTCCGGGGCCCTGGATTCGAATAATTCGCTGAATCGATACGGATTTCTGAGCAAAATTTAATCCGGTCCCCAATCTGCTTCAGCATGTTTGGTGCTAGACTCAAATGTCATAGCATCGGGCCCGGGTTTCAGATGCCCAGGTCTGGAAATAGGGGTATGTTCCGGCGCTATATGCTCTCGCGGACTGTGCGGACGTTGCTGGTAGCGGTTGCCGTCGCCGTGTCTCTGGCGCCCCTCCGCGCCCAGGATGTCGCGGCCAAAGCGGTAGTCGTGTTCGGGCGCGTCTCCGTGCTGAAGGACAGCAACCCGGTCGCCCTGTTCGAGGGCAATACCATCGTCCCCAAACAAATCATCGTCACCGGCCCGGACGGTTACGCCAAATTCCAAATCCCCGACGGCAGCACCTTCGAAGTCTTCCAGAACGCCCGCGTCACCTTTCGCGATAATTATCCTGGCTGGAAGGACCTTGTGCAGGTCTGGCTGGGACGCATCCGCGTGCAGATCGAACACCGCGCGGGCCCCAATCCCAAGAGCGTTTCCACCCCCACGGCGGTGATTTCGGTGCGCGGCACCATCTTCGACGTGGTGGTGGAGGATGAGGATGCCACCACGCTGGTGAGCGTGGAAGAAGGTCTGGTCGGAGTCCTGCACCGGCTCCAGCCGGGCAACGA
Organism: Bryobacteraceae bacterium; assembly: GCA_017883415.1. Taxonomy (GTDB): domain Bacteria; phylum Acidobacteriota; class Terriglobia; order Bryobacterales; family Bryobacteraceae; genus JADGNR01. Next base: position 421 of record JADGNR010000285.1, on the reverse strand, counting down.
GGTCCGCCTCAATCCCGGCGAATCCCTCCTGGTCTTCCGCAACCAGCCGATCGCCCGTCTGGTGAATCGCGACCCCGCCATTCGCGCCGGATTGAACGCCCTCAAGCAGACGCTCTACGAAATCCTCCTGCGGCGCCAGGCCGGGGGCATCCCCGGCGGCACGACCACCACCGGTCCCACCCCGAGCGGCCCGCAGGGCGACCAGGGCAAGAACAAGGGCGGTGGAACTCCCGGAACCCCTGGCGCTCCCGGCGCCCCCGGTGCACCGGGCGCCCCTGGACCTCCTCCTCCTTCCACTGGCGGCGGCTAACCTCCCGAACGCGCGAGCCCCCGAGCTCCATTACAACCCCGATCTCCGGCCCCATCCGCGACCCCGGCCCCATCCGCGACCCCGGCCCCATCCGCGACCCCCGGCCCCCGC
>JADGNR010000571.1 GCA_017883415.1 Bryobacteraceae bacterium | reverse complement strand
CCAAGGAATTTGGCCTCGTCGGAGAAATCTGTGGGTCACCGATACGCTCCAATGGGCGCCGGAAGCTCGGCTCGCGCAGCCCGCGAACCCGATGTGGGATACCGCGGCTTCAGCTTTTCCTGTTCGTAGCCAGTTGCCTTTCGAACTAGTTTGCCCTCTCCGGTAAACGCTACGCCGTTTATCAGGGGAACTTGGCAACGGCTCACTCCACGTGATTAAATTGACGAGTGCGACGTCTTCGAACAGCCGCGAAATGGATCTTTCGGAGCCTCGCGCTTGTCGTGGGATCGCTTGTCGTGCTTGGGGTCCTCTACGAACAGATGGGCCGTCGCGGTGATCTACGCGGGATCGCTCGCATAGGGCTGGCAATCGACATCGGTGGGAGATCGCTCAATCTCTACTGCACAGGCAGCGGAAGGCCGACGGTGATTCTTGAATCCGGTGCTAACAATCCCGGATTGGCTTGGCTATTGGTTCAGCCAAAAATTGCGGAATTCACGCAAGCGTGCTGGTATGACCGTGCGGGCGACGGCTGGAGCGACCCAGGCCCATTCCCGCGCACCGCCTCCTCCATCGCCAAGGACCTTCATGCCCTTTTGACTGCGGCCAAGCTTCCTCGCCCCTACATCTTGGTGGGGCACTCCTTCGGCGGAACCAGTATGCGAGTCTTTGCCGGAATGTATCCAGAGGATGTAGCGGGCATGGTGTTGGTTGATGCGTGGCACGAGGATGAGATCAAGAGAATTCCGCGGCGGAAAGGACCTGGCCCGCCCGACTCATTGCGTCCGGCTATTGATCGGCTTACTCCCGCTCTTACCTTCGTCGGCCTTGTTCGCCTCCTTCGCCCACCGCTCAGATCCCGGCCACCCAAAGGGCTCAGCCGGGACGATTGGCTGCTCATCCAGGAGCTGCGGCGTCAACCAAAGTCGTTAGCAGCGGAGTCAAGCTCCGGAATGACCCAGGATCAAAGTGGGATGGAGGCGCGCACGGCTCACGGATTGGGTGACCGTCCACTTGTTGTTCTTACGGCAGGCAAGGCGGAGTTCAATCCATCCGACCCGGCCGAAGCGAAGGCAGCGACCGAAGACCAAGCAATTTGGATCCACGACCTCCAAGCCCAGTTGGCAACACTCTCCACTCAAGGCAAACAGATTGTCGTTCAGGGCAGCACTCACGGAATCCCGTGGGAGGCGCCAGAAGCTGTGGTCGATGCGGTTAAGAATGTGATGGCTGCAATGAATCAAACCGCGGGCCGCTAGAGTGATGCACTGGTTCCGTCGCGGCACGTCCCGCAGCGTTTATCGATCCCGCGGCTCACGGGTCTGGAGCGGTCTATTGTAGAGATTCGCCGCCGCCCGCTTCCGCGCCATGGAACTGATCACGATTCTAAACCGCTGCCATCGTTTCCGAGGTTTTGTCTACCAGCACGCCCACTTCAGTGCCGACAGGAAGAGTATCGAAGTGGCCGTGCGACCGCGCAAGTGTTCGGCCGCAATCTGCTCGCGCTGCCATTTGCCGGCGCCCGGTTACGACCAGCTCGCCGAGCGGCGCTTTGAGTTCATTCCCCTGTGGGGGTTTCTCGTCTTCCTTCTATACACCTTGAGAGTACCGAGTTCCAGCCCGCTCAGTCAGCCTTAGGTTCCGCGATTTGCGTGTTCAAGTGAGTGCGCTTCCATGCGCTCAAGAGGTTGCACAACAGTTCTTGAACTTCTTGCCACTCCCGCAAGGGCAATAATCATTGCGGCCGATCCTGGGCGCCCCGCGAGGTGCCTGGGGCTCCCCGGAGGGGCCGCGCAGGAGAAGATCGATGTCCGAGAGATCTTCGGGTTGGTCCGGTTCTATACCGACGATTACCTTCCAGCGGTGTTGTTCACAGAGCGCGACGATCTGTTCGCCCTTGGGCATCGTCTGCACGCGAACTACCGCGGGCCGTTTATCGGATCCCAACTTCGCCATTCAGGATTCTCCTTGCGAGTATCGAATTCTAGCCTATCGGCCTGCCCTCGGTTCCGCAATCTGCATGGTCAGTCGTGAGTGCTCGATACTCAGGTCGATCCACTGGTCAACCAAACGTTTGAACCGCTTGTGGGTCACTGTCTGGCGGCGCACCTCCTTTACGTGTTCCTTGCGGATGTAGTCCGTTCGGCTCTTCATCCGACGGGTATAGCTGATCTGCCAATAGGCCCCGGTGCGGTGTTGGGGGTCCTTGTATTGGCGGGTCAGCGAGCCAGGGCGCATCGGACCGATCTCCAGTAACGCCCTCTTGATCCGATCAACCCTCTGCTCGATCTGCTGAATCCGTTTCTGATTCATGTGGTTTCTTTTGACGTTGTTAGTATAGCATATATATGCTATACTATGTCGCGGCAGCCGTCAAGCCTGAAAGCCGAAGCATCGAACCACCCGGCCAGGAGGCCGCTCATGCTCTGGAATCACTGGTGGAATCTGGTGTGCGATTTGCGGTCCGCCTGCGCCCGGACCCGAACTTTCCTGTGGATGGCACTCTGTCTTGCGGGAATGGCTACCCGTAAGGAACTGCTGGGGGTCACCAGCATCGTACGCGCCTTGGGACTGGAGCCCGCCTGCTACGACCGGCTCCTGGACTTCTTCCACAGTCCGGCCCTGAACCTGCACGAACTCACCTGCGCCTGGTGCGCACTGGTCTTCCGCGCCCACCCTGGCATCCTACGCGTCAACGGCAGGCCCGTCCTCGTCGGCGATGGCATCAAGGTCGCCAAGGCCGGCCGCAAGATGCCCGGAGTCAAGAAACTCCATCAACAATCCGAGTCAAATACCAAGCCGGAGTATATCTTCGGCCACTCCTGCCAGGCGGTCGCCGTACTCACCCAAGCCTTGTCCAGCGTTTTCGCCTTGCCTTTGGCCTGTCGCATCCACGAGGGTACGGTCTTTTCCAACCGCGACCACAGAACCCTGCTGGACAAGATGATCCTGCTGATCGACTCACTGGGAATCAAGGAGCCGTTCTACTTCGTGGCCGACGCCTACTACGCAACCGGCAACATCGTTCGCGGGTTACTGGCCCACGGAAACCACCTGGTCAC
>JADGNR010000284.1 GCA_017883415.1 Bryobacteraceae bacterium | reverse complement strand
CGGGTCGCGGCGGCCGCGGCGCCGGCGCGCGCACCGAGGCCCTGTCGCCCGATCGCAAGCGCGCCGCCTTCCTCCGCGACTTCAACCTGTGGGTGCGCGATGTCGCCACCGGCAAGGAGGCGCAACTCACCACCGACGGCGTCAAGGACTTCGGCTATGCCACCGACAACGCCGGGTGGGCCTCGAGCGACCGCCCCATCCTCCTCTGGTCCCCGGATTCGAACAAGATTGCCACCTATCAGCAGGACCAGCGCGGCGTCGGCGAGATGTACCTGGTGGACACCCGCGTCGGTCATCCCAACCTGCAAGCCTGGAAGTACCCGCTGCCCGGCGACGAGGTGGTCACCACCATCCAGCGCGTGATTATCGAGGTGGACGGCGCGCGCGTCATCCGCCTGCAGATGCCCGCCGACCAGCACCGCTCCACGCTGTGCGACAACCTGGCCTGTCGCGGCGGCGAGTGGGCCGATATCCAATGGAGCGCCGACGGCACGCACCTCGCGTTCGTCTCCACCTCGCGCGACCACAAGCGCGAGCAGTTGCGCGTGGCCGATGCCTCGACGGGCAAGGTTCGCGACGTCCTGGAAGAGACCGTGCCGGCGTTCTTCGAATCCGGCAACGGCCGCGTCAACTGGTATTACCTTCCCGCCTCGAACGAAATCGTCTGGTTCTCCGAACGCGATAACTGGGGCCATCTCTACCTGTACGATCTGGAGACCGGCCGCCTCAAGAACCGGATCACCGCCGGCGACGGAAATGTGACTCAGTTACTGCGCGTCGATGAGAAGGGCCGCATGCTGTACTTTCTCGGCGTGGGCCGCGAGAAAGGGCGCGACCCGTATTTCGTTCACCTCTACCGCGTGGGCTTCGACGGGAAACACCTCGAGCTGCTCACTCCGGAGGATGCCACCCACGACGTCGCGCTCGCGCCCTCCGGGCGGTTCTTCGTGGACAGCTATTCGCGGCCCGACGTGCCTCCCGTGGCCGTGCTGCGCGACGACGCCGGGAAGATGGTGACCGTGCTCGAAAAGGCCGACATCTCCCGGCTGCGGGCGGCTGGCTGGAAGCCGCCCGTGCCGTTCACCGTCAAGGCGCGCGACGGCACGACCGATCTTTACGGCCTGATGTTCCAGCCGTCGAACCTGGACCCCGCGCGGAAGTACCCCATCGTCAACCATATCTATCCCGGCCCGCAGACTGGGAGCGTGGGCGGGCGCGCCTTCTCGGCGGCGCGCACCGATTGCCAGGCGCTCGCCGAGTTGGGCTTCGTCGTCATCGAGCTCGATGGCATGGGTACTCCGTGGCGCTCCAAGAAATTCCACGAGGCCTACTACGGCAACATGGGCGACAACACGCTGCCCGACCAGGTGGCCGGCATGAAGCAACTCGCCCAGCGCTACTCCTGGATCGACCTCGACCGCGCCGGCATCTACGGCCATTCCGGCGGCGGCGATGCCACGGCCGGCGCCATGTTCCATTACCCCGACTTTTTCAAGGTGGGCATCTCCGAATCCGGGAATCACGACAACCGCGAATATGAAGACGATTGGGGGGAGAAATGGCAGGGGCTGCTCCAGAAGAAGCCCGACGGCGCCACCAACTACGACGGCCAGGCCAACCAGAATTTCGCCAAGAACCTGAAGGGGCACTTACTGCTCGCGCACGGCACCATGGACAACAACGTGCCGCCCTACAACACCCTGCTGGTAGTGGCCGAGCTGGTCAAGGCCAATAAGGATTTCGACCTGATCCTGTTCCCCAATCGGGGCCACGGCTACGGCCCCGACACAAACTACATGACCCGCCGCCGCTGGGACTACTTCGTCCGCTACCTGCTGGGCGCCGACCCGCCGCCCGCCTACGAGTTGCATCCGCCGCCCGCCGACCGGACAGCGCCGGTGCCGTAGAACTCCGTCCTGGTTTGTGGCCTGCGTCCGGTGGCGCCGTTGCGGCTTACAATTGAAAGTTCGGAGGGCGAAACTTTCCATGGCTGACGAGTCGCGGAGCGCGGGGAATACGAATACTTCGATAGCCCCCATGCTTTCGGTTCGAAACGGGGCGAAGGCGGTCGAATTCTACAAGGCGGCGTTTGGAGCGGGCGAATTGTTCCGCATCGACGCCGACGGTGGCGCCGTGGTCGCCCGGCTTTCCGTCGCGGGAGCCGAATTCTGGGTCTCCGACGAGTCTCCCGAGCACTTGAACTTCAGCCCCGAGTCTCTGGGCGGCGGGACGGTGCGGATGGTGATGATCGTCGACGAACCGGATGCCGCTTTCGCACGCGCTGTCGCCGCGGGGGCCACCGTGGTTCATCCCGTCGACAACCAGTACGGGTGGCGGTTGGGGCGAATTGCCGATCCGTTCGGGCACCATTGGGAAATCGGCAAGCCTTTGGCGGAGGGCGGTTAGATTAGAGGCGATAGGCGCGCTCCTCGTGCCGGGCAGGCCAGCAGGCCTACCCTACAGCAGGTCGTGCCGGTTGCGCTGCTCCAGCGCCTTCACGATCTCGCCCACCTGTTGCGCGCGGTCGCGTCCGGCCACCAGCAGCGCGTCCGGCGTGTCCACCACAATCAGGTCCTTCACGCCCAGCAGGGCCACCACTTTGCCGCGGCGGGCGTCCACGAAGTTGTTGTGCGCATCCAGCAGCACCGAGTCCTCGCCCGAGACGTTGCCGTGATCATCGCGCGTCAGCAGTTCGTAGACCGCGTTCCAGCTCCCTACGTCGTTCCATCCGAAATCGGCCGCCGCGATGCCGCTCACGTTGGCCGCCTTCTCCAGCACCGCGTAGTCGATGGAGATGTTGTCGCACAGCGGGAATGCCTGCATCAGCTTCGCCATGAACTGCCGCGTGCCGAAGCGGGGAAGCGCGGCCAGGATGGTCGCGGTCCGGGGCAGGTGGCGGCGCAGTTGGGCCAGCAATTCATCGGCGCGCCAGAAAAACATACCCGAGTTCCAGTAGAAATTGCCCGCCGCCACGTACCGCTTCGCCTTGGCCAGCACCGGCTTCTCGTGGAAGGCGCGCACTTCGAGTTGCTCCGGCCCGGCCGACGCGCCGCGCGGAAACTCAATGTAGCCGTAGCCGGTCTCCGCCCAGCGCGGCCGAATGCCCACCACCATCAACTTCTTCGCCGCGGCGCCCGCGAAAGCCGCCGCCAGCACCGCTCGATACCCGGGCGCGTCGGCGATCACATGGTCGGAGGGAAATACGCCCATTACCGCGTCGCGGTCGATCGAATGCAGGATGTGCGCCGCCAGGCCAATGGCCGGCGCCGTGTTGCGCTGCATCGGCTCGGCCAGCACCTGTTTCCGCGGGATTTCCGGAAGCTGGCGCACGATCTCGCCGCGCAGGAATTCGTTGGTGAGCACCCACATGCGCTCGGGCGCGATCACCGGCTGCAAACGCTCCACCGTGGCCTGGATCAGCGAGCGCTCCCCCACTACGTTCAGCACCTGCTTGGCCGACCGCTTGCGGCTGCGCGGCCAGAAGCGCGTGCCGCGTCCTCCGGCCAGGATCAGACCATAGTGATGGCGGTTCATTATTTCAGCGGGTACCCGTGCAGCAGCCGGAATGTCCGGCTCCAGCGCGTCTTGGTGGGGAAGTGCTCCACCAGGTCGAGAATGTGCTTGATGCTGATCGACGGATTGGAAAGGTCGTCGGTGGGCGCGTCATACGACCAGTAGATGATCAGCGGCTTGCCAATAATGTTGTCGCGCGGCACAAAGCCCCAGTAGCGGCTGTCGAGCGATAAATCGCGGTTGTCCCCCATGGCGAAATACGATCCCGCCGGCACCACCACTTCCCGGTTTTGCACGTGATTCATGAGCATGTCCAGCGCCTGCTCGGGCACGCGCACGTTGGGATCGCTCGGGAAGTTGTCGCGGTACGGGTCGATGTAGTCGATCTTGTGATACACGTAGGGCTCGTTCACGCGCTTTCCGTTCAGGATCAACTGTTTGTTCTCCAGCCGGATATGATCGCCGGGAAGACCGATGCAGCGCTTCACGAAGGTCTGCTGGATGTCCACCGGATAGCGGAAGACGATGATGTCGCCCCGCGCCACCTGGTGATACGGCACCAGGCGCCGGGAAACCGGCCCCGCGGGCGCATAGGCGAGCTTGTCCACCAGCAGGTGGTCGCCCACCAGCAGCGTATCTTCCATGGAGCCGGTGGGGATCACGAACGCCTGCACCAGCGTCGTCGTGCCGAACAGCAGCAGGATGATGGTGACGGTCCACTCCGCGATGAACCCGCGCTGCGGCGCCGGCGGAGGCGGTTCGCTTGCTTCCGGGCGCTCGTCCCGCTCGTCGCCGGCAATCAGTACGTTATCTGGATCCACAGACTCTCATTTTAGCTTGAATCCCTGTTATCCTGTTTGAGACTCCCCGGTCCGAGGTCAGGTCTGAGTACTTCCGCCGCCATTCCGGCTTTGCCATCGAGCATCGCCGCGCGCCGCCGCTCGGTTGCCCTCGTATTCTGTTGCACCGTACTGGGCGCCGCCGCGCAGCTCTTCATGAAAATCGGCATGGGACCCCACCACTTCGTCCCTACGCTCGCCGGGCTGGTCACCAATGTTCCCCTCATCGCCGGATACGCCCTGTACGGAATCAATACCCTGCTGCTCATCCTGGCCCTGCGCGACGGCGAGCTCTCCATGCTTTATCCCATCATTGCCTTGACCTATGTCTGGGTAACCCTGCTCTCGTATACGCTGCTGGGGGAGCCGCCGAATCTCTACAAGAATATCGGCATCGCCACCATCGTGTGCGGCGTCGCCGTTCTCGGCGGCGGAGGCCGCAAGTGAACCCCGCCTTGCTGCGCTCCATGCTCCTGGTCTTCGCCGCTTCCGTGGTCGGTTCCTTCGGCGCCGTGTTCCTGAAGTTCGGCGCGGCCCGGTTGGACCATCGGCTGCTCAGCTTCGTAAACCGGCAACTGATCTTCGGCGTCTTCCTGTATCTTGGCTCGTCCGTTTTTTACGGATTGGGATTACAGGGCGGCCAGCTTTCGGTCCTCTACCCGATGATCTCCCTGGCCTACATCTGGACCCTGGTCTGGTCGCGCATTTTCTTCAAGGAAACATTTACCCCGCAAAAGTTCGCCGGCCTCGCGCTCATCCTCCTGGGCGTGGTCTTCGTAGGCCTGGGCAGCGGCTAACCAAAAACGGTGACTGGCTTCGCCGTCCCAAGCCGCGCTTTTTGCCGCGCGTGGACAGCGTCGCCAGTCACCGTTTTTCCTGGGCAGCGGCTAGAACACCAGCTTGAGACCGAACTGCATGAGGCGTGGTGCGCCGGCCTCCAGAACCTGCCCGAACGTCGGCGAGGCAATGTCGTTGTCCGGCAGGCCGAAGTTTGCATGGTTCGCGAGGTTGAAGCACTCGGCGCGGAACTGCAGCCGCACTCTCTCGGCTAACGGAACGGTCTTCAAGAGGGAAAGGTCCACATTGGCGATTCCCGGACCGCGCACGGCGTTGCGGCCCTCGTTGCCGAACTGGCCGGCTTCGGTCGCCGGGTCGAGCCGCTGGAAGGCCGCACGGCTCACCCACTGGCTGGGCGAGTGCGGGCCGGAATTCGGGTTGGCGATCAGATCGGGCCGGCTGGAGAAGAATCCGGTAATCTCGGGCGAGCTGCCCTCTAGAGCGACATTCGCGCTGTCGTAAACGGTGAACGGCGTTCCGGATGAGAAGTTCGCGATCGCATTGAGCTGCCAGCCCCCGAATGCCGCACGCGCGAAGGCCGGCGCGGCGTGCGGGAACGGAATCTCAAAGCTGCTACTGAACACCAGGCGATGCCGCGCATCGAAAAGCGACGGTCCGTGCTCGGCGGCAAGATCGAACGGATTTTGCGCCAGGTCGTTTTCGCCGGCCACCAGGCGGGGAGCCGAGCCCGAGACGTTGAAGCTCGAAACATAATCGAGCGATTTGGAGTACGTGTACGAGGCGAGAAACGAAAGGCCGTTGTGGAAGCGCCGGGTAAGAGCAAGCTGCCCGGCGTGATAGGTGGAGCTGGTGGAATCCGTCACCAGCCCCACCGACGCGAAATTGCACGGGCCGTCCGGCCCCTGACACCCGGCGAACTGACGTCTCTGGTCGGCGTTGTTACTGGTCGCGCCGGGGCCGAAAATGGCGGGGTTGGCTTCGATCATTCGAGGAAGGCGCGTTCCCTTGTTGCCGATATAGCGGACGTCCAGAAGATAATTCCCCGCAAAGGATCGCTGGATGGAGAAGTTCCAGTTCTGCGCGTACGGTGGACGCATTCCGTTCTCGACCGTAAGCACCGTGGTCGGCTGCGGGAAGGTGTTCGGTGCGAACGGATTCTGTCCGTTGAAGGGGCTCGTGAAATCGATGGGCGGAGCGACCTGCCGGGCCTGCGTCCACGGAAGTGCGCTCAGCGGCGCCTGGAGCGGCCCGCCGACGCCGTTGGTGAAGCTGTCGTAGAAGATTCCGTAGGCCGCGCGGATGGAAGTCTTTCCCGAGCCCGTGGGGTCCCAGGCCAGTCCGATGCGCGGCATCACCGCCTTCCAATATACGGGGGCAATGCCATCCGGAACCCCCGGATCGCCCGGGAACAGCAAACCCGCCGGCGCGTTCGGAAAAACCGTCGATTGCTTCCCCGGCGACCAGGAGTTCATGCGATTCCGAATGTCCGTGAACGGCGTGCTTACTTCCCAGCGCAGCCCGTAGTTCAGGGTGAGCCGCGGCGTGACGCGCCATTCGTCCTGACCGTATAGCGCGATGTCTATGTTGCGTAGTCCGCGGTTCATATCGCCGCCGCCCTGAAAAAACACGACGGGGAATCCCAGCAGGAAACTCGCAAAGGAGTCGCTGGCGGGAAAGGGCGCAAAGACGAAGAACCCGTTGGAAGCGATTCCTTCCGTCATATTGATCTGGGTACGCCGGAACTCGCCGCCGAACTTGAAACTGTGCGCGCCCGCGGTGTGCGACAGCGAATCGTGGACTTCGTAGGTGTTCTGCGCGGTATCGCGAGGCCCGGTGATCGGATCGCCGATGCTGGCATACCCACTCACGATAAAGAACGGCGTACCGGCGGCTGCGGCGAGCGTGCTGTCGTAGTTGAAGCCCAGTTGCCGGGGGGAGGTGCGGTTCAGGGGCTTGTCGGTATCGAACACGTTGCGGAAGAAGCCCGCGCGGAGAATATTCACGGTCGTGCCGCTGAACAGGTGGGTTTCCGAAATCACCGCGCTATGAGTGCCGATATCCTCGCCCACCGGAAAGCCGGGTACGTTGGCGCCCGCAATCGATAGCGGGTTGAGGTTCGCGCTGACGGCGTGCGCATAGTGCATCGAAAGCTGGTCGCGCTCATTGAATACGTGATCGAACCGGATGCCGCCCTGGTCCGACGTGTTGTTCATCACCTGCGTGGTGACGAATAAGTTGGGTCCGGCGTTGGCGTGCGGATAGAACTGGACCAGGTTGAGCGCCACCGGACTGATGGCCGGCCCCGGAATTGAGTTGCCGGGAAACGGCGCGCCGGTAAACTCGTTGATGAGGGGAATCGGCTGTCCCGTTTGCGGGTCTCTGAGGCCGGAGAAATCGCCGGTGCGTTCCGCATCGGTGGGTACCGTGGCGGCCTGCGTTACCCCCTGGCTGTTTCGAAACCCTTCGTAGTATGCGAAGAAGAAGTCTTTGTTCTTGCGCAGCGGGCCTCCCCAC
>JADGNR010000051.1 GCA_017883415.1 Bryobacteraceae bacterium | reverse complement strand
GCCGCGATCTTCGGCGGCTGCCGGCGGCACCGCGACCGGCAGCCCGCCGTCTCAGAGATCCACCTCAGCGACGCCGCCCACAAGGACAGGATCCTGCGCGGGGTCTACGCGGGAGAGGGCGGTTGGATGTGGACCGCGCCGTCATTTGCGGTGGCGCTCGATCCCCCACCGCCCTCGCAGGCCGAGTTTCTGGAAATGGACTTCGCGGTTCCGGAGGAATTGATGGGCCAGGCGCCCACGGTCACGCTGGTAGCGCACATCAACGGCGTCGAGGCGACCCGGCAGACCTACTCGAAGGCGGGCCGCTATCTGCTGTCGTGCCGCGTCCCGAAGGCGGCGCTCGCGCGGCGGCCGGCGGAAGTGGACTTCTCCGTCGACCGGTCCTTCGCCAATCCCCCGGGGCGGGCGCTGGGCTTGATCGTCGTATCCGTCGGTCTCAAGGAATACGAGCAGAGCGCCCAATTCCGGGACGAGCAGATGGCGCAGTCGCGGCAGGCGTACGAGCAGGTACTGCAGCAGCGCGACCTGCAAATGCCGCTCGCCAAGCAGCGCGAGATGATGAAGCTGTTCCACGACCTGCCCATCTGGAGCAGCCTGTGGTTCCAAAACGTGCGCATCATCAAGAACCCGCTCGATCTCTGGATGCTGCAGCAGATCGCCTACGAGGTGCGTCCCGATTTTGTGATTGAAACCGGCACCTGGTTCGGCGGCTCGGCGCTCTATTGGGCCCACACGCTGAACGGCATGGGCCTGGAAAGCGCCCGCGTCCTCACGGTGGACATCCAGGATCTCACCGGGCAGGGAGCCTCCGCGCATCCGCTGTGGAAGAAATATGTCGAGTTCTATAAGGGCAGCTCGACCGATCCGGCGATTGTCGCCGAGTTCGCGCGCAAGGTGCGGAACTGGCGCACGATCGTCAATCTCGATTCCGACCATTCCATGCAGCACGTGCTCCGCGAGCTGCGCATGTACGCTCCCCTGGTGAGTCCGGGCAGTTACATCGCCGTGGAGGACACGCACCTGGACGGCGTGCCCACCCATCCCGAGCAAGGCCCCGGCCCTATGGCGGCCGTGCGGCAGTTTCTGGCCGAGGCCGACGGCCGGGAATTCGAACAGGACTTCACCCGCGAAGCCATGGTGATGACGTCCTACCCCGGCGGCTGGCTGCGGCGCAAGAGCAAGCCGTAGCGAGGCTGTCCCGAAGACCAACCAGCATTCCCACTCGACGCGGAGGCGCAGAGGGCGCGGAGATCAACGCGGAGAAGACAATATAGAGCCGGTTTTCTCCGACCTCTGTTCGCTCCGCGCGGCCTCTGCGTCTCCGCGTCTCCGCGTCGAGCACTCCAACAGCCCGCTAACCCCCGGCCGTCTCCGCGGGGGCGCGTGCCTTGGCTTTGCGCAGCCGGCCAAATCCTACGACCCCGATACACGCCAGCATGGCCGCGCTTCCGAAATACAGGTTGCGAATGCCCGCCTTTTGCGCCACCGGGCCGGCCACGAACATGGCCATCACCTGCGAAAACGCCAGCAGGGACATGAGGCTGCTGCTCACCCGCCCGAGCAGCGCATGGGGAGTCTCCTGCTGCAGCAGCGTCTGCGCGGGAATCATGATGAAGGCGGCGGAAAAGCCCAAACCCAGCATGCCCAGGGCGGTGGTGGCGACCGTGCCGAACAGCGCTGTGACAAAGACCGCCGCGCCCATCCCGCCCAGTCCATAGACCACCAGGTGCTGATGGGAGGTACCGCGGGCGAAGCGGTGCAGCGACTGCGTGCCGGCGATCATGCCGACGCCGATCAGCGAGTTGAGCGTACCGAACAGGGTGACGTTCCCAGCCAGCACGTCGCGTATGTAGACCGAGAGCAGCGCTCCGAAGCAGCGCACGGCGAACATGCCGGAGCTCATCGAAATCATGACAAAGGAAATGGCCGCGTGGCCGAAGATGAACCGGAAACCCTGTTGCAGCGAGGACAGAATCGATCCGGCCGCGGCCGCCCCAAGCACTCCCGCCGCGCGTTCGCGGTGAATGGCGAGGGTCATCACCATGCCCGCCGAAAAGAAGAAGCTGAAGCTGTCGAACAGGAAGCAGGAGTTCGCGCCCAACCATTGCACCAGCAAGCCGGCGAGGGCCGGACTGACGATCTGCATGCCCTGCACCGCCTGCGACATCAACGCGTTTACGGCCATCAGCCCGGCGGCCGGCGCGAGCGCGCGCACCGCCACCGATTGCGCCGGCACAAAGAAGCTGGAGATCGTGCTGAGCGCGAAGAACGTGGCGTAGATGGCGTTGAGGTCGCGCACGAAGAGCAGGATCAGGACCAGCACGCCGCGCGCCAGGTCGCTCAAGATCATGGTCCATTTCACATTCCACTGGTCCACGAAAACGCCGGCCAGCGGGCTGACGATGGCCAGCGGCACAAGGTAGGCGACCAGCAGCATGCCGACCTGGGTGGCGGTGCCGTGCAGTTGAAACGTGACCACGCTGAGGACCGCGAATACCGCCAGGAAATCGCCGAAGATGCTGACCAGTTGCGCCACCCAGAGCCGGCGCACCGGGCGGATGCGCAAGACTTCGCGGAAGGATAGCCGGGGTGTGGGAGCGGCCATGGAATACGGGCCCCTTCGGGTGGGTTCCGATCATCATAGCATCGCCGGCCGGGGGACGTGGAGCGACGTGCTGCCGGTTTGGCAACCGTGCTACGATGCTTTTACAGGCCGCGAACATCTCCCGGAGAGGTGGCTGAGTGGTCGAAAGCAGCGGTTTGCTAAACCGTCGTAGGGAGAAATCTCTACCGGGGGTTCGAATCCCCCCCTCTCCGCCATAACAAAATCAATAACTTAGAGAGGGAAAATTATCCCATGGGCCAATGATGACGAGTTTGCATCTTTGCCCACCGTAATATTTTCAATAACTTGTATCGATCCGGAACAGAGTGAACCCTCTCCGCGAGAATTGGCCGAGTGAACCCTCTCCGTGGGACCACTCGGGCAGGCGGTTAGATTCTGAAATTGAAGATAATCCGGATGATGAGGCAGACGAAGGGCTTAAGCGGCTGGGTCGGCCCAGCTCGCCGCCGCCGAGCAGCGTAATGTTACGGAGGCAAATGTTTGGCCCGCGCCAGAAAGTCGTCTGCTTGGCTGGCCACCGCGTGCAAGCCGATCTGTTCCAGTTGGGTCGGCAGGCTATTGCTCGGAGTCGTCGCGCAGATGGGCAAGTTCATCGTAAGTCTCCAGATCATGGGGGCGGACATCCAGCGCCTGAGCCTCCGGATGCCGGCTGAGATCCAGCGCCGGCAGCGGCGTGGAACGCAGGTGCCGGCGCAACAGGAAGGCGACGGATGAGGCGCGCGGCGTATTCCGTTCCAGCGCTTCCCGCAGGGCGCGGCGCAATGCGGCCACGCCGTACAGATCCAGCAACCGGAGCAGTTGTGCGGTTTGACTGGTGGCCGATTCTCCCTGGGCGAAAGCCCGCTCCAGGAAGGCTTCGCTTTCCGGAACGGCCAGCGCCAGGCGGCCCGCGCGCGTGGCGTGGAGGGCCTTGTTCGATGTAATCGGCAATCGTATTATCCGTGGTGGCACGGCAGCATCGACCGATTGACAGAGAACCTGCAATTCATGGCCGAGACGTACGACAAAGACATCGTTGTAGTCGAGGCGGCATACAACTGGCGTCCCACGGAATACATACGGAAGCCGGCGCCGTGGCCAGAGACTCCCGCCGGCCAGAAGGAGTTTCTTGAGGCGGTCAACCGCGCGGTCCTCAATACGCCGCGTGGGCGGGGGATGGGTATCTTCTGGTGGGAACCGGCGGTCGGCAGCGGGCCTTTGCGGAGTCGCGGTTGCTTTGATGACGAGGGCAATGCGCTGCCGGCCATTCGCGTCTTCGATCGGGGCCTGCGACCGGCAAGGCCCGAGCGGGGCCGGGGAGGCGCGCGTCAGTAAATCACCTTCAGCGAAAACTGAATCTGCCGCGACGATCCGGCCGTCTTGCTGATCCTTCCGAACCCCGGCCCTAGCACCGTATTCGACGGCAAGCCGAAATTGACGATATTGAACAGGTTGAAGAACTCGCCGCGAAACTGGATGGCCGCGCGCTCCCGCCCGTTCTTCGTCGCAATCGGCGTGTCCTTGATGAACGCGATATCGAAATTGTGGAAAGCCGGCCCGCGAAACGTGTTCCTGCCGAGCGTGCCGAAGCGGCCCTGGTTCGGACCCGTGCCGCCGGCCACGCCGATCGGAATGCTGAAGTAGGCGACGTTGTGATCGCCGCGTCCGAAGTAATCCTCGCGCACGGTTCGGCTGGTGGACAACTCCGGAGTGCCCACCTGGTCGGGACGATCCGCTCCGCCGGCGCCCACGCCGGTCTGCTGGATCCCGGAGAAGACCGTGAACGGCAGGCCGGTGTTCACGCTGCCGATTGCCAGCAACTGCCAGCCCCCCATCGCCGTCTTGCCCAACCGCCCCAGCACTGGCGCGCGATCCGCGTGCAAGTCCTGAAACAGGCTGAAGCTCATCGCCTGGGTCACGTCGAAGCTGGAAGGACCGCGCTCGGTGCGCGTGTGGAACGGATCCTGTGGCGGGGGCGCGGTGATCACTGTGCTGACATCGTCGATCGACTTCGACCAGGAATAACTCGCCTGCACGCCCAGACCCGATGCGGTGAGGTTGTTCGACGCCGACACCTGCAGGGCGTGATAGGAAGAGTGCGCGTGATTGGTGATCAGGAAGATGGGGCCGAAGCCGCCGGTGATCGCTCCCGAGGAATCGAACTGCGTGTACGGTGCGAAGGCGGGCGTCGCGCCGGTGAAGCCGTTCGGAAAATCCGCAGCCGTCAGTTTCACTCCGGTGGTGCCGACGTAGGAAGCGTTTACCGTGACCGTGCGGAGTTTCTGTTCGATGCCCGCGGTCCAGGTGCCCACATACCCATTCTGGAAGTTGCGCGTGATGCCGGCTCCGTTCAGCGGCGTGATGCGGTGATCGGGCGAAAGCGCCGCCAGTTCGCGTTCGAAACGTTGCACGTCCATGATCGTGTTGCCGGGGACCTGTTTGGAATCGCCCGAGGCAAACATCGGCAACCCGCCGATGGTATACACGGTGGGCAGTTGTTGCGGCGCGATCGTGGTGCCGAATCGGATCGCCTGGCCGGGCGCGGCGGTCAGTCGCGGATAGAACACGAACGGCGTGGAGCCAGTGAGGGCGTTGTTCTGCCAGAGGTTGATGAGCAGCGTCGTGATTGAGCCGCCGGCGCGGACCAGCGTGTTCGCCGCCGCGCGCCATTCCACCGCCAGGCGCGGTCCGAAGCCGTACGGGTCCCACCGATAACCGGGATCCGGATTGACCAGCAGATTCACCGCCGGCTTGCCGTTCACTTGCGTGAAATCGAGTCCCGTAGTCTGCCGCGACCGCTCGCGGATGCGCGTCGTCATCTCGTAACGCAGTCCATAGTTGAGCAGCAGCCGATCGTTGATCTTCCAACTGTCCTGAGCGTAGAAATTGTAGGCGTCGCGATGGATTCCGGCGTCGCCGATGCGATCGCCTTGCGGGAACATCATCGGAGCCACCGCGGTGCTGTAGGTGAAGGCGCTGGCGGTGAGCAGGCCGGTAAGCGAATCCGGCAGCGGGTCGCCGATGTGCACGTCGTGCAGGCCGCTCGCCGAGCGGATCTCGACCGGCGAATAGGCCGTGCCGCCGCCGAACTGGTATTCGCCGTTCGGGCTGGTGCCGTAGACCGTGGTGTCGCGATTGCCCCGCCACTCGCCT
This sequence comes from Bryobacteraceae bacterium, assembly GCA_017883415.1. GTDB lineage: Bacteria > Acidobacteriota > Terriglobia > Bryobacterales > Bryobacteraceae > JADGNR01. Next base: position 14,127 of record JADGNR010000051.1, on the reverse strand, counting down.
CCCGCCTTGACGGTGTGTTTGCCGCGCGTCCAGGTGAAGTTCTGCCGCACCTGGAAGAGATTGCCGTAGGAACCCATCACCGATCCGGCGGCGTTGTTGAACGGCTCGTACAGGCCGTCGCCAAACTTGAGCGCGGGATCGACCTCGTTCCGCGCCGGGAATAGGGGCGTGGTGCGCGTGACGCTCACCGATGTCTCCGAGATGAAATGCGGCGACGGCGTCCGGGTCATCGACAGTGCCACGTTCCGTTGGTGGTCGCGATACTCCACCCCGAACGAGTTATCGATCGCCGTCTGGCTGGGATTGGTGGTCGGTCCGGTGATGTTGTCGACATTGATGCGGAAGAAGAGCTTCACCTTGTCGGACACGTTGTGATCGACGCGCGCCGAGAACTGGTCGCTCACCGTCTTCACCTTCGACGAGGTCGCGAAAGTGCGGGCGCCGTAGGAGCCGTGCGGATCGTTCGGCAGCGGATAGCGTGCCATCAGCTTCGCGATGCGCGGGTCGACGGGCACCAGCAATGTGTCGCCGGCATAGGCGGTGGAGTCCTGGCCCGAGCGTTCGGCCGCGGTAGGCACCGGGATTACCTGGGTGGTGCCCAGCACCTGGCGGAAGCCTTGATACTGCCCGAAATAGTACGTCTTGTTGCGGCCATCGTAGAGGCCGGGAATCACCACCGGGCCGCCGTTGGTGAACCCGAATTCGTTGCGCACGAAGGGCGGGATGCGGCCGGGATTCACGAACGAGCGCCGGTCGAAGAAGTTGCGCGCATCCAGCGCCGCATTGCGCAGGAATTCGAAGACGGAGCCGTGCAGGACGTTGCTGCCGGATCGCGTGATGATGTCGGTGAAGCCGGCGGCGCCCCGGCCGATCTCGGCGGGCATCCAGCCGGAGTTGGAGCGGATCTCCTCCACCGCGTCGACGTTGAAGTTGGTGAACGTGCCGCCGCCCATTTCCGGATCGCTCGTATCGACGCCGTCCATAGCGAATACGGCGGAGGTTCCGCGCTGACCGTTTACGGCGAACTGCTGGGTGAAGTTCGCCGCTCCGTTGGTATCGGTCATGGTGCCGGCCGCCAGCAGCAGCAACTGGCTGAAATCGCGCTTGTTCAGGGGGAGCCCGGAGACCTCTTTGCCCGAGAGCCGCTCGCCACCGGTGCCTTCACGCTGCTCGCCCTGCCGCAGCGAAAGCACGCCGTCAGAGCCGAGCACGAGAACGGTCGCGCGTTCATCCGGCAGTTGGATCCGGCCGCTGTGCGTAGTCGTCTTGCCTTGAGATTCGACGTCGATCGCGTAGTCGCCGGGGGTGACAGCCGGGAAGCTGAACCGACCTTCGCGGTCGGTAGCAGCGGAGGCGTGTTTGTCGCCTGCCGACAGCTTCACGACGGCCCCGGCGATCGCGACGCCGGCGTCGTTGCGCAAGACGCCGGACCAGGGCTTGGCACTGGGTTGGGCCGAGGCCGGCAAGGTGAGAATGGCGGCCGCGACGAGGGCCAGAAGATAGGCAGACGATCGCAGCTCCGATCTGAGCCCCGACCGTAAGAAGGTGAGAAAGAACGCGCCTGCATGGGGGGCGTGGCAAGCTGAAGCATGCCCCACCAATGCAAGCAATTCACTTGCGGTGGTGGCGCAGGCGGTTTCGCCTGCGCGGCAACAATACGCAACAGTAGTATTAGTGGCGGCCAAGATCACTCCGCACGCAGCGTCGCCTTCAGAAGATCGCGATCGCGTGACGAGGGACCGACGAGGACCTCGAACTCGCCGGGCTCGACCGCGCTGCGGCCCTCGGCGTCCACGATCTGGAACGCCTCCCACGGCAGCCCGACCTGCACCGTCTTCTTCTCGCCGGGCTCGAGGTGCACGCGGGCGAAGCCCTTGAGCGCCTTGTTCACCCAGGTTACCGAGGTCACGACGTCGGTCACGTAGACCTGCACGATCTCGTCGCCTGCCCGCTGGCCGATGTTCTCCACGTCGACGGAGACCGCCGCCGCCTGCCCGCGCGCGAGTGTGGGCGCGGCGAGCCGCAGATTCGAATAGCGGTACCGCGTATAGCTCAGGCCGTGGCCAAAGGGGAAGAGAGGCACCTGAGTGAGGTCTGCGTAGCGGTCGCCATGCTGGCCGCGCACCTGGCTGTAGAACACCGGCTGTTGACCGACGTGGACGGGGATTGAGATGGTGAGCTTGCCCGAGGGATTCAACTGGCCTAACAGCGCCTCGGCGAGAGCGCGTCCGCCCTCCATGCCGGAGTTGAATCCCTCGAGGACCGCCGCCGCGCGCTTGGCCGAGGGCGGCAGCACGAGCGGTTTACTGTTCACCAGCACGACAATCATCGGCTTGCCGGTCTTCTCCAGCGCATCGAGCAGCGCGACCTGTCCGCCCTGCAACTCGAGGGTGGCGGTGCTGTGCTCCTCGCCGATGAACTTCAGGTGATCGCCTACCACCGCGACGATTACGTCGGAGGCTTGCGCCGCGGCGACCGCGGCAGGGATGCCTGAGAGATCGTCGTCGACGATCGAGCAGCCGCGTTCGTGGCGGACCGAGCTGCCGGCAGGCGCCAGGGCGCGGATGCCGTCGAGCACGGTCGTCGTCTTCTCGCGCGGTTGCTTGCCGGCCTCCGGCGGATGCTGCGGCGAGCCGAGGCTCCAGTCGCCGAGTTGCTGGAGATCGTCGTCGGCGTTGGGGCCGACCACGGCGATGGACTTGACCTTCGCCGGATCGAGCGGAAGCACGCCGTTGTTCTGGAGCAGGACGAGGCTCTGGCGCGCGGCAGTCAGATTGACGGCGCGATGGTCTGGCCGCGCGGTCTCGACGGCGGCCTTCGCCAGGTCTGGCCGGCGCGGATTCTCGAAAAGGCCCATGCGGAACTTCAGCGCGAGCAGGCGCCGCACCGGCGCGTCGATCTCGCTCTCGGCGAGGCGGCCGCTGCGCACGGCCTCGAGGGCACCCTCGTAGAACTGCGGGGTGGTCATGATGATGTCGTTGCCGGCGCGCAGCGCCATGATGGCCGCGTCGGCGTAGGTCTTCGCGACCTTCTGCTCGTAGACGAGGCGGCCGACGTTGTCCCAGTCGGTCACCAGCACGCCGCGAAAGCCCCACTCGTTCTTGAGGACGTCGGTGAGCAGCCAGTGGTTGACGGTAGAAGGCACACCGTCCATCGACTGGTAGCCGGTCATGAAGGTCATGGCACCGGCGCGGGCGGCGCGCTCGAACGGCGGCAGGAAGTAGCTTCGAAGCTTGCGGCGGGATATGTCGGCCTCGGAGGCGTCGCGGCCGCCCTGCGTCTCGGAATAGCCGGCATAGTGCTTGGCGGTGGCGAGCACGGCCGTCGGGTCGTCGAGGCCCTTGCCCTGGTAGCCGCGGATGAGCGCCGCGCCGAACTCGCCGATCAGGTAGGGATCCTCGCCGAACGTTTCGCCGGTACGGCCCCAGCGCAGGTCGCGTGTAAGGCAGAGCACGGGCGAGAACGTCCAGTGGATGCCGGTCGGCGCCATTTCTTCGGCAGTCACGCGGCCCACCTGTTCGAACAGCTCGGGATTCCAACTGGCGGCCAGCCCGAGCTGGGTCGGAAAGATGGTCGAGCCCTTCCAGAACGAGTGGCCGTGGATGCCGTCCTCGCCGACGAGCAGCGGAATGGCGAGGCGGTTCTTGGCGGCGAGGTCCATGGCGCGGTCGATCCCGGCCCCGAGGATGTGCAGGATGGAGCCGGCCTGACGGGTGTTGATGAACGAGAGGTCTCCGCGCGCGTCCCACAGCATCAACTGGCCGACCTTCTCCTCCAGGGTCATGCGGCCCAGAAGGTCGGCGACACGTGCATCAACGGTCAGCGCGGGATTGCGGTAGGCGGGAGTGGGGGACTGGGCGGAAACGCTGCATGCACAAAGCAGAAGGGCGAGGGCCGCGAGAGCGGGAACGAGCGCGGCCAGCAGGCGAACGGGGGTGATCATTCTCGAGTTACGCATCATGCTCTCCGCTCTCAACGTACCACCGCCACGTCCGCGTGGAGCGGCGCCGACGAGTCGGCGCCCACCCACACGTCGAAGGCCTCCGAGTCCTGGACCGCTTGCCCGCCTTCGTGCTCCAGTAGCTGAGCTCCGCCGGGCCAAGAGCGAAGGTGACCGTCTTCGTCTCGCCAGGTTTGAGCGTGAGACGCTCGAAGCCCTTCAGTTCGCGCATGGGACGCGAGTCGCTGCCGGCCTTCTGATGGATGTAGAGCTGCACCACCTCGTCACCCACAACCGAACCCGTGTTGGTCACGTCGGCTGTCACGGCCACCGAACTCCCCGCCTTCACCTGCGGTACTGCGACCTTCAGGTTCGCAATCGAGAAGGTCGTGTAGCTCAAGCCATAGCCGAAGGGATAGAGCGGCGTCGTCGGCCCGTCCCAGTAGCGCGAGCTGTAGCTCGCGGACCATGGCGTGAAGAGGTCCTCCACGGCCCGGATGAAGGTCAAGATCGCGAAAATGGCTGCGCCAGCCTGATCATGGGCGGCTCTGGGCTTGCCTGCTCCGTACAGAGACCGCATCCGCACTGTATTAAACTCCTGCGGGTTGCCTTCACGCCTTGGGAGTGGGCCTTCCGAACGTCATGTCGAACTTGACGGCCTTACCCGAAACAATACCGTCCGATTCGGCTTTCTTGCTTACGGTCGGCTCGACAGCCTGGAGCAGCCTTTCTACGGTGTTACGAAGCCAAGAGAGTGATGCATCTGCCCGAGTGGCTAATGCATGTCCTGGCCTGATCGTATCGTGGCCGATCCCGAGCTGCTCGCGGGCAAACCCGTTATCCGAGGTACCCGGCTCGCGGTCGAGTTCATCCTGGACTTGCTTGCGGCCGGACAATCGGAAGCCGACATCGTCGCGAACTATCCCGGTTTGGCGCACGAGGACGTCCTGGCCTGCCTGGCGGATGCCCGCCATCTCGCCCACGAGTACAAGGCATATCCCCTCCCCGTCTGATGCGCCTGCTTGCCAATGAGAACTTCCCGTTGCCGGCCGCGGAGGCAGTGCGGCAGGCGGGCCACTCTAACCTGGACCCTTCCCGGCGGCCGCAGGCGTGATCGTAAGTTTCCGGAAGTAGCCTTCGGTCCCCGGTCCAATCCATAAAGCCACCCCGCCCTGGCTGTCGCCCCGCTTCATGTCTTTGACAATCAGGCAGGGCTGTTCGGCGCCACCCACGTATAGCTCCGCTTCTTTGCCGTGAACCACGATGCGCATGCTGGTCCATTCGCCCGGCTGCATGTCGGCGTAGGATTCGTACTGGCCGGGCGTCTCCTCGCGAAGCTTCCGCCAACCCCACTCCGGAGAAGAAACGTATTGCACCGAGTGGTTGCGCGCCAGTTGGTCGGCGGCGCGGGCGTTCGAGGGCCGCAAGTAGATAATCTCGGTTTGCTCGCCGCCGGCTTGCAGGCGGAACATAACGCCGATGAAGCCGCGCGCCGTCGGATCGGCGGTTTTGGACGGCGCCCCGGAGACTTCCAGCTCGATGACGCCATCGTGGAATGCCACGTCCTTCAGGAGGGCGAAGGCGTTGCCGGGCGCAGCTTCCTTTTCGGTCATTTTGAGAGCAGGCCGTCCGTGGTAAGTCGTGGTCTCCACCTGTGCGTTCATCAGATCGAGACGCGACAAGTCGGTGAGGGGGATCTCGGCGGCACGCCCGGGCGTTGGACCGATCAACGCGGCGCCGAGAAGCGAGAAGAAACAAACGGTGCGAACCATGCGGTCTCGACGGCTCACCTGGCAATCCGTTAGGACCAGGGCGCGCCGCGGCCCGATGCGGACCTGGTTCCGTAGTTTTATCAGACCGGGGCCGTAGTTTTGCGGGTTCTCCAGTACCCCGCACCCAAGGTAACCTTCGGATACAAGTGCCCGGCCCACTTGCCCATGTTCCCGAAGGGCCGCATCCTCTTCCGGACTGGAATCAGTTTATGAAACGCATCCGTTCGAACTTTGTCTTCGCGATCTCCGCCGCCGGCCTTCGGGAGCCGTCGGCGAATCGTGGCATCAACTTTTTGTTCCGGACCGGTAAGCGGACGGTCTAACTGGAAGGAAGGCAGCATCGGCTAAACGCCTTCTCACGGGAGTCAACCTATGAAACGTATTGGTACGCAATTCTCTTTCGCCCTGGTCGCCGCGCTGGCGTTGTTTATCTCCGCCCGGCCGGCATCGGCGCAGACCACCCTGTTCGGGTCGCTCAGCAATTTCGATGTCTTCAACGACACCGGCCAGAAAACCCACGGGTTCGAAATCGAATTCGACGGCATCAGCAGCCAGGATCTCTCCTACACTTTTGGCGCCCCTTACATCCGCTATGGCACGCCCGCCATTGTCGATTTCCCCGGCGGAGTGTACGTGCGCTACCAGAGTTCCTACGACTCCGTCCACCAGGTTTTCACCGACGGCACCCCCGTGCCCCCCAGCATCACTCCCACCGCGGGCCACTCCTGCTGGACCGGCGGCGCGCCGGGCTATCTCACCAGCGGCTGCGAGCACTTCGGCGTGGGCCTGCTAAAGGCTCCCACCACCGTGGTGTATCACTGGCTCATCGAAGACGCCGCCACCCCCGGCGCCCTCATCCCCTACTCTTCCAATGTCAACATCCCGGCGCCGCTGTGGTCCGTGATTCCGGCGGTGGTGGCCGGCGCCGCGCCCGTGGTGCAGGCGGTCCTGGAGGCGCCCAAGCCGGCCCGCGCCCAGTTCGGCGATGCGGTGTGGGTCAAGGTCTACGAAACCGAATCGCCAGACAACGTGGAGCTGAAGCATCTGCTCACCGACGATTCCGTGGTGCCGCAGGGCGCCGCCCAAGTGGAGACCGAGTGGGAATTGCTGCAGAACAATCCCAAGAAGGCGGGCAACGGCGCGCTGCAACACGGCAAGCCGCTGGGCAAGGGCAACCAGTCGGTGATCCGCCGCTTCGAATACTATAAGTTCACCGGGACGTACGATCCCCAGAGCCACGAAGCGCGCTGCTCCGGCGGCGAATGCAAGACGCCGGCGGCCGGCGAGTTGGGAGACTATATCGGCGCGCAGATGGCGGCGGCGCAACTGGCGCCCGTGGCCCTGCCGGGCGTGACCGTCAGCGGAGTCAACAGCACCAACGGCCACAACGCCATCGAGAGCGGCTCGTGGGTGTCGATCTACGGCACGAACCTGTCGAACAACAGCCGGATCTGGAGGGACTCGGATTTTGTGGGTAACAGCCTGCCCCTGTCGATGGAGGGCGTGAGCGTGAAAATCGACGGCCAGGACGCCGCGGTCTATGGCGTCACCCCCGGACAAGTGAACGTGCAGGCGCCCGCCAGCGCCGCATTGGGGCTGGTACAAGTGCAGGTGACCGGCCCTCTGGGGACGGCCACGGGCACCGCCACCATGCAAAGGACAGCGCCGGGATTCCTGCAGCAAGGAAAATACGTGGCCGCGCGGCACGCCAACAGCGTAGTGCCGGTTGTGCCGGCGGGCTTCTACGGCGGCGGCGTGGAATCGCGGCCGGCCCAGCCCGGGGAGGTCGTGGAGGTCTACGGCAGCGGCTTCGGTCCGACATCGCCCGCGGTGCCGACCGGCCAACTCTTCCAGGGCGCCGCGCCGTTAGCGGACCCGAGCCAGTTCCATATACACATCGGCGGCGTGGAGGCGAAGGTGAACTTCGTCGGCATGGTGGGCCCTGGTCTTTATCAGTGCAACGTGGTGATCCCGGCCCTGGCCGACGGCGACTATCCGATCAGCGCCGATGTCAGCGGCGCCGACGCCGTGACCGGGCTGCTGATCGCGGTGAAGAAGTAGCGCGAGGATGACCGGGACGGGGCGCCACCTGTTTCCCCGGCGGCGGTTCAGGCCGGTGCAATCGCGCACCGGTCCCTGGCTCATCCGGCGTTCGGCATCCTGCTGAGCGCCGCTTGGAAGCCGCCGCGCAAAAGGGCCGCGGAGCGGCATTTGCAGAACCTCGACGCGCGGCTCGGCCCCGAGCATGCGGTGCGGCTGCCTCCGCCGCCGACGGCCGCGACGTGGTCGGGCTGGCGCGTGACCTGGCCACCGGATCCCGCCGCGGCTCTCCAGGGAGGCGGCGGTAATCCAGTCGTCATCCGGCGGCGAGGTGGCTTCCATACTTTTCCCATGCCGGAGGCGTGACTTGTTTGGATTTTCAAGCGCCCCGCTTTCACGGTATCTTCCGATACGAGTACCAGCTTTGCCAATGTTCCCGATGCCGCGCAATCTTCAGGACTTGGAATCAGCGTAGGAAACGGATCTTCGAACTTTGTCCTCGCGAGGCTGGTCACCACCAAGTATTTAGAGACCCGGAGAATGTAACATGTCGAAGTTCTTGTCGTTGACGTTGCTCTTGGCGCTGGCAGCCGGAGCGGGGCGGGCCACGTCGCTGGCGGCACTGATCGCCGGCCGGCAGACCATCCAGGCAGGGGGCCTGCAGTTCAGCGGCTTCAGCGTCAGTCCCCAAAACGGCATCGCCACCAGCGCCATCGATGTAGCCGGGTTCACCGATGCCGGCGGAAACGCCGGACTTAGATTCACTTCGACCGCGGTCGCCATCGGCGCCGGAGGCAGTAACCAACTGATTGCCGACGTACGTTTCCAGGCGAGCGTCACCAACCCTGCCTCTCCGATCGATTCGGTAACTCAGTCGTTCGATGCCACGCTCTCGGCTGGTCTCATCACCGCCTTTGATTTCACCTCCGTCGGGCCCTCGATTGCCAGCGATTGCGTCAGCGGCGACGTGGCCGGCTGCCTGCAGGTGCGCACCCCAACCAATACCATCATTCTCCCTTCTAGGCTCGCTTCGACGTTGGTCGAGCGCCAGATTCAGATCACCCGTGCGACAGGTAGTTCCGCCACGGGCACGGTCGGTTCATGGGATGTCACGTTCTCCCAGGCGCCCGCGCCGCCCCCCACGCAGACTGCGGTGACGGTTACGACCGCACCGCCGGGGCTGAAGGTCACCGTGGACGGCGCCACCTTCCTTGCGCCGCAGACATTCAACTGGACCGCCGGATCGAGTCACACCATCGCCGCGGTCTCACCGCAGGGTACCGGCGGCACGCGCCACTCGTTTGCCAACTGGAGCGATGCCGGCGCGCTCAGCCACCTGGTGACCGCGCCGGCCGCCGCCACCACCTTCACCGCCAGCTTCACCACCCAGTTTCTGTTGACGGCGGCGGCTTCGCCCGCAGCGGGAGGCTCGGCCGCCGCCACCCCGCTTTCGCCCGACGGCTACTATGCCGCCGGAACCATCGTGCAGTTGACGGCCAAGGCAAGCCCCAACTTCCAGTTCGCCAACTGGAGCGGAGATCTGGCCGGCGCCGCCAACCCGCAACCGCTGACCATGTCGTCGCCGCACACCGTAACGGCGAGTTTCAGCCCGGTGGCGGGCATCACCGTCGCCACCAACCCGCCGGGGCTGAACGTCACCGTGGACGGCGCCACCTTCCTTGCGCCGCAGACGTTCAACTGGACCGCCGGATCGAGTCACACCATCGCCGCGGTCTCGCCGCAGGGTACCGGCGGCACGCGCCACTCGTTTGCCAACTGGAGCGATCAGGGCGCGCAGGCCCACACCGTCAATGCCCCCTCCGGCGCGGCAACTTACACCGCGAGTTTTGCGACGGATTATCTGCTGACGGCGGCGGTATCGCCGGCGGCGAGCGGGAGCCTGACGGCCGTTCCGCCTTCGCCCGACGGCTACTACTCCGCCGGCACCTCCGTGCAGTTGACCGCCACGGCCGCCGCCGGCTATCGGTTCAACGGCTGGGCAGCGGGCCTTAGCGGGGCTGCGAATCCGCAAGTGGTCGCGCTAACTACGCCGCGCAGCATCACGGCGAGTTTCCAGGCGACCTCCCCCGTGGCTGTCACTTCGCCCGCCGTGGCGGCCGTGACGCCCGCGGCATTTTTCAAGCCAGTCGCGGTTTCCCCGGGCCTGATCGCGACTGTTTTTGGGGACCGCATGGGGCCGCAGCAATTCGCTCTGGGCGCTCCGGGCGCGGATGGGAAGTTCCCGGCCGCCCTGGCCGGGACGCGGGTGCTGTTCGACGACGTGCCCGGGGCGTTGATCTACACTTCTCAGCAACAGGTGAGCGTAGTGGTTCCCTATGGCGTGGATGGCCAATCGTCGACCCTGATGGTGGTGGAGTATAACGGCCAGCGCAGCGACCCGTACCGGCTGGATGTGGCCGCCGCGGCGCCGGCGATCTTCGCCGCCGACGCCTCGGGCAGCGGCCCGGGAGCGATTCTCAATGCGCATGACGATGGGACGGTGGCGCTCAACACCGCCCTGGCCCCGGCCCCCCGGAGTTCCTATATCTCGGTCTACATGACCGGAGAGGGGCAGACGAACCCGGGCGGAGTGGACGGACTGATCGCCTTGGCCGTGCTGCCCAAGCCGGTGCTGAAGGTGACGGCGACCATCGGGGGCGTGCCCGCCACGGTCATCTACGCGGGCGCAGCGCCGGGCCTCATCGCAGGCGTAATGCAAGTGAATCTGCTGGTGCCGCCGGACACGCCGGCCGGTCCGGCGGTGCCGCTCGCGATCCAGGTGGGCGGCACCGAGAGCCAGGCGGGGATCACGGTGGCCATCGGAAACTGATGCGGGGCCAGGATGCACCAACGTGTAAAAACATGGTAAACCCGGCCTTTGGGGTGCGAAACGGGTCTGTTTCGCACCGACTCCTTCGAGACCGGTCGACTATACTACCAGCCAGGAATTGGGTCCGCGCCCAATGACACTTACGTCATCGCCGGTTGTGGCCGGCGATGCCGCTTTTTCTTACAGCAGGGTCGACTCAGACACCCGAATTGTGTTTAATTCCAGGAGGTATTGGTATGGGGATGATTCAACGAACTGTAACTCTCTCCTTCCTAGTAGTTGCCATGGCCTTTGCGTTTGACGACAACGGCAACGGGAACGGAAACGACTTCAAAGGGGTCATACAGTCGCTGCCGGCGACGGGGCTGATCGGCGATTGGATGGTAAGCGGCACGACGGTCCACGTCTCGGCTTCCACCCAGGTGCGGCAGGATGACGGACCGGTGGTTACCGGGGCGTGCGTGGAAGTGAAGGGGCAATCGCAGATGGATCTGTCGGTAGCGGCTTCCGAGGTCCGGACGCAGAAGGCCGAAGACTGCGGCCAAGTCCAGCAGAACAATAACGCCGACATCACCGCGGTGGTCCAGAGCATGCCGGCGCCGGGGACGGCCGGCGATTGGATGGTCGGAGGCCGCACCGTGCACACGACCGCGGCCACCGAGGTGAAACAGGAGCACGGAACGATCGCCGTGGGCTCGTGCGTCGAGGTCAAGGGCCAGCTCAACGCCGACAACTCGATTGCCGCTTCGGAAATCGACAGCGAACAGGGTTCGGCGTGCGGCCTGGTGGTGGGCAACAATAACGATGTGGAATTCGAGGGGACGGTAAAGACCCTGCCGGCGTCCGGGGTGATCGGCGATTGGATGGTGGACACCCGAACCGTGCACGTCTCCGCCAGCACGGAGATGGAGCAGGAGCACGGGCCGGCGGCGGTGGGTTCGTGCGTGGAAGTGAAGGGGACAGGGCTGGCGGACGGGTCGGTCAATGCCGCCAGGATTGAGGTCGACTCGAGCTCGGCCGGATGCGGGGCGCCGCCGCCGCCGCAACCGCAGCAGGAGCTGATCGGCCTGGTGCAGACCGCGCCGGCATCCGGCACCAGCGGAGACTTCCAGATCAGCGGGCGGACGGTGCACGTCGCCGCCGGCACCATGATCGACCAGGAGCACGGCGTGTTGGGAGTGGGTGCGTGCGTCGACGTACACGGGACGGCGATGGCGGACAACTCCATCAACGCGTCGGAAGTCGACACCCGGCAGGCGTCGGATTGCGCGGCTGCCATCGGCGGCGCGGACGTGGATCTGGAGGGCACCATCGGGACGCTGCCGGCCTCGGGCGTGGTGGGCGACTGGCAGGTGAACGGACAAACGGTCCACGTCCTGCCGGGCACCGACATCGAGAACCATTCGGCGGGATCGTTTACCGTCGGGGGATGCGTGGAAGTACACGGTGAGATGCTGGCCGATCGTTCCATCGATGCCTTGCAGATCGAAGCCAAGGCGGATGCGGCCTGCGCGGCCAATCCCGCGCCGGCCGAGGCCGAAATCATGGGGCTGGTGGAGAAACTGCCCTCGGGCGGCAGCCTGACCGGCGACTGGCAGGTGAGCGGGAAGACCGTCCACGTGCTCCCGGGAACCAAGGTGGATCAGGAACACGGGGCCGTGATGGTAGGCGCCTGCGTGGAGGCCAAGGGTACGCTAGCCTCCGATCAATCGCTCAACGCGACCCAGGTGGAAGTCGAATCCGTCTCGGGAACCTGCATCAGCGAGGCCGGCGTGATGGACGCCGCGAGCATGTCTTCGGGTATGGTGTCGCCCGGGGAAATCATCAGCATGTTCGGAGTGCGCGTCGGTCCTTCGGGGCTCGTCACCCTGCAGTTGGGGCCCGACGGCAAGGTGTCGACTTCGCTCTCGGGGGTGCGCGTGCTGTTCGACGGAAAGGCCGCGCCGCTGCTCGCGGTGACCGGCGGGCAAGTCAACGTCGTGGTTCCGTTCTCGGTGGCGGGCAAGGCGTCGACCCAGATCCAGGTGGAGCATGACGGCGTGTGGTCCAACGCAGTCAGCATGCCGGTGGGCGACGCGCATCCCGGCCTGTTCACCATGAACAACTCCGGACACGATCAGGCGGCGGCGCTGAACCAGGACAATTCGGTGAATTCCAACTCCCGGCCCGCGAGCCGCGGCGAGGTGGTTCAGTTGTTCGCCACCGGCCTCGGAATGGCTAACCGGAAGGTGGAGGACGGCGAGGTCATCGAGGACGCCGAGACCGAACTGGCGGAGCCGGTCGAGGTCCAGATCGGCGATATGGATGGGGAGGTACTGTTCGCGGGAATGGCTCCGGGGATGGTCGCCGGTGTCGTGCAGATCAACGTGCGGATCCCGGCGAACGCGCCCTCCGGCAGCGCCGTTTCCGTGAAGGTCAAAGCCGGTAACTCGGCCAGCACGGCGAACGTGACCCTGGCGATCCGGTAGCAACACACCGCTCCCTCACGGTCGCGGCTCCGATCAGAGCCGGGCCCAGAGGGCCGGCCCGTCCGGGAGCGGTTGCTTAACGCAAAAAGGCCCAGCCGCGGAGGGCTGGGCCTTGTTTTCCGGGTAGAGCCCGGGAGCTTACGCTTCCACCAGTTCGCGCTGCCCGCGCAGCGTGATGGGTACGAAGTCGCGCTTCTCTTCGCCGGTGTAAACCTGGCGCGGCCGCGCGATTTTCTTGTCCGGATCCGACAGCATCTCTTCCCATTGCGCCAGCCAGCCGACGGTGCGCGGAATCCCGAACAACACGGTGAACTGGTCGGGAGTGAAGCCCATGGCCTGGTAGATGATCCCGGAGTAGAAATCCACGTTGGGATAGAGCTTGCGCTTGATGAAGTAGTCGTCGGAAAGCGCGATGCGCTCCAGTTCGAGCGCGATATCGATCTTGGGGTTGCGGCCCGTGACCTCGAACACCTCCTCGGCCACCTGCTTGATGATGCGCGCCCGCGGATCGTAGTTCTTGTAGACCCGGTGGCCGAACCCCATCAGCTTGCGCTTGCCTTCTTTGACCTGGTCGATGAAGCCGGGGATGTTTTCCTTGGTGCCGATCTCGCCCAGCATGCGCAGCACTTCTTCGTTGGCGCCGCCGTGCAGGGGCCCCCACAGCGCGGCGATGGCGGCGGCGGTGGTGGCATAGGGGTCGGCGTTGGAACTGCCCACCGCGCGCATGGCGCTGGTGCTGCAGTTCTGCTCGTGGTCGGCGTGCAGGATGAACAGCACTTCCAGGGCATGGGCCAGCACCGGGTTGGCCGCGTACTTCGGCTCCGTCCGCCTCCACAGCATGTTCATGTAGTTCTTGGTGTAGCAGAGCTCCGGATCGGGGTAGATGTAAGGCAGGCCCAGGCGATGCCGGTACGCGTAAGCGGCCAGGGTCGGCATCTTGCCGATCAGCCGGGTGACCTGCTTGCGGCGGACCTTGGGATCGCCGATGTTGCGCGAATCGGGATAGAAGGTGGATAGCGAGGCCACCGTGCTGAGCAACATGCGCGCCCCGGAGAAGGATGCGCTTGCCGACATCGC
>JADGNR010000283.1 GCA_017883415.1 Bryobacteraceae bacterium | reverse complement strand
GCCGCTGCCTCTGGTTATCGCCCCGAGTTTACCTTTGATATCTAGCGTTTAGTCCCGGACCACCGGTACCATGACCGCATGGAAGCCCTGATCTGGATTATTCTGCCCGGTTTCGTGGCTCTCGCCGCCGGTTTGCTGGCCTGGTTCGTCATGCAGTCGCGCATGGAAGTGGCCTTGGCGCAGCAGCGCGAGCGATTGGCCGAAGAGCGCGGCGCCCTGTCCGCCGAAAAATCCGCGGTCAGCGCCTCCTTCGATATCGCCGTGCGCGCCGCCGAGGATCGCGCCCACCGCCAGGCTTTCGACAATTTCCTCAACGAGCTCACCGTCGAGCAGCGCCATTTTACGCGCGAGAACCGCACGCTCCTGCAGAACCGCAAGAGCCTGGTCCTCCAGGAGCGCATGTACTTCCGCAATATCCCGCTCTCCGATTGGGTCGAGCACGAGATCCTCCTCGACGAGGGCGCCGACGTGAACCGCCTGGTGCAGGATATGACCATCTTCGACAAAGCCGTGGTCAACATCGCCGATATTCCGCGGCCGAAAGCTCTGGCCTGCAGGTAGCGCCTGTCCCGCTCCCTCGCCCGCCTGCCCGAATCGCAATCTGATAGTCTGATATGTATCGAATTTAATCGGAACACGCGCGCCGCCGGTGTAACGCCCGGTGGACCGCAAGCATCGCATAGATGCGGATATTTTGGAATTCATTGGAACCGTCAAATATGGATCGATTTCGTAGCTGGGCGTTGTGTGTGACCTTGGCCGCGGGCTCCGCCGCGGCGGTTTGGCCCGCCGCCAAAGGCGATGCCGAGAAGGGGAAAGAAATATTCCAGCCGTGTGGCGTCTGCCACCTCCCCGATAGCGAGGACAAGAAGATGGGCCCCGGGTTGAAGGGCCTGTTCAAGAGGGAGAAAATGGCGAACGGCAAGAAGCTCACCGAGTCCAACGTTCGCACCCAGATCGATGACGGAGGCAAGGGCATGCCCTCCTACAAGGACATGCTGACCGACGGCGAAAAGGACGACCTGATCGCCTATTTGAAGACCTTGTAGAACGGATCCGGCTGCTCAGCCCTTCGCCAGAACTTCCAGGGCCTTCTTCACCATCGGATCGTCTTCCGTCTTCTTCTTCTGCTGCTGCTGTTCCGGCGTTTCCGGCACGGGCTCGCCGTTTTCGTCGAACTCAACCTGGTTTTCCGATTCCACCATCGGGGTCCCCGGCGTCACCCCGCTGTCCTGAATGGCCTTCCCGCCCGGCGAGTAGTACTTCGCTACCGAGAGAATGATCGCCGCGCCATCGTCCATCGGAATGGCCTTGCGCAATGCCGCGTACCCGAAGGTGCGCTCCCCTACCACCTGCCCGCGTTTGTTGTCCAACAGAGCGGCCGCCAGAATCTCGGCGGCTTCCGCCGTGCCGTGGTCGGTCACCACCGCCACCGGCAGCGTGGTGATCGCCTTGGCCGGGTCGGCTTCGAAGTTCTGCTGCGGATACTTCTGCCCCTTCAGGTAGGTGATGCGCCCCTTGTTCAGGAACAGATTCGCCAGCGCGATGCCGTCCTCCGGCGAACCCACCGAACAGTTGCGCACATCCACCACGAATTTCTGGGCCCCGTCTTTCTGCAGCTTCTCGATGCCCTTCGCCACTTCCTTCACCAGCGCCGGCGAAAGCGCGTCGATATTGACATACCCTACCTGCCCCGCCAGCATCTTCAATTCCACCGGCGGCAGAACGATGGCCGCGCGGATCAGTTTCACGTTCTGCGGCTCCGGCCGGCGCGCGCGCACCACGCTCAGCTCCACCGGCGTCCCCGATTCGCCCTGCAGCAGCATGCTGGCGTACGCCAGCGGCATGTCCCGCGTGGCGATCCCCTTGATGCTTTCGATCATGTCCCCCGTGGCCAGCCCCGCTTTGGCGGCCGGCGAGTTCGCCACCGCCCCCACCACCCCCATATAGCCGCCCTTCTTCGACAGGAGCAACCCCACCTCGGCGCGCTTCACGTCTTTGTTCTTGACGTAGTCCCGGTATTGCTCGGCGTTGAGGTAGCTGGCGAACGGATCCACCGCTTCCAGCAGCCCGTTCAAGGCGCCCAGCGTCACGCTCTTCATATCGGGCTCTTCCACGTACTCGCTCTTGATGTGGGCCACTACGTCGCTGAAGACGCCGATATGTTTGAGGGTGTCGGATTGATCCGCGCTGCTGCCCAGCGAGGTTCCGATCAGGAGCATTACGGTGAGACACGTCGACGTGCCCACAATGAAGAATTTGGTGCGGCTGCTCATAGGGATTGAAAACTCTCCGAAGTCCTTACTGCCATTATACGCCACGTGGGACAGACGCTTCCGTCTGTCAATCCGGCGATCGCCACCTACAAGCTATTGGACGCGGCGGAGGGGGTTCGGGTTGTGCCCGTTTGCTTCCAGCCCATCCTCTCCCGCAACCCCGTAATATGCGCCGCGTGGTGCCGCCCGTGCCAGGCGTAGAGCGCCAGGTTGCTGTCCAGGCGCAGCACCCCCAGCTCCGGGTGGCGGAAGGTGCGTGCGAAATCGCCCTCTTCGAGCGACTCCAGCATCGCCACCCACCGGCGGTGCAGGCTCTCCAGCAGACGCAATGACGTTTCCGCCGGGGCCTTCCGCGAATCGGCCAGGCCGGCCCACTTGTCCTGATCGTAGGCCGCGATCGCCGGCTCTTGCTCGGTGAGCGCCAGCCGGAATCGGATGAAGCTGTTCATGTGGCTGTCGGCCACATGGTGCACCACCTGGCGCACGGTCCATCCGCCCTCGCGATACGGCGTATCGAGCTGCCGCTCGTCCAGGCCCTCCACCGCGTCCCGCAACCGCGCCGGTGCGGCCGCGATTTCGCCGATCAGGCGCCGGCGCTCCTCCGCCGCAACCGCCTTCGGCCAAGTGAATTTCCCGATCGGGTAGCTCAGATCCATGATTTCGATCTTACCAGTCCCACGCATTCGGGCGAAGATGGGAAGGGTGTGCGACACAGAAGTGGAGCAGCGACGACCCAATCAGAGCCGCGACCGTAAGGGAGCGGTCGCCACGCACCCGTCCCGAGATCACGGAGTGTGACCAAATCCTCCCGCTCCCCCATGGGTTGCCCTCTGGGCCGGCTCCGACGCGCTTTCAGAGCCGCGACCGTGAGTGCCTACCATCTCCGCGTCCTCAGCCACCTCTGGTTTTGACTTTTTCTTCTCCGCGATGCCTCCGCGTTCTTCGCGTCTCCGCGTCGCAATGCAAGGTTCCCTGTTTCGGGCGAAGATGGAAGCATGAGGCTGATCGCCCTGGCCGCTCTCCTCGCCGCCCCCCTCGCCGCCGCCGAGTTGCAGCCGCAGACCGTGGCCGCCTTCGACCGCTACGTCCGCCAGGTCGAGCAGCGCCTCGATGCCCGCCCGGACTTTCTCTGGTCCGACGAATCGCCGGAACGCGCCCGCCGCGTGCGCCAGGGCGAGATTGTGGTCGAGCCGTTCGTCGGCAAGGGCGATTTCGCGGTGCCCGCCGGCCTGGTGCACGATTGGACCGGCGCCGTGTTCCTCCCCGGCGTCGTGCTCGATCGGGCCATGGCCCTGATGCAGGACTACGACCACAAGCGCGCCTGGCATCGCGAGGTGGTCGACTCCCGCACCCTCCAACGCAACGGCAACGACTTCCTGGTCTACATGCGGCTCCTCAAGAAGAAGGTCATCACCGTGGTGCTCGATACCGAGCACGACGTCCGCTACGTCCCGCTGAGCGGCGCCCGCTGGCGCAGCAGTTCCCGCACCACCAAGATCGCCGAGGTGGAAAAAGCGGGCAAACCGGGCGAGCGCGAGCTGCCCCCCGGAACCGGGCAGGGCTTCCTGTGGCGGCTGAATACCTACTGGCGCTTTCAGCAACGCGACGGCGGAACCTGGGTCGAGTGCGAGGCCATCTCGCTCACCCGCGATATCCCCGCCGGACTGGGCTGGCTCATCGAGCCGATCATTCGCAGCCTGCCCAGGGAGAGCCTCGAAAGCACCCTGCGCGAAACGCGCGCCGCCTTGGTGAAGTAGCGCGCCTCAGCGCGTCGTTTCCTCGCCGCCCTGGTCTTCCACCAGCTCCCACAGCCCGCGCCCGCACAGGTTCCGGCACTCGGGAAATTGCTGGCCCGCCGTGAACCGCTCCGGCAGTTTGCACACACTGCACCAGTAAATGCCGCTTACCGGCACCGTGGCGCCGGGATGATGCTTCATGCTCCGCCTCCGCTTTCCCCCAGCAGCCGGTCCACCAGTTGCTCCATGCGGTCCACCAGCAGGTCGGGCGCCGGGTCGGCCAGTGTCTCCGGCTGAAATCCGTACGTGACGCCGCAGCATGGAATCCCGGCGTTCCGCGCCGTATGGACGTCCACCGAGCTGTCTCCGACCATCATGGTGCGCTCGCGGCTCACGCCCGCCTCGCGAATCAGCGTATCCACCCCGATCGGGTTCGGCTTCTTGAATTCGAAACTGTTGCCCCCATAGACCCGGAAGAAGTGCGTGCCGACTTTCAACCCCTCCACGATCGCGCGGCTCATCCTCACCGGCTTGTTGGTCAGCACCGCCATCCGCTTGCCCGCCGCCTGCAGCCGGGCGAGCGAGTCCGCAACCCCGGGGTATAACGTCGTGTGGTCCAGTTCGTGCTCGTGGTAGTACTCCAGAAAATATTCCAGCGCTTCCTGGATTTCCGCCTCCGTCGCCTGGTCGCCCAGCGCGCGCCGGATCAGTACCGGCGCCCCGTTGCCCACGTACGAATACACCCGCTCGTTGTCCAGCCGGCTCATGCCCAGGTGGGTGCGGGTGGCGTTCACCGCGCCGGCCAGGTCCAGCCGCGAATCGATGAGCGTGCCGTCAAGATCGAAAATCAGCAGGTCCATGGTGGACAGCTTTCAGCGATCGGCTTTCAGCTTTCAGCTAGCCCGCAGCCAGGCGTCCGTGGTGTTCCTGTGCTTTCCAGGCCATTCCCGGTAACGGCGCGGTTCCGCGGAAGCACCGAAATCCCGGGTCCGGGATTTAGCTGAGCGCTGAAGGCTGATCGCTGAAAGCTGAAAGCGCTCCCTCACGCCGCCCCCGTTTTCCTCCTGCGCGCGCGCCCTTCGCTCTTGGCCGGCTTGCGCCGCGCGCGCGGCCGCCTGGCGCCCAGGCCATACTGCACCATTTTCCTCTGCAGCGTGTTGCGGTGAATTCCCAACCGCTTGCTGGCCGCCGTCTGCTTGCCGCCGCTGCGCTCGAGCGCGCCTTGAATCATCCCCTTTTCCAGAATCTCGATCGCCTCTTCGAGGAAGATGCTTCCGCTGAGCAACTGCTCCACCAGCCGGTCAAATTCGCTTTTCATGATCGCCCTTCTCCGCGGGAGGCGCGGTCCGGATGCCCTTTTCCAGGGCGTTTGCCCAGGCGGTTTTCACCTGCGCATAGCTCTTGTGGAACCCTTCTTTCAGATCGTGCGGCGCCATCGCCGCCATGGCGCGCGCCGCATCCGTCACGTAAGGCGCCAGCCGCGAATCCACCACCGCTTCGGGCGTCTTGCCGCCTGGCGAGAATGCCATGATGCCCATGATCAGCGCGATCGAGAGCAGCACCCCGCGCGCCGCCCCGAATGCCGCGCCCAGCAGATGATCGAAAAAGGAAAGCCCGGTCACGCGCAGAAACTTTCCCACCACCCACCGCACCACACCGCCCAGCAGCAGGACGCCGCAGAGGATCAGCAGGAACCCCGCCAGGTTCGCTGCCGC
The DNA here is from genome assembly GCA_017883415.1 of Bryobacteraceae bacterium. Lineage (GTDB taxonomy): Bacteria > Acidobacteriota > Terriglobia > Bryobacterales > Bryobacteraceae > JADGNR01. The sequence goes on along the minus strand of JADGNR010000283.1, from coordinate 1,949 downwards.
GCGAGAGTTCACGAAACGCAACAGCAGCGCCCCCACCGTCCCGTAGAACCAGAGGCCCAGCACGATCCCCAGGATCACCGCCGCCAGCCCGATCACCTCCCGCGTAAGACCCTTGCGGAAACTCGTCGCCACCGATACGGCGAGGATGATCAGCAGCACGATGTCCAGCCAGTTCATAGCTCGCGCCCCGTGAGCGCGCCATAGGCTTGCCGGTATTTCTCGCTGGTTCGGGCCGCCACTTCTTCGGGCAGCGGCGGCGCCGGCGGCTGCTTGTTCCAGCGGATCGCTTCCAGGTAGTCGCGCACGAATTGCTTGTCGAAGGAAAGTTGCGGCCCGCCCGGCTGGTAGCTGTCCGCCGGCCAGAAGCGCGAAGAGTCCGGGGTGAGCGCTTCGTCGCCCAATACCAGCTCTTCCCCCACGAAACCGAATTCGAATTTCGTGTCGGCGATCAGAATGCCGCGCCGCTCGGCGTAGCGCGCCGCGCGATCGTACAAAGCAAGCGTCAGCCCGCGCAATCGCCCGGCCAGATCCGCGCCCACCAGCGCGCACACCCGCTCGAAGGAGACGTTCTCGTCGTGGCCCGACTGCGCCTTCGTGGCGGGCGTGAAGATCGGCTCCGGCAGCTTGTCGCTTTCCCGCAGCCCCGCCGGCAGCCGGATGCCGCACACCGTCCCCTGCTCGCGGTACTCCTTCCAGCCGGAGCCCGCCAGGTAGCCCCGCGCCACGCATTCGATTTCGATCATGCGGGCGCGCTGCACCAGCATCGACCGGCCTTCGAGCTGGCTGCGAAATTGCCTGAGCGGCTCCGGGTACTCCGCCACCTGCGCCGTGAGCAAGTGATTCGGCGTGAGATCGCGCAGAAAATCGAACCAGAAAATCGAAAGCTGCGTCAGTACCTTGCCCTTATCGGGGATGCCGCTCGGCAGGATGTAATCGAAAGCCGAAATGCGGTCCGTGGCCACGATCAGCAACCGGTTGTCGACCCGGTAGACGTCGCGCACTTTGCCGCGCCCGTGCCGCTCCACGCCCACCAGATCGGTTTCCAGAATGACGGGGTTCTCAGTGGATTTCACTCGATCCTTCAGGTTTCGATCGGGGGAGTAATCCAAATGATACTCCGTCTGGCGGGATTGTCAATGTGGGAAGAGAAAACGCAGAAAACGCCGCGAGCGAAGCGAGCCACCGACCTCTGGTCCCCGGCCCCCGGCCCCTGGCCCCTGCCGTGCTCACCGCCGCCCCGCCACCTCGGAGTACGCCGCCACCTGGCGCAGCGCCGCCTTGCCGACGCCTTCGATCTGTTCGCGCGCCATCGCCCACGCGGCGTCGGTGGTGCCCGCCGGTTTCTTGGCGGCCGCAAAGTATGCCGGCGCCAGGACGAGCAACTGCCGTGCCGCTCTTTCCCCGGTGGCGAGCTGTTCGGCCGTGGGCTCGCGCAGTTTTTGGATATTCACCGCCGCCGGCAGAAGCACCTGCAGCACCCGCGTGGCGTCGCCCAGCCTGGCCGCCATGTTTCCGGACACTAGCTTTGCCGCCGTATCCATGACTTTACCGGGCTGGTTGGCGCCGTGGTACGCCAGCACGTAGAAGTACAGGCGCTCGTCGCGATACTCCGAATCGGGGTATTTCCGAGTCCACAGATCCAGTTCCTGGATCGCCTTCTGCGAATTCGTTCCGGCATCCTCGAGGGCCGCGTGGTAAAAGTCGTCCTCTTCCCTCGCCCGCACCAGCGCCTGCTTCTTCGCCGGCGTCGCGTCCGGCTTCTCCACCTTGATCGAGGGCTCCACCTTCGGAACAACCACCGGCGGAACGGGCGCGGGGGTTGGCGCTGGCGGCGGCGCCGGACGCTCGCGCGGAGCCGGCCCCGTACCGGCAGGCGGTGCCGCCGCGTGATCGTCGCCCGGCCGGCTGCGCGGCGGCGGGCCCGGCTCGGGAGCCGGTAGCGGCGTGAT
>JADGNR010000570.1 GCA_017883415.1 Bryobacteraceae bacterium | reverse complement strand
GCCGATCCCGGCGGACTCCAGCCCCCACTTGCGGAAGACGCGGAAGACCTCCTCTTCGCGGCCGTTTTCCGCCACCAGCAGCATGCGCTCCTGCGATTCCGAGAGCATGATCTCGTAGGGCGTCATGCCGGTTTCCCGCTGCGGGACGCGGTCGAGCTCGATCTCGATCCCGACGCCGCCGCGCGAGCCCATCTCGCAGGTCGAGCAGGTGAGGCCGGCGGCGCCCATATCCTGAATGCCCACGATGGCGCCGGTCCGCATGGCCTCGAGACAGGCTTCGAGCAGGAGCTTTTCCATGAACGGGTCGCCCACCTGCACGTTGGGCCGTTTCTGTTTCGATTCCTCGGTGAATTCGGCGCTGGCCATGGAGGCGCCGTGGATGCCGTCGCGCCCGGTGCGCGCGCCCACGTAAATGACCGGGTTGCCCACGCCGGCCGCGCGGGCGTAGAAAATCTCTTCCTTCCGGCACACGCCGAGGGCGAAGACGTTGACCAGCGGATTGCCGTCGTAGCACGGCTCGAAGACGCACTCGCCGCCCACGGTGGGGACGCCGAAGCAGTTCCCGTAATGGGCGATCCCCGCCACCACGCCCGACGCAATGCGGCGATTGCGCGCTCCGGTTTCCGGATCGTCCAGACGGCCGAAGCGCAGGGAATCGAGCACCGCGATGGGCCGTGCGCCCATGGTGAAGATGTCGCGGAGGATGCCGCCCACGCCCGTGGCCGCGCCCTGGAACGGTTCGATAAAACTGGGGTGGTTGTGCGATTCGATCTTGAAGGCGATGACGTATCCGTCGCCGATATCGATGATGCCCGCATTTTCTCCGGGACCCTGCACCACCATCCGGCCGCGCGTGGGCAGCTTCTTGAGGTGCAGGCGCGAGCTCTTATAGGAGCAGTGCTCGCTCCACATCACGCTGAAAATGCCCAGTTCGGTGTAATTGGGCTCGCGCCCCAGAATGCCGGCGATCTTTTGATACTCGGCGGCGGTGAGCTGATGCTGGGCAATCAGCTCCGGCGTAATGGCTCCGGTCATCGGATGGCCTGCGCGACGGCCAGCATCGACCGGAAGACCAGCAGGCCGTCGCCCGAACCCATGAGCGGCTCGGTGGCGCGCTCGGGATGCGGCATCATCCCCAGGACGTTGCGCGCCGGGCTGAGGATGCCGGCGATATCGCGCAGCGAGCCGTTGGGGTTGTCCAGGTAGCGGAAGGCGATGCGGTCCCCTTCCGCGAGTTCGTCCAGCGTGCGCTCGTCGGCGAAGTAGCAGCCCTCGCCGTGGGCGATGGGCATGCGCAGCACTTGCCCTTTTTCGACGGCGTTGGTGAAGGGCGAGTCGGTGGTTTCGACGCGCAGGCGAACTTCGCGGCAGATGAACTTGAGGCTGCGGTTGCGGAGGAGCGCGCCGGGCAGCAACCCGGCCTCCACCAGGATCTGGAATCCGTTGCAGATGCCCAGCACCAGACCGCCCTCGGCGGCGAACCGGCCCACCGCCTTCATCACCGGCGAAAATCGCGCGATGGCGCCGCAGCGCAGGTAGTCGCCATACGCGAAGCCGCCCGGGAGGATGACGGCATCGACGTCGCCGAGCGAAGACGAATCGTGCCAGATAAACTCCGCCGGCTGCCCGAGATTGCGGCTGACCGCGTAGAGCGCGTCGTGATCGCAATTACTTCCGGGAAAAACGATGACGCCAAATCTCATGAGATATGTTTTGGGGAGGTACCGCTATATTTTATCAGAGGCGGAGGGAGCCGTGAAAGAATCGGCAAGCTAAAGCATGCCCCACCCGGCTAGCGTGGGTGGCAACCGCTTTCCCAGAAACCCATTCCAGGGAAGCAGTTGGTACCGGCAGCGCTGGTTGGCTATGATTGCGGGGAGGGCGAAGTCTGGCTAAATCCATGGTGAGCGCGCGCTCCATTCGCGTCCGCGGGGTGGTGCAGGGCGTCGGCTTTCGTCCCTTCGTGTTCCGCCTGGCGTGCGCCAATACGCTGGCCGGCTGGGTATTGAACGGGGAAGAAGGAGTCGAGATCCACCTGGAAGGCGCCGAGCCCGCTCTGGACGCCTTCTTGCGCGGTCTCGAAACAGAACCGCCACCCGCCGCGCACATCACTGCCATCGACGTCTCTCCGGCAACGCCCTCCGGCCTGACCCGGTTCATCATCCGTGAAAGCCGGCGCCAGAGCGCGCCGACGGTGAGAATTTCGCCCGATCTGCCGGTATGCGGCGAGTGCCTGCAGGAACTGTTCACCCCCGGCGACCGGCGCTACCACTACCCCTACATCAACTGCACCAACTGCGGGCCGCGCTACACCATCGTGCTGGCGTTGCCCTACGACCGGCGCCAGACCACCATGAAAGACTGGCCCATGGACCCGCACTGCGCGGCGCAGTACCACGATCCCGCGGACCGGCGTTTTCACGCGCAGCCGGTGGCCTGTCCCGCCTGCGGGCCGCATTATTTCCTGCGCGCCGGCGAGGAAACCGTGGCAGGAGACGATCACGCCATCGGTCGCGCCGCCGCCCTGTTGCGCGAAGGCGGAATCGTGGCCATGAAAGGACTGGGCGGTTACCATCTGGCCTGCGATGCCCGGAACACCGCCGCGGTGCGCGCTCTGCGCGAACGCAAATTCCGCAAGGAGAAGCCCTTCGCCCTCATGGCAAGCGATCTCGACCAAGCGCGCCTGCTGGTGGAACTCTCTCCGGCAGCCGAAGCGGCGCTCGCATCGCTCGAGCGGCCCATCGTCCTGGCCCCGGCCCGGTTGGAGTTGGAGGGCATCGCACCGGAAAACGACGAGTTCGGGGTGATGCTCCCCTACACCCCGCTGCACTACCTGTTGTTCGCCCAGGACGCTCCCCGCGCGATGGTCCTGACCAGCGCCAACCGCTCGAATGAGCCCATCGCCTACCAGGAGGAGGATGCGCTCGAGCGTCTCGCGGGCATTGCCGACGCGTTTCTGATCGGCGAGCGGCCCATCGCGCGCCGCGTGGACGACTCCGTGGTCCGGGTGGGAGCGTTCGGTCCCGCGATGCTTCGCCGCGCCCGCGGATATGCCCCCGGCGCCGTGGCG
>JADGNR010000282.1 GCA_017883415.1 Bryobacteraceae bacterium | reverse complement strand
CGCCGCCAGTGCGCGCCGGGCCGCCGGACAGAAATTGCGAACTTTACTCCGGCGGCGGCGTATTTATCTCTATAACCCGCTAACCCGCTTGGTGTGGCCCGCAAAGGGCTGGAGGTGAAAACGTGGCCGTTGTCCCTGAGATCCGGCAGGTGGCGCGCCGGCTGATGCGCTCGCCGATGTTTACGATTGTGACGTTGCTCACCATCGCCATCGGCGTCGGCGCCAATAGCGCGGTTTTCAGCGTCGTGAACGGCGTCCTGCTAAAGCCGCTGCCTTATTCCGACCCCGGCGCATTGATCGCCGTCTGGCAGACCGCGCCGCGCCTCAACCTGAAGGACCTGAACGCTTCCCCCTCGGACTACTTCACCTTTCGCGAGGAAAACCAGACCTTTCAGCAGTTCGGCGTCTGGTCGAGCGACAGCGTGGCCGTGACCGGGCGCGCGGCGCCGGAGCAGGTCCCCTGCCTGTTGGTCACCGAAGGAACGCTCAACGCCCTGGGAGTCCGTCCCGCGTTGGGCCGCTGGTTTACGCTCGCCGACGACGACCCCGCCTCACCGCAAACCGTCATCCTCAGTTACGGCTTCTGGCAGCGCCGGTTCGGGGGCGATCCGGCGGCGGTCGGCGGCAAGTTGAACGTCGACGGGAAGGTCAGGGAGATCGCCGGCGTCATGCCGCAATCCTTCCGCTTCCTCGATGAGAAGGCCGACCTCTTGCTGCCCATGCGCTTCGATCGCGCCAAGGTTCATTTGGGTAACTTCAGCTACCAGGGCATTGCCCGGCTCAAGCCGGAAGTCACCCTGGCACAGGCCAACGCCGATGTGGCGCGCATGATCCCCATCGTCAACCGGAAATTCACGGCGCCTCCCGGCTTCAGCGCCAAGATGTTCGAAGAAGCGGGCATCCAGGCCGCCGTGCGGCCGCTCAAAGACGACGTAGTGGGCGATCTGGGCAAAGTGCTCTGGGTGCTTATGGGGAGCATCGGAGTGGTCCTGCTGATCGCCTGCGCCAACGTCGCCAACCTTCTGCTGGTCCGGGCCGAGGGACGCCAGCAGGAACTGGCCACGCGCATGGCGTTGGGCGCCGGCTCAAGGCGCATCGCCCTCGCGCTCCTCACCGAAAGCGTATTTCTCGGCCTGCTCGGGGGAACCGTAGGACTCGGCTTCGCCTGGGCCGCATTGCGCGCCCTGGTGGCCATCGCGCCCGCGTATCTTCCCCGCCTGGACAACATCTCGCTCGATCCGGTGGCCATCTTATATACGCTCGCGATTTCGCTGGTGGCCGGGCTCCTCTTCGGTCTGATTCCGGTATTCCGATATGCGGCACCCAACGCCAATGCGGTGTTGCGTGCCGGCGGACGGTCGCTCAGCCAGAGCAAGGAACGGCACCGCGCGCGCAACATTCTGGTCGTCCTCCAGACCGCTTTGGCCGTGGTGCTGCTCATCGGCGCCGGCCTGATGATCCGCACCTTCCAGGCGCTCCGCCAGGTCCACCCCGGATTCGCGGCCCCCGCGCAGGTGCAGACCTTCCGCATCGAAATTCCCGAAGGCCTGGTGAAGGAAACCGAGCGTGTGCTGCCCATGCAGCAGGATATCCGCCGCAAGCTCGCCCTGATCCCTGGCGTCACCTCCGTGGCCTTTGCCAATTCGGTGCCCACCGACGGCAATAACAGCACCGACGTCCTCTACGCCGCGGACCGCGTCTATTCCGAGGGCCAACTGCCGCCGCTCCGCCGTTTCAAGTTCGTGGCCCCGGGCTTCTTTCAAACCATGGGCACCCCGCTCGTCGCCGGCCGCGATCTCACCTGGATGGACATCGAGCAGCGCCGCAACGTGGCCATTGTCTCCGAAAATCTGGCGCGCGAACTTTGGCGCGACCCCGCCGCCGCCCTCGGCAAGCGCGTCCGCGAGGGCATGAAAGACGAGTGGCGCGAGATCGTCGGCGTGGTGGGTGATGTCCGCCTGGATGGCGCCGACCAGAAGGCCCCCACCGCCGTTTATTGGCCGGTGTACATGAAAGATTTCTGGGGCGAGGAAAAGTTCCTCGCGCGCAGCATCGTGTACGTGATCCGCTCGGATCGCGCCGGCTCGGAAAGCCTGTTGACGCAGATCCGCCAGGCCGTCTGGTCCGTGGTCCCGGACGTCCCCATCGTCCGCACGCGCACCATGGAACAGGTGTACCGCGGCTCCATGGCCCGCAGTTCCTTTACTCTGGTGATGCTCGGCATCGCGGGCGGCATGGCGCTGCTGCTGGGCATCGTCGGCATCTATGGTGTGGTCTCGTATTCCGTCTCGCAGCGCACCCGCGAACTGGGAATCCGCATTGCGCTGGGCGCCGGCCACGCCGAACTGCGCGCCATGGTGGTCGGCCAGGGCGTGCTGCTGGCGGCGATCGGCATCGGCGTGGGCCTGGCCGTCGCCGTCGCCGTCACCCGCATCATGACCGCTCTGCTGTTCCAGACCAGCGCGCTCGATCCGGTCACCTACGCCGTGGCCGCCGCCGGCCTGCTCGCCGCCGCCGCCATCGCCAGTTACCTGCCGGCCCATCGCGCTTCGTCCATCAACCCGGTGGAAGCTTTGCGCATGGAATAACGACTGGGCCCCGTCTCAAGACCAGCCGCAGGTCCCGCGCCAATCCTGTCGCCGTCGCGCTGGCCTGGGCAGCGGCGGCGCATGCCCAAACCAATCGCCTGAGCGCCGGGGCCAAGGCGGATTACGCGCTTTCGCCCTCAACTGGACAGGGTGCGCCCCCTGTCCCACAATGAACTATGTCCAAACGAGCGGTCTTCTTTCTGGGATTAGCTGGCGTGCTGCGCGGCGATGTCCGCCCCATGACCCTGCGGCAGGCGGTCGAGACGGCGCTCCGTCAGAATCCGGATATCGCGCTCGCGCGCCTCGATGAGGAGAAGGCGCGGCAGGCGGTGCGCGTAGCCAAAGACCCGTTCGCCCCGCGCGTCCTGGTAGGCAGCGGGCTGGCCAAGAGTTGGGGCTTTCCCTTGAGCATCGCGGGTTCCGCGCCCAGCATCGTGCAGGCGAACGCCGCACAGTACATCTTCAACCGGCCGCAGAGTTTCGCCGTGGCGCAGGCCAAGGAGGATGCCCGCGGTGCCTCGCTCGCCGCCGTCAGCAAGCGCGACGAAGTAGCCTACCGCTCGGCGTCGCTCTACCTCGATGCCGAACGCGCGCTGCGCATCGGGGCGCTGGCGCGCAAGGATGCCGAAAGCCTCGAGAAGGTGCTGGAGACCATCCGGGCGCAGGTACAGGAAGGGCGCGCCCTGCCGCTGGCGGAGAAGATGGCCGCCCTCAAACTGGCGCAGGCGAACCAACTCGCCGCCAATCTCGAGGACGACCAGGCTGCCGCGGAAACGGCGCTCGCCCTGGCTCTGGGATTCGCGGCCGACGACCGCGTCCGCGCCGTGGAACAGCAGCGGCCGGCGCCCCCCCTGCCGCAATCGGAAGAGCAGGCCATTCAATCCGCGCTCGAAGCCAACAAGGAGTTGCGGCGCCTGCAATCGCAGATCGTCGCCAAGGAACTCGAAATGCGCGGCGAGCGGGCCCAGCGCCTGCCGCGCGTGGACCTGGTGGCGCAGTATGGCCTCTTCGCCAAGTTCAACAACTATGCCGACTTCTTCCAGAAGTTCCAGCGCAATAACGGACAGCTCGGCGTCTCTTTCCAATTGCCGTTGCTCACCGGGCCCGGCGTGAGCGGCCAGATGGCTCAGACTCAGGCCGAAATCTCCCGCCTGAAGATCGACCTGAACAACACGCGCAACCGCATCGCCTCCGATTTGCAGCAGTCCTTCCGCGACGTCAGGAAGGCGGAAACCGCGGCCGAGGTGGCGCGTCTGGACTTGGAGGTCTCGCGCGAGCAGCTATCCGTCTACCTGGCCCAGATGACGGAGGGCCGCGCCACGCTTCGCCAGGCGGAGGAGGCCCGCGTCATCGAGAACGACAAGTGGATCGCCTTCTACGATGCCCGGTACACCGTCGAAAAGGTCCGATGGAACGTGCTGCGGCTCACCGGCGACCTGATGGCCTCACTACAATCCCTGCCGCAGCCCGCACCGTAAAAAGCCACGAAAACCGCCGCGGCGTCATTGCCCTTTGGTCATCGTGACCTTGCCCCCCTTGATGGTGAAAACCGGGTTGCCGGGAAGGCTGGTGCAAGGGGTGATCGTAATCGGCACCGGCTCGATCCATCTCCGCACAGGCTCGCGTGGCCAGTGGGGTAGGCCGGGGCGCCCTCTGGGCCGCCTGCCCTCGCGCGACCGCGGCGCAGCCTTCCCGGGCGGCTTGTTCCACGGGCGCACGAACGGCGGCGCCTCCTGCTCCACAACGGCGGCGGGCGCGAGCGCGGCCACGACGGCCATCATCAGGAAACGCGGCGACTGCATCATACGGCATACATGTCGCGAGAAGCGGGTCCCTTTCGGGAGAGGCCGGGCGCCCTGTGCGCGCTGGGCAGGCCAGCGGGCCTACCCTACTCCAGATTTGTAGTATATACTCCAGATATGGAACTACCGCGCCCCGCCGATCCACTCGATCTGGCGCGCCCGGGTATCCCGGCGGAACAACGGCGCAGCCCCGAGGTCCGGCGCCGGATGTCCGGCCCGGCGATGCGCGCCTTTTTCCAGATCGCGCAGGCCTGGAAGCTGAGTACCGAAGAGCAGCGCGCCTTGCTGGGGTGGCCCCCGGAATCGACATTCTACAAGTACAAGGCCAATCAAGTGGGGACGCTCTCCTATGACATGCTGATGCGCATTTCGCTGGTTCTGGGAATCTACAAGGATTTGCAAATCCTATATCCCGAGCCGGACCTGGCGAACCGCTGGATCAAGCTGCCCAACAGCAATCCGCTATTTGGCGGCCGGCCCGCGCTGGCGCTGCTGGCTGAAGGCGGCATGGACGGCCTCTACCAGGTGCGGCGGCTGCTCGACGGGCGGCGCGGCGCCTGGAACTGATGGCCGCAGTCGCGCATTTTCGATTGCAGGACACGTGCCGCCTGGTCCCCAGCCTATATCCCTCCGCCGGCATTCTGGACCGCATCGCCGCTCCCGAAGACTTGCCCTTCGTCTTCGAGCTCGAAAGCTGGACGAACGACCGTATCTCGGCCGAACTCGGCATCCTGCACCGGATTCCCAAGGAGGAATGGGTCGCCGGGCGTCCCATGGCCAGCGTGGTGATGGCGGCGTTCTGCCATCCGCGCCCCGGAGGCGGCCGTTTCCACGGAGAGGAGCGCGGCGCCTGGTATGCGGGCACGTCGCTCGCTGTCGCGCACGCCGAAGCGGTTTACCACCGGACGAAGGAACTGGAAGAGGTGGGAGTATTCGAGACCCGCCTCCAGATGCGGCTTTACCGGGCCAACTTCGACGCCGCGTTTCACGATATTCGCTCCAAGACGGCGCAAAACGTCCCGCTACACGACCCCGATTCGTACACGGCATCGCAGGCGTTTGCCCGCGAACTGCTGGCCACCGGGTCCAACGGTGTGGTCTACCGTTGTGTGCGGCGCGCGGGCGGTGTCTGCCTCGCATGCTTTCGCCCCGCGCTGGTGTTGGCGGTGCGGCCCGATGCTCACTTCGAGTATCGCTGGGAAGGGACGCGCACGCCGGCCATCCGGCGGCTGTAGCCGCTCCCTTACCAGGCCAGCGCCAGGGCCGCGGTGCGCGGGTCGGCGCCGGCGCTCACCGTGCCGGTGACGGCCTCCACCATAATGGCGGCGCTGTCATTCATCGACCAGGGACCCTTCATGACGACCACGTGGCCGCGGCGTGCCAGCTCGGCCCGCACGTCGTCCGCAATGCGGCCTTCGAGCGACAGGTCGCCCGGGTACATGGTGTGCGGAAAGGGCGAGGCGGGGAAGCTGCGCGTGGCCCAGCGCGGCGCCTCGATGGCCTGCTGCACGTTCATGCCGAAGTCCACGATGTTGAGCAAGGTCTGCATGGTGCGCATGCACTGGTCGTCGGCGCCCGGGCTCCCGGTGATCAGAAACGGATTGCCGTCTTTCATCACCAGCGTGCCTTGCAAGGTGCTGCGCGGGCGCTTCCCGGGCTCGAGCGCGTTGGCGTGGCCGGGAACCAGCGAGTAATAATCGCCGCGGCAATTGAATATGAAGCCCAGGTTGGCGATCACGATCTTGGTGCCGAAGGCGCTGTGCAGGCTGGGCGTGAAGCTGATCATATTGCGCTCTCTGTCCACCACGGCGATATAGCTGGTGTCGCCGGTGTGATCGGCATTGCCGCGCAGGTTCACGTCGCGCGGACGGTCGACCGGCTCGTAAGCGGCGCCGGCGAAGGGCGCGACGTCGCCCGGGCGGAAATCCACCGCGGCCTTGGCGGGGTCCACCAGCTTGCGGCGTGCAGCGGCGTACTCCTTGGAAAGAAGTCCGGCGTACGGGATCTTGATGAAGTCCATGTCCCCGAGATAGGTATCGCGGTCGGCCATGGCCAGTTTCATGGCTTCGGCGGAGGTGTGTATGTAGTCGGCGGAGTTGAGCCCCATCTTCTTGAGGTCATAGCCTTCCAGGATGTTGAGCGCGAACAGTTCGGCCGGGCCCTGGCTGGCGGATGCGTTCTTATAGATGGTGTAGCCGCGGTAGGTGGTGGAGACGGGCTCTTCCACCTTGGCCGTGTACGCGGCGAAATCCTCGTAGCGGAACAGGCCGCCGTTTTCTTCCGAGAAGCGGGCCATCTCGCGGGCGATATCACCTTTATAAAAACGGTCGCGGGCAGCCTTCAGCCCGGCTTCGCGGCCCTTGCCGGCGGCCTCCTTCTCGGCTTCCACCAGGCGGCGCAGCGTGCGCGCTAAGTCGGGGTTCTTCCAGACTTCGCCATCCTTCCAGCTCTGACCGTCGGGTGGGGCATAGACGCGCATACTGCTGGGGTACTTTTTCAGCGCCGCGGAATTGAGCGAGCGGCCCATGGGGACGCCGCGTTCGGCCAGTTCGATAGCGGGCTGCAACACGTCGGCGAAGTTCTTCGTACCCCATCGCGAAAGCAGAATGTACCAGGCGTCGACCACGCCGGGAACGGTCCCGGAAAGCAGGCTATCGTTGACGGGGATCTTGCCGTCCTTGTTGGCCTTGTACCAGGCGATGGTGGCCAGGCGCGGCGCGGTGCCCTCGGCGTTCAGGGAAAACACTTTCTTGGCCTTGGCATCGTAGATCAGCAAGGTGGCGTCGCTGCCCACGCCGTTCATATTGGGCTGCACCAAGCCAAGCACGGCCTGGCCGGCGACGATGGCATCGAAGGCGTTGCCGCCCGCGCGCAGCACGTGCTCGGCGGTGAGCGTGGCCTGCGGCATCATGGAGGCCACGGCATACTCGGTGCCGCGCACCAATTGCTTCATGGTCTGATTCGCGGCGCGCGGCGGGGCTTCGCCATCGGCGGCATCGGGGGCGGCGCCTCTGGGCGCGCGCTGGGTTTGCGCGGTAAGCGCCACCGCCGCGGTCAGGGCCAGCGCGAGGGCTGATTTTCGGTTCATCGGGTCGCCTCCTCGGAAACGCTCAGTATCTCAAATTGAGCGGGCGGGGGATATCGGCGCTAGTATTCGAACAGGGCCGCAATGGGAACAACGATCTCGGGGTTCTCGGTCCGCAGTTCCTTCACTTCGTGCATGCCTTCGGCGGTCCAGCCGTGGGCCTTGCGCGTTTCGGGGTCGAGCAGCCAGACATAGCGCACGCCAAACGAGAGA
>JADGNR010000281.1 GCA_017883415.1 Bryobacteraceae bacterium | reverse complement strand
GGCCATCCAGACATCGAGATTATCCCGATTAACGCCACTCCACAGGTTCAGCAGATGATCAATGCAGCCAGAGTCCAATGGGCGGCAGAGATGCCTGGATCAATTTAACGACGGGCTGGTGGAGCGTCATCGGCCTCAGCAACGCAGGCCGTACCACTACCGTTTGTCAGTGCTTGACGGCCCGCCCTTCTGTGTGTAATTATTCGTTCAGGTGAATAAACATTCAAACAAGGTGGTCGCCATGAGCCGGCCTTTCGGCCCTGACCAGATCCTGAAAGTGTCGGGCGCCGACCTGCTCTCGGACCTCGATCTCACTGACGATGAACTGCTTTACCTCCTCGATCTGGCGGAGGCGGTGAAGCAGGCGCCGCGCGATTACGCCCAGGCGCTGGCGGGCAAGTCCATCGCGCTGCTGTTCGAAAAGCCGTCGCTGCGCACGCGGCTGACCTTCGAGCTGGCCATCCGGGAACTGGGCGGCGGCTCGGTATTCGTCGATGGGCCCATCGGCGTCCGCGAGCCGCTGAAGGATGTGGCGCGGAACCTGGATCGCTGGGTGAACGGGATCGTGGCGCGGGTGTTTTCGCAGTCGACCGTGGAGGGCCTGGCGCACTGGTCCTCGGTGCCGGTCATCAACGCGCTGAGCGATGCATACCACCCCTGCCAGGCATTGGGCGACATGCAAACCGTCCGGGAATACTTCGGCGATCTGAAGGGCCGCAAACTGGCGTTCATCGGCGACGGCAACAACGTGGCGCAGTCGCTGATGCTGACGGCGGTGCGGCTGGGCATGGATTTCGCGCTGGGGTGCCCGGAGGGATATACGCCCGACCCGGATATTGTGGCGCAGGCCGAAGGGCTGGCGGCGGTGGAAGGCGCGTCGGTGGTGGTAACCCACGATGCGGCCGAGGCCCTGCGCGGCGCGCACGTGGTGTATACCGACGTGTGGGCCAGCATGGGACAGGAACAGGAAGCGATCGAGCGCAAGAAAGCCTTCCATTCGTACCAGGTGAATGACGCCCTGTTTGCGCAGGCGCGGGCGGATGCCATTTTTATGCACTGCCTGCCGGCCAAGCGCGGCGAAGAGGGCAGCGATTCCGTCATGGAGGCGAAACGGTCGGCGGTGTTCGACCAGGCGGAGAACCGGCTGCACGCGCAGAAGGCGCTGCTGCTGATGATGCTCACGTAATCGGCCCCGCCCCAATTTTATGAGTAAACCGAAGAAAGTGGCCCTCGCCTACTCGGGTGGCCTGGATACTTCTGTCATCATCCCGTGGCTGAAGGAGAACTACGGCTGCGAAGTCGTCGCGGTGTGCGGCGATATCGGACAGGGCGGCGACGAGCTCGCCGGCCTGGAGGAGAAGGCCCGCCGCACCGGCGCTGCCGAAGTCTACATCGAGGACCTGCGCGAGGAGTTCGTCTCGCAATATCTATGGAAGCTGGTCCGCTCCGGCGCCGTCTACGAGCACAAGTACCTGCTCGGCACCTCCATCGCCCGCCCCCTGCTGGCCCGCAAGCAGGTGGAAGTAGCGCTCGCCACCGGCTGCGACGCCCTGGCGCACGGCTGCACGGGAAAGGGCAACGACCAGGTGCGCTTCGAGCTGACGTACAAAGCGCTGGCGCCGCACCTGCCGGTGATCGCTCCGTGGCGCGAGTGGGACATCGTGTCGCGCGAAGACGCCATCGCCTATGCGCGCGCCCGCAACATACCCATCGCCGCCTCTACCACCAAGATCTACAGCCGCGACCGCAACATCTGGCACATCTCCCACGAAGGCGGCGCGCTCGAGGACCCGGGCAACGCGGCGCCCGATGAAATCTGGATGCTCACGAAGAGCCCGGCGGATGCCCCGGATACCCCCGGCGAAGTCACCATCGGTTTTGAGAAGGGTGCGCCGGTTTCGGTCGATGGCCGCAAGATGAAGGCTTTCGAGCTGCTCGAAACGCTCAACCAGGTGGGCGCGGAGCACGGCATCGGGCGCACCGACCTGGTGGAGAACCGCTTCGTGGGCATGAAATCGCGCGGCTGCTACGAAACGCCCGGAGGGTCGCTGATCCTGTTCGCCATGCGCGAGCTCGAGGCCCTCACGCTCGACCGGAACACGCTGCACTACAAGCAGCAGCGGGCGCTCGAATACGCCGAGATGGTGTACAACGGCCTGTGGTACACGCCGCTGCGCGTGGCGCTCGACGGGTTTTTCGAAAAGGTGAGCGAGACCACCACGGGCGAAGTGAAACTGCGGCTCTACAAGGGCAACATCGTGCCGCTCGCGCGCCAGTCGCCCCACTCGCTGTATGCGCTCGATATCGCCAGCTTCACCATGGGCGCGAGCTACGACCAAAAGGACGCGCTGGGCTTCATCAACCTGGTGGGCCTGCCCATCAAGGTGCGGGCGGCAATGGCCGGCAAATCGCGATGAAGCTCTGGGGCGGGCGGTTCGAGGCGGGGCCGTCGGAGGTTTTCGAGCGGTTCTCCGGGTCGCTCGCTTTCGACCGGCGTCTGATCGACGCGGATATCGAGGGCTCGCAAGCGTTCGCGCGCGCGCTGGAGCGGGTCGGCATCCTCACCGCCGAGGAGCGCGCGCGCATCGTCGAAGCCTTCGACCAGATGCGCGCCGATGCCGCCTCGCCCGCGTTTTTCGAAGGCGCGTCCGATGAAGACGTCCACACGCTGGTGATCCGCAAGCTGAAGGAGCGGGTTGGCGCCGTGGCCGATAAGATCCATACCGGCCGCAGCCGCAACGAGCAGGTGTCGCTCGATACCAGGATGTGGGTGCGCGAGGAAGCGGAGCGGGTGCGCGCGCTGTTGTGCGGCGTGATGGGCGCGCTGCTCGATCTCGCGGTCCGCTATTCCGGCGCCGTCATCCCCGGCTACACGCACCTGCGCCGCGCCCAAGCCGTGCTCTGGCCGCACTACCTGCTGGCGTATTTTGAAATGCTGGCGCGCGACTGGGAGCGTTTCGGCGAGGCGCAAAGGCGCGCCGGCGTGCTGCCGCTGGGCGCGGGCGCATTGGCGGGCAGCGGCTTTCCGTTCGACCGCGAGGCGATGGCCCGCGACCTCGGTTTCCCGGCCCTCACGCGCAACAGCATGGACGTCTCCGGCGACCGCGATTTCGCGCTCGATTTCCTTTATGCCGCTACTGTCGCCATGATTCATCTCAGCCGCCTGGCCGAGGACTGGATCCTCTATTCCAGCGAGGAGTTCGGCTGGCTGGAGCTGGGCGATGCCGTCACCAGCGGTTCCAGCCTGATGCCCCAGAAGAAGAACCCGGATGCGCTCGAGCTGATCCGCGGGAAAAGCGGGCGCGTCATGGGCTGTCTCACCGCGCTGCTGGTGACCATGAAGGGCCTGCCGATGACCTACAATCGCGATATGCAGGAGGACAAGGTCCCGCTCTTCGAGGCCGCCGATCAATTGGCCGGATCGCTCGAAATGATGCGCGAGGTGATTCAATCCGCCCGGCTCAACCCCGCGAAACCGGCGGCCGCCGCCGAGGAAAGCTGGGTGGTGGCCACGGACCTGGCCGAAGCGCTGGCGCGCGCCGGGACGCCGTTCCACGAGGCGCACCGGATCGTGGGCCGCTTCGTGCTCGAAAGCGTGCGCCGCGGGAAGCGGCCGTCGGACTGGACCGCGGAAGAGATGGCGGGCTTCGCCCCCGAGTTCACCGCCGATTTCGCGGCCCTGCTGAATCCGGAAGCGGGAATGGCGTCGCGCGAGATTCCGGGCGGCACCGGTCCGCACACCGTGGCCGCCGCGCTGGCCGCGGCCCGCGAGCGTCTGGGAGAGATGAGCAAATGACCAAAACCTACCGGCAGGGCCAGATCCTGAAGCTGATTCGCGGCAAACGCATCACCACCCAGGAGGAGCTCGCCCAGGAGCTGAAGAACGTCGGCATCGCCGCCACGCAGGTGACGCTGTCGCGCGACATCCGCGACCTGCGCCTGGTGAAGACGCGCGACGGTTACCAGGAGATGGCGCCCGAAGAGACCGGCCCGCGCTTCTCCATGCTAGCCGGCGAATTCCTTAAGGACGTACTCCGCGCGCAGAACCTGGTGATCCTCAAAACGTCTCCCGGCCATGCCAACTCGGTGGCGGTGGCGCTCGATAACGAAGGCTGGCCCGAAGTAGTGGGCACCATCGCCGGCGACGACACCATCCTGGTGATCACCCCCGACGGCCCCACCGGCGAAGCCGTGCAGGAGAAGCTGCTGGAACTACTGGAGGGGGGATAGGCGGGTGCGTTCTCATCGGCCCCGCGCGTTCGTCTGCATTTCCCGACGGAGGACCTCGTTCATATGCGTCTGGTACTTCCTTCCCTGCCCGCGAAACCAGGCAAGCACGTCGGCGTCCACGCGAAGGCTCACCAATTGCTTGATTGGCCGGTAGAAACGTCCCACCTGAATGTCGGACGTCCGCGGATTTCCTTCGGGCGCATCGGAAAAATCGATCTTCGAATCAGGGCGCGCGGCGAGCCGCTGCAGTTCCCGGCGTTGCTTGTCAGTGATGGGCGAAGTAAAGAGCGCGATCGCGGGGACTCGCCTTTCTTGCCGAGATGATGCGGATTTCTTCTTCACCATGTGGTTCCTCGTTTGTGTGAACTACCAGCAGGATCGCGATGCCGCCGGCGCAGCCGATCGTATGCCAGCGCTCCTCTTCCCAAGGTTGAGTCTACCTCGCCACAAGGTTCTCGAAGTTCGGCGGACACATGGCCGCATCACGCCCATACTGTGATGTAGACACGGTCCTATGATTCCATCGGAATCTCGATTTCAAGGAAAGACCCTGGCTGGATGTCCACCATTGCATCCACCACAATGGATTTCGATCTCCGGATTCGCGTCCAATCATTTGTATTGATCACGACGAGCGCCAACCTGCGTCCGGCAAGATTCTGCTGGTAGCGGATGCCCTTGTCTGTCGTGATCGTCAGATCGAAGCCAGCCTTCTCAGCCATTTGGAGGAGATCGCCATTGGTCAGTTCGGCCCAACCGCGTTCATAGGCCGTTTCCACGTGGTGCCCGATCAGCCAGTAACGTAGGGGCGCCGGGGTGTTGTGGTCGAGCAATATGCGCATCGGGCACGCGTCACGCCGGGACCGGGTCCCCCAAGCTACGTGAGGCGTGCTCCAGTACGATGTTCACCTGCTCGCGTGACACGCCGGGAAACCACTCGAGGAACTCGTCCACCGTGGCTCCGCCTTCGAGATTCGAGAACAGAGCGGAAGCCGGCACGCGAGTTCCCCGGAATACCCAGGCACCGCTGACTTTGGATGGATGCCGTTCGAGTGCCGAGCAGGTTGTCCAATCAAGCATCTGTCAGTCTCGGCATCGCCAATTGGCCCTCAGATCCGCTCCAACTGCTCCACCGTCATCCGGCCGCGCACGTTGCCGGTGTTTAACGTGGTGGCGGGCTCGAACAGCATCACCTCCACCTCTTCGTCCGCCGCCGGGCGGTGCTCGGTACCGCGCGGCACAATCACAAATTCGCCGGCGCCGATCTGCATCTGTTGCTCGCGCCCCTCGGCGTCGCGGTAGTCCATGCGGAAACTGCCGCGCAGCACCAGAAACAGTTCGTCCTCGGCGTCGTGGTGGTGCCAGACGAAGTCGCCCTGGAACTTCACCAGCTTTACCTGCTGTCCGTTCAATTCGCCCACGATCTTCGGTTTGTAGTGCTCGGAAAAGGAAGCGAGCTTTTCGGCAAGGTTGACCTTCTGCATACCCGGTAGGCTACCGCAGAACCGTCACGCGGCGCGCCGTTCGCGGGCGGGTTTCGTCTTCCGCGCCCGGCGCACCGGCGCCGCCTTGGTAGCCGGCTCTCCCACCGGCCCGGTCAGCCCCAGGTACATCAGCAGCACGACCACGGTGGTCCATTGACCGCCCACGGCGAGCAGGCTATCGCCCAGCGCAATCGCCACGCGGGAATGCACCGCCTGGGACAGCGCGTTGAGAGCCAGGAAGGTGGCTGCTAACTCCACCACCATCACCGGCAGCAGCACGGCAAAAATGCGCCAGCGATGCCCTTTGCTCAGTGCGCGGCTGCGTTCCAGGACTTCCGGCTCCCGGTCGGCTTCAATGGCCACGATGGCGTCCGTGAGGGCGAGTCTCACCATCGCCATCAGTCCGGGAACAAACAGGAGCAGGCTCCAGAGCGCCACCGTCACTTCCACTTTGAACTTGTTCCAAAGCGTTTTCCCCCATTGGCGGCGGCCCCAGCGGAGCGACTGGGCAATGCCCGCGCCCTTGCCCGTGCGGAACTGGGTCACCAGGCGATAGATGACCGCGGGCGCCACCAGCGCTCCCAGCAGCAGGTCGCTGAGATCGAGCAGAAAATACGAAAGGATTCCGTCGGTGGGGACATCCAGCAGGTAACTGGCGAACTGGACCACCAGTTTGCCCGGAAGAAACACCAGCAAGGTAACCGCCGCCAGGAACGGCAGATGGGAGAAGAAGATGACCGCGGAGCGGATCAGCAACGCCGGCGCCGACCGGAACGGCTCGGTGGGGAAATCGAGTGCCAGGTTGCCTCGGAGAAAGTCGCGATCCATGGGGAGTGTGAGCCGCGGGCTCCTCTCAACTATAATCCCGGGGGTTTCCCTGGCGGAGGCCGGGTGTAGAATTCTAGCAGGAGGAACGATGCGCCTCTTTGTGCTTGCCCTCTTCCTCGGCGCCCCGCTGTTAGCGCAGACGCCACCTCCGCCGGACCAGGCGCCCAAGACGGAAACGCCGGCCGCCCCGGCACAGCCCGGCACCTCCGACGCCCAACAGCAACCCGAAAAAGCGCCGGCTCCCGGGGAACTGCATCTGCGGCTTCGGAATCTTCAGGATGCTCTGAAGAAGTATCGAGAAAGCGGGGGCTCCTACTTCGCTCCCCCGGCTACGCTGCCCATGGTGCGGGGAAACATCACCCTGGTGGCTCCGGGACGGCCCTGCGCCATCCCGCTGGTGAACGTGCTGCGCTCGGTTCCGCGCGACCGCATGGTGATTCCGGCCGTGCCTTCCGGCGCGGATTCGACGCCCGAGGTGCGTCTGCCCGCCCCCTCCTGCGAGGATGGGAAGCGATGACCACCCGCATTTGCCTGTTGCTGCTCGCGCTCGCCCTCGTGTCCTGCGGTACCAAAGACCAGGGCAAGCGCTACCCCATGCAGGGCCAGATCCTGGCGCTCGACCCGGCCGCGAAGTCCGCCAGCATCGATGCCGGCAAGATCGGCGACTGGATGGACGCGATGACCATGGAGTATCCCGTTAAGCCCGACGCGGAGTTCGCCAAGCTCCATGTCGGCGACCGCATCGAAGCGGCCGTCGTGGTGAACGGCGACAAGTATTACGTCACCGACGTCAAGGTCCTGCCCAAGCGGTAGTGGTCACCGGTACACGCCGCCGCCGCTGCCATAACCTGTGCCCACCGATATGGGGACTGGCATACCGTCCGCGGACTTTTGCGCCGCCGTCTTCATGCGGCGGATCTCCTCCAGTTGCGCGGCAAACTGCTCGGCCTGCGGGGGCCGCATCGACCGGCCGAGGACGACGGCTTCGCCCGCCAGCCGCTCGGCTTCCTCGAACTGCCGCTGCCGAGCCAGCGCGAAAGCCGCGCTCATTCGTGTGTACCCGCGCTGCTGGTCGTTCGCGCGACAAACCAGGTCGGCAATGGCCACGGTCTGGCGGAGCAGGGGCAGCGCGCGCAGGGCATCGCCGC
>JADGNR010000569.1 GCA_017883415.1 Bryobacteraceae bacterium | reverse complement strand
CCCGGCCCCTGGCCCCCGGCCCCTGGCCCCCACTCATGACCCGCGCCTACAAACCCGCCCGCCTCAGCCACGAAGGGCGCGTCGTCCTGCTGGCCTTCCTGGCCGGGCTCCCGGGCTCGGCCACGGCGCTCTATGTTCTCTGGACCTTTGGCTTTCAACCGAAATACCAATGGACCTTCACGGTCATCATCGTCTGCTCCTGGCTGGGGTTTGCCATGGCCGTCCGCGAACGCGTGGTGTTCCCCCTGCAAACGCTCTCCAATCTGCTGGGGGCCCTGCGCGAGGGCGATTTTTCCGTACGCGGCCGATCGCCGCGTCCCGATGACGCGCTGGGCGAGGTCATGCGCGAAGTCAACACGCTGGGCAGCACCCTGCGCGAGCAGCGCCTGGGCGCAATGGAGGCCACCACCCTGCTGCGCACGGTCATGCGCGAGATCGACGTGGCCATTTTCGCTTTCGACGAACACCACCGCCTGCGCCTGGTAAACCGCGCGGGCGAGCGCATCCTGGCCGCTCTGCCCGAGCGTCTGCTGGGCCAGACCGCGGCCGAATTGAACCTGGAAGCGTGCCTGGACGGTCCGCCGCAGGGGACTTTGCAAGCGGTGTTCCCCGGCGGCGCGGGCCGCTGGGGCGTGCGCCGCACGAGAATCCGCGAGCGCGGCCTGCCGCTGGACCTGGTGGTGATCTCCGACCTCACGCAAGCCCTCAGCGAACAGGAGTTGCAGGCCTGGCAGCGGCTGGTGCGCGTGCTCGGCCACGAGCTGAACAATTCGCTGGCGCCCATCAAATCCATTGCCGGAAGCCTGGAGAGCATTCTGGCCCGCGAACCGATGCCGGAAGACTGGCGGGACGACATGCGCCGCGGGCTGAACGTAATCACCTCGCGCTCGGAAAGCCTGAGCCGCTTCATCGGCGCCTATGCCCGGCTGGCCAAGCTGCCGCGCCCGCAGTTGCAGCCGCTGGACGTGGCCGCCTCGGTGGGACGCGCCGTCAGTTTCGAGACGCGCCTGGCGGTGGAGGTGGTGCCGGGACCGCACATCACCGTGCAGGGCGATCCCGATCAGCTCGAGCAGGTGCTCATCAATCTCCTGCGCAACGCCGCCGACGCGTCGCTGGCCACGCATGGCGCGGTCCACATCGGCTGGCGCCGCGACGGCAGGATGATGGAGATCTGGGTGAAGGACGAAGGCGCCGGCTTGTCGAGCACGGCCAACCTCTTCGTTCCCTTCTTCACCACCAAGCCCGGAGGCTCGGGAATCGGCCTGGTGCTAAGCCGGCAAATTGCCGAAGGGCACGGCGGCGCCCTCATGCTGGAAAACCGCACCGACGGCCCGGGATGCGTCGCCCGCCTGCGGCTTCCGGCGTAGAAGCGGGCGCCGGCGGAGGCATATAATAAGAGTGTCAAGTGTCATTTTGGAGACACGCCAAAGGGGGAGGCGATGACGGAGGCCGAGAAAGAAAAGGCGGAGGCGGGTGCGGTAGCGGGTGTCGGGGCCGGGATCGGGGGCGCCGGCGGGGCCACCGTGGGCGTTCTGGAACTGGCTGCGCAAGGCGCCGCCACGGGTCTGTCGGCTGGTGTGGCGATCGGGGTCGGAGCCGCGGCGGGAGCCCTGATGTTTTTCCTGGGCTACAAAGCCTACCGGCACTTCACGAAATCCCAGCGGTGAGGCGCGGAATCGCGCAGCCTGCTACCGGCCGCCCGTGAAGTTGATGGTAATGGTCGCCGGCGAATCCACCTGCACGCCATTCAGCAGCGCGGGCTTGTACTTCCACTGCATCACCGCGTTGATGGCGGCTTGGCGGAGCATGGCATTGCCGCTCACCACTTTCACGGTCTTGACCTTGCCATCGGCGCCGATGGTCGCGGCGAGTACTACCGCGCCGGTGGCTCCCGATTGCCGGGCCAGCTTGGGAAACTCGGGTTCCTTGCGAGAGATCACTACGGCTTCCTCGAACTTGCCCCCGGTCTTGGCCAGGACCGCCTGTTTAGGGGCGGGAGGGACGGCCGCGGGCGGCTGGGCGGGAGCGGAGGCCGGCGGCGACGCCTGCATGACCGGCGGCGGCGCGATCGCGCCCAAGGCGGCCGGCGTGGCGGAATCCGCGCTTTGCCCCATGGCGGGCGCTTCCGGCAGGTCCTCGGGACGCGCCGGGCGGAGCCTTTGCGAAAGCGAATCTTTATTGAACGGCTTGCTCGGCGTCACGCTGACCGGCTTCGCCTCCTGGGCGTTCGCCGCGTCGGCCGCTGGCGCATTGGCGGCTTTGGCCGGATCCAACTGTGGGTTCGCGGGCCCGCCGGGATTGGCCGCCGGTTGCGTGCCGTCGGCTACCGGCGAGGGCCGCGAGTCCAGGAATTGCAGCGCATCGGTGGTGACCTTGGACTTGTCCCGCCCGGTCACTTCCATCAGGAAACTAACATTGCCGGTCACCGGCGAATACACGATGCTGCCGCTGCGGAGCAGGTTCAAATCCATGTTGGAGTTCTCGTGCCGTTCGCCGTCGGAAATGGACAGGACCGCGCGCGTCGCGTTCTTGATCGCTTCGGAATCGCGGTTCCAGGTGAGCAGCAGTCCGCCCGTGGTCCGTTCCACGTGCAGCGCGAGCGCGGAGGAATCTTTCTGGGCCGCGGTGGGGATCCGGTTTCCCTTGCGCAGGAATCCGGGGTAAACGAACAGGAGCACAATCAGCAGCAGCCCGGCGGCGGCGGAACCGACCATCCATAGCTTGTAGCCCTGCGGCTTCTCGGCCGCGTCCAGGAGGTCGGCCGCCGGGGCAGTCTTATCCTGGTTGGCGGTAACCGGCGCGGCCGGCCGGGCCTTCTCGCGCGGAGGAGCGGCAACGGGGGCTTTTTCCGCCCCACGTGCCGGGGCGGCGGGAGGCGCGAATTTGGCGGGCGCGGCGGCCTGCGCGGGCTTGGCCGGAACCGGGGCGGCAGGAGGTGCGGGTTTGACCGGAGCAGCGGCCGCCGCGGGTTTCGCTGGAACCGGGGCCGGGGCGGGCTTGGCCGGGGCGGCGGCGGCAGCGGGCGCGGGCTTGGCGGGAGCCGGCTGCGGTGCGGCAGCCGTCACCGGGACGGCGG
>JADGNR010000568.1 GCA_017883415.1 Bryobacteraceae bacterium | reverse complement strand
CGTGTCCGCCCGAGTCTACGGGATTCTGCCGCGGATTCGGCTTCCTCTCCCCTCGTCATTCCCGCGAAAGCGGGAATCCAGGGCGACCGATGAGAGCCGTGGCCCCTGGATCCCGGCTTTCGAGGGTGTGAAGGAATTGGCGTTTGGGCCTGTTTGTGATTCCCTAGCCGAGGAATTAGGAGGCAGGGAATGATGGGAAAAGCACGGTATCTGGAGGCGAACCGAGCCCAGCTTGAGTGGGACAGCGTGGACCTTGAGAGCCAGCTGGCGTCGGATCATCGAGCTCGAGTTGTGTGGGCGTTCGTGGAGCGATTGGACTTGTCGGCGCTTTATGAGCGGATCGGGGCCCGGGAGGGTGAGCCCGGGCGTCCGCCGCCCGATCCGCGGATATTCCTGGCGCTGTGGCTGTATGCGACGCTGGAGGGGGTCGGTTCGGCGCGCCATCTGGATCGGCTGTGCCGGAGCGATACGGCGTATCGCTGGCTGCGCGGCGGGGTGGCGATGAACTATCACGATTTGAGCGACTTCCGGGTTGGACACGGGGATGTTCTGGACCGTCTTCTGACGGACAGCCTGATGGCGTTGCTGGTCGAGGGCATCGTGAAGCTGGAGGAGGTGGCGGTCGACGGGACGAAGGTTCGGGCCTGGGCGGGCCGGGGTTCGTTCCGTGGGGCGAAGAAGCTGGGGCGGCTGGAGCGCTGGGCGCGGGAGCGCGTTGACCAGTTGCGTGGTTCGGCGCGATGCGGTGGCGAGCGAGGGTCGCCGCCGGGCGGCGCAGGAACGTGGGGCAGAAGAGGTAGCCCGGCGGGCCGGGGAAGCTTCGCGCACGCTGGAGAAGCTGCGGGCGGAGCAGGCCAAGCGTGCCAAGACCCACAAGAAGGAGGAGGAGGCGAAGAAGACGGAGGTGAAGGCCAGCCTGAGCGACCCCGAGGCCCGCATGATGCGTTTTGCCGATGGTGCTGTACGGGCGGCCTATAACATTCAGCTGGCGGTGACGCCCGACACGGGCATCATCGTGGCTGCGAAGACCACCGATCGGCGCAATGACATGGGCTTAGCCGTTCCGGTAATGGAGCAGATCAAGGATCGCCTGAAGATCTTGCCGCAGCGCCTGCTGGCCGACACCCACTATGCGACGAAGGACGACATCGTCGATTTGGCGGCGCAAGGGGTCACGGTCTATATGCCGGTGCCGGCGGACAAGCCGGATGCCAAGCCCGAGAGCCAGCGCAAACGAGCCCAGCAGCGCAGCCGCGAGCCGGAGCCGATCAAAGCCTGGCGCGAGCGCATGGACCAGGACGAGAGCAAGGCCATCTATCGCCGTCGGGGGCGGATCGAGACGGTCAACGGCATCCTCAAAGGGCGAGGCTTCGGGATCATGCGGGTGCGCTCGATCGCCAAGGTTACGGCCGTGGTCCTGATGCAGGCGCTCGCCCACAATCTATGGCGGGCACATTGCCTGCGGGCCAACCCGGCATGAACAGAGACAAGAGATAGCCTCCGCCGAGCATGAAAGAGGCCTAGCGCTCGGCGGCAAAGGGTCGCGCAATGCCAAGGGACCGAGCCTGCAGGATCAATCAGGTCCGGCAAAATCGGTGAAGTCCAATTCCTTCACGTCCTCGAAAGCGGGGATCCAGGGCGAGTGACGGGTACCTCGCATGTGGCCCTGTTGGGGTGGACGGCCCCCACACGGCATCTGTGTGCCAGGATGAGGTCGTCAAAGATCTCAACCAAGGGAGCCGTCCATGGAAAAGGTTATTCGCATTGGTATGGATACGTCCAAGAGTGTTTTTCAGCTGCATGGTGTGAACGCGGCGGAGCAGGTGGTGCTGCGTAAGCAGTTGCGCCGTCGCAAGGTGCTTGAGTTCTTCGCCCGGTTGGCGCCGACGAAGGTGGGGATGGAGGCTTGCGGGGGAGCGCATTATTGGGCGCGCGAGCTGCGGGCGTTGGGGCATGAGGTATTCCTGCTGCCGCCGCAATATGTGAAGCCCTACGTGAAGCGGGGCAAGAACGACCGGGCCGATGCCGAGGCGATCTGCGAGGCGATGAGCCGGCCGACGATGCGCTTCGTGGCAGTGAAGACGGCGGAGGAGCAAGCGGCACTGATGCTGGCGGGCCTGCGCGACCAGATGGTGCGCCGGCGCACGCAGCTGACCAACGCCATCCGGGGCTATGCGGGGGAGTTCGGACTGGTTGCGGCCAGGGGGCTGAGCAAGATCGAGGCGCTGCTGGTCCGCATTGCGGAGGACGAGAGCGTGCCGGAGCTGGCCAAGGACATCTTCGCCGCCTATGGCCAGGAATACGCCGAGCTCGAGAGGCGGATCGCCACGGTCGAGGCCCGCCTGATGGCCTGGTTTCGCCAAAGCGAGCCCAGCCAGCGCCTGACCCAGATCCCCGGCGTCGGACCCATCATCGCTTCGATGCTGGTGATGAAGATCCCTGATCCGGGGGCCTTCCATTCCGCCCGGCACTTCGCGGCCTGGCTCGGCCTGACGCCGACGGATCATTCCACCGCCGGCAAACACCGCCTGGGGGTGATCACCCGGGCCGGAGATGAGGACCTGCGCCGTCTCCTGGTCGGCGGCGCCATGTCCGTAATCCAGCAAGCCGATCGCGGCAGGGGCTCGCCCTCGCCCTGGCTCCTGGGGCTCCTCAAGCGCAAGGAGCTCAAGCTGGCCGCCGTGGCCCTGGCCAACAAGATGGCCCGCATCGCCTGGAAGCTATTGGTCAGCGGCGAGAATTATGACCCCCGCCGGTCCAAGGTCAGGGCCTTGGACAAAGCGGCGTAACGAACTGAGCGCGGCGCCAGCCAGGCACCGCGCACAGTGAAGCTTGCAAGGAAGAGGTGGCGTGATCAATCGATCCCAGAGGTGAAACATTCCGTGGAATCCAGTGGTGCAACAACATCGCGCCCCTGTTTGGAACTCACCTCGCGGAGCCCATCTTGGCAGCGCTCATGTGCGAGCGCATCAACAGACCGGACATATGGGCGCAAGCGATACCGATCAGACCACCGAAATACCCTTGCAGGCAGGGGGCCGTCCACATATGGATTCCCGCTTTCGCGGGAATGACGGA
>JADGNR010000280.1 GCA_017883415.1 Bryobacteraceae bacterium | reverse complement strand
GAGTGCGGTTGCCGGACGAGGGCGAACCGTTCACCGGCGTTGCGCCGCGGGAGCCGCGCAATAGATTCTTCAGCGGTCCTGGAAGCAACATGGGAGACCTTCCACTGGCGATTACCGTTTAACGTCCGCCGTGCCCGCCGAGAACGCAGCCGGCGATGCCGCGACCGGCATGGGGGGCCTCGGCGCCGCCTTGGGCTCGGGCTTCACGATATCGATGCTGCCCTTAAAGTAGGCCCCGTCCTCGATAATGATGCGGGCGGTCTTGATATCGCCGACGAGTTTGGCGTCCTTGCGGATCTCGATCTTATCGGTGGCTTCCACGTTGCCCTGTACGCTTCCCAGGGCCACCACCTCGCGCGCCTTGATGCCGGCGTGCAAGGTCCCATTCGGTCCAATGGTGACCTTGTGATCGAGAGCCTCCACGGTGCCCTCCAGGTCGCCGTCGACATAAAGGTCTTCCTTGCTGAAGATCTGGCCGACGATTTTGACAGCCTTTCCTATCGCGGCCGAGCCGCTGCGATTCTCCGGCTCATGGGTGCGGACGGGCATGCTGGACACGGGTGTAATCTCCTTTTTGGCTTCCGGACCGGGGGCCACCGGGATTTGGGCCTGCGGCGGCACGTAGGGTTTTGGCGGTTCCTCATCCCGGCGTTTATTCCACATAAGACCGCCCTCCTGGATTCCGTATGAATGCGTTCATGATACCTGTTCCTCTAGTCTAAAGGGGAGCCGCCGCAAAGGCAACCCGGTTGCCGTGGCGAGTTGGGCGGCGGTGGCGGGCGGGGCGGCGGTGGCGGAACTTATCGTTTCACGGCAGCGCCCTTGGCACGGGTCTCGAGAGCAATCGGGGTGCCGCGAAAGCCGAAGCGCCGCCGGAGCTGGTTGATCAGGTACCGCTGGTGGGAGAAATGCAGCGGCCCGCCCCGGTCCGTGAACACGGCGAATGCCGGCGGCCGGATGGAATGCTGGGTGATGTAGAAGATTTTCCTTTCCTCGAAACGAAGCTGCTCGAGGAAGCGGTTCAGCTCGCCGGTGGAAATGCGCCGCGAGGCCGATTCGAACACCTCGCGGATCAGCCGGAAGAGCGGCTGCACGCCCGCGCCGGTCTTGGCCGAGATGAAGACCACGGGCGCATAATCGAGGAACTTGAACTGGTCGCGCACCTTCTGCTCGTATTCGCGCTTCTTTTGACCGCCCTGCCCCTCGATCTCGTCCCATTTATTGACGCACAGGATGAGGGCGCGGCCGCCTTCGTGGGCGTAGCCGGCGATGGTGGCGTCCAGCCCCACCACGCCCTCGGTGGCGTCCAGAACCAGCAGGACCACATGCGCCATGCGGATATTGCGGCGGGCCATGACCACGCTCAGCTTCTCGGCCATGAGCACGGTCTTGCTCTTGCGCCGGATGCCCGCGGTATCGACGAAAACGTACTCCGTGCCGTGGCGCGTCACTTTCTCGTCCACCGCATCGCGGGTGGTGCCGGCGACCGGCGAGACGATGGCGCGCTCGTGTCCGGTGAGCGCGTTGAGCAGCGTCGATTTACCCACATTGGGGCGTCCGATGATGGCCACCTTGATGTCTTTGGCGCCATCGCCGGCGGCCTCACCCTCGGCCATACCGGCGGTTACGCGGTCCAGCAGCGCGTCGACGCCGATGCCATGCTCGGCGGACACCGGGTACACATCCGCGATGCCGAGCGAATAGAACTCATGGGAAAGATCCTCGTGCGCGGCCGTGTCGACTTTGTTGACGGCCAGCGCGACGGGCTTGCCCAGCTTCAGGAGCATTTGCGCGAGGTCGCGGTCCGAGCCGGTGATTTCGGCGCGCCCATCCACCAGGAAGATAATGCAGGAGGCGTCTTTGAGCACCATCTCGGCCTGGTGGAGGATCTGGCTGGGAATGTACTCCTGATCGTGGATCACGATGCCGCCGGTGTCGATCACCTCGAAGTGGCGCCCATGGTGTTCGGCAGGCCCGTGGATGCGGTCGCGGGTGATGCCCGGCTCATCGCCGGTAATGGCCCGCCGCTGCCCCGTAATGCGATTGAAAAGGGTGGACTTTCCTACGTTGGGCCGGCCCACAATCACCACTGTGGGTGTGGCGTTTGGCATGAGTTCTCATGATAGCAGGGCGAGGGGCAGGGGCCCTTAGCTGGTGGGGCCGCCGGCGGACGGATCCATGACCGTGAGCGATGGAAACAGCTTGCGATAAAAACCCCGGTCCCGCGATAGAAGCCGGTCCGCCTGAATTTGAGCGTGGGACCCGATGAGAAAATCCGCCAGGATGCGCGATCGTGGTCCGCCCTGTTGCCGGTACCTGCGCCAGACTCTGCTGGCGAGAAAGTGCATGGGCCGGGTGAGAGCTTCCACGCGGATACCATTACTCTCCAGGAACCTGTCGCAGTTCTGCTGGACGGAGAAATGAATACAAAGCTCCGCATAGACCAGATCACAAACGATCAACGACCCTTCGAGAGCAGCCTGTTCGACTGCGGCCAGCGAGCGCTCGCAAAAACTCTCATTGGGAATCAGGATGTCCAGCAGTACGTTGGTGTCGAGGGCGGTGATCATCGTCCGCGAACATCATCGATGAACTTGTCCACCGACGCATACCCGAGTGCCGAGAAGTTCTCCTTGCACCTTCCCTTCCACCTGCGGAGAGTCAACTTGGGCCTCGCCTTCTTGAGGACAATCGATCCATGGATCAGGCGGAATTCCACTTCCGTGTCGGGACCAATCCCGAATCGATCCCGGATCTCTTTTGGAATGGTGACCTGCCCGCGCTCTCCCACTTTCATACTCCATCAGTATGAACTATAATTCATATTTCCGCAAAGCTCGACTGAGGCCGAAAGGTCTGCTGGTGGATCTACGGAAACGCCGTTTCCGCCGCCACCGATCGCGCGCTCTCGTTGCCCGATTTGTCGACGGCGGTCAGGGCGTAGCGGTAGGTCTTGCCGTGCTCCACGTGCTGGTCGGAATAACTGGGAATCTCGTTGACGATGGCGATTTTTTCGAACGGTCCGTCCGCGGCGCTGCGATAGATGCGGTAACCCGCCAGATCGGGCTCGCTGTTCTGGTCCCAGGCCAGCTCGATAGAATTCGGCGCGGCGGTGGCGCGTAGTCCGGTGGGCGGGGCGGGAGGGAACTCGTCTAGCGGCGTGAAAGTGACCGGATCGGAAGCATCGCTCTCCGCTTCCTTGGTATTGCCTAGGTTGACGATGGTCTGGACCTGGTAACTGTAATGGGCGCCGAATTGGGCGGCGCCATCGGTCCACTCGGTCCGCGGCACAGTCGCTACCGGCGTGAAGCTCTCGCTGCCGGTGCGGCGCAGGACGCGGAACCGGTCGCCGCGCGCATGCCACGCCAGGTGAATGCCGGCGGCCGTGTTCTCCGCCTTCAGGTCCACCGGTTTGTCGGGTGGCGGAACCACGGGCACCAGCGCGTAATTGGACCAGCCCGCCTGTTTCCCGTTAGCGCCAATGACACGGACCCCGATGGCGGCCTCCTTACCGGTCCACTGCGCCGCGGGAATCTCATAGCGCGCGATGCCCTGGACGACGGGGGCCGGGGGCACCTGGGTAGCCTGGGCGGCCCACTCCTCCGCGTGAAACGGTTCTGCCGCGGCACCGATGCGCAGGTCGAGTTCCAGCGCCCGGCGGATGGCCAGCCCTTCGGTGGTGTGCGACGGCACGGTGAAGGAAACCAGGATGCGCGCGCCGCGCTGGACGGCGGCGAGGTCGCGGACGGGCGCGGGAACGTTGGCCAGCGGGGGCAGCGGGCCGCCGATATACCCGCATCCGGCGGCGAACAGGGCAGCCGCGGCCAGCGCGGGCGCGATTCGGTACCTCAAAGCACTAGCGTAACAGGTCGTCCACGGTCCCCCGTGCTACTTTGTATAGGGAGGCGACCCGATGCGCGCATTCTGGGTGGTTCTGCTGGCCCCTGCGATCTCCTGGGCGCAATCGCCGGCCGCGCCCGCCGCGCCGGTGGCGCCGCCGGCGGGCTCGCTGCCGCTGGTGGTCGGTATCCTGCTGGAACGGGACGCGCAAGCCGGTTCCGGCGAATTCAGCGTGCGGATCGCCGGCAACCAGGTGCTGCGCTATCAGTACGACCGCAAGACCTTCGTGGAGCGCGAGGACCAGATGATCGACGTGCCGCGTCTCCAGCCCGGCGAAAAGGTGGAAGTGGTCTCCGACACCGTGCCGGGTTTGTGGTTGCGTTATGCGCGCACCATCCACGTGGTGGAGCCGCTGGCGCCTCCTCCTCCCAAGGGCCGGCCGCGCCCCTATCGCGCCTCCGCCGAGCGAGCGCTCCCCACCGGCAACCTGACGTTTTCCGGAGTCGTTGTCCGGCTGAGCGGCGAGCGGCTGGTGATGCATACGCGCGGGGGCGGCGAGCAGAGCCTTCTGCTGCGCACGGATACGCGCTACCTGGCGGACGGAGGAATCGTGGAAGCCGGCGAGCTCAAGCCCAACATGCGCGTTTTTGTGCGCGCGGGCAAGAACCTCTACGACCAGGTGGAAGCCTACCAGGTGATCTGGGGCGCGATTCTCGAGCCGCGCTAAGGCGGCTTTCCCCGAACGGCCATGCAGGAATACGATGTTGCCTTGAAGGTGCTGTTGCGAGGCTCGGCCAGGCTCACGATGCGCGAGCTAACCGGCACCGCGGTGGAAAACTGGCTGGACGTCGAACTGCCCAAGGTGCAGAACACCCGCGTGGACCTGCTCGGGGAAACCAGCGAAGGGAGCCTCGTCCACCTGGAACTACAGAGTGGAAACGATGCCACCATGCCGCTGCGGATGGCCGAATACTGTCTCAGCGTGTTTCGCGTCCGCGGAAAATTCCCGCGCCAGGTGATGGTTTATGTGGGCGAAGCGCCACTTCGCATGGAGAGCGAACTCCGCGGGCCCGATGTGTGGTTCCGCTACCGCGCGATCGATATTCGCGAACTGGACGGGGACCGGCTGCTGGAGAGCGAGGAAGTCGGAGATAATGTAATTGCGATCCTGACACGATTGCGGGACCATCAAGGATGCGGTCCGCCGGATTGTGGAGAGGATCGCCGGTTTAGTGGTGGCCGACCGGGAGACAGCGCTGGGCCAATTGCTGATCCTGGCCGGATTGCGGCACCTGGAAGAAGCCGTGGAACAGGAGGCGCGAAAGATGCCAATTCTCAACGACATCCTGGACAACAAAGTCCTGGGGCGCGAGTATAAGAGGGGCTTGCAGGAAGGCGAATCGAAAGGCGAACTGAAGGGCGAGCTGACTGTCCTGCGCCGGCAGATCCAGAAGCGCTTCGGCCCCATTCCGAGTTGGGCGGAGGAACGGCTGGCGGGCCGGTCGACGGCAGAATTGGAAGAGCTGAGCGTGCGGGTGCTTGACGCTCAGAATCTGGAAGACCTGTTGCAATAGCCGGGCCGGGGTGGTTTTCGCCAACCGACCAGCTCAACGCGGGTTTCCGAGCCGCGCGCCGAGCGGTGCTAAACTCAAAAGAAACAATGGCCAAGGAAAAACAACAGAAGCCGCCCATGCCTCCGCTCGGCGCCTGGGCGCCGGCGGTAGCGCTGAGTTGGCTCGTCCCCGGTGGAGGCCACCTGCTGCTCAAACGAACGGGACGCGGGCTGCTGCTGCTGGTGGCCATCACCTCCATGTTCGTGTGCGGTCTGATGATGCGCGGCGCGATGTTTCAGCCCCAGAGCGGCGACATACTGACCACGCTGATCAACACCGGCGGATTCATCGGCGATGTCGCCAGCGGCATCCTCTACCTGCTGAGCTACTGGCTGGGATACAGTCAGCCCGACGTGGCCGGCGCGGTCCACGATTACGGCACGAAGTTCCTGGTCACCGCCGGGCTGCTCAACATCCTGGCCATGGTGGACACCTTCGAAATCGCCGTCGGGAGGAAGGACTGATGCCCAAGATGAACCTCTCGCACTTTGAGGCGGCCTTCCTGTTTTCGTTGTTCACTTCGGTGGTGCTGGGCGTGGTCACGAAGCGTACCGACCGCGACCGCCTGCACTACGGCATCTACACGTTCGCCTGCTTCCTGGTGGCGCTGTTCGGCCTGGGGTGGCTGATGTACCTCGGCCACGGGTAGCCCGGCCGCTACCTCTTGGCCGCGTAGGTCAAATTGATCGTAGTCCCGTCCGCGCCTCTGCCCACCACGACGGTGAGTGTGCGGCTGCTCTCGTCGTCGGAGGCGATGATCATGCCACCTTCATCGCTGGTGCTGGTAAGGCTGACTCTCATCCCCTTTTCCTTGGCCCGGGTCTGATAGAAGGACAGCACTTTCGGGGCCGCGTCCGGAGTGGTGAACGTGACATTGCCGCCCTCCCCCGCCCCGTCGCCGCCGTTGCCCTTGACGGAAAAAGTGCCTGCCGGTTTGGAGCCAGGATACTCCGGCACCCACGACGGCAATTTGGCCGCGCCGGCGCCGAACTCCATGGTCGCCTTCTCACCGTTTTCACCCTCCGCGGTGAACTTCAGCCGTCCGCTCTTGATGTCCTCGAAGCTCAAGGTGGACACTTTCCCGGTCCGCTTGTCGCGCACCGTAATCGTGCCGGCGCCGTCGTCGTGGCTGACTTCCTCGACATCGCGATTCGCCGCCAGCATCATTTTCGCCACCGCATAGGCGGGATTGCGGCGCATCATTCCGGGATCGAGGCCAGCCTGGCGCGCCTTGTGCATCACAAACATGCCGGTGCCGACGATGCCGATGCCAAAGAGCACGAACAGGCCCAGGACGATCACCAGAATCCAGACGATCGGGCTGGTCTTGCGCGGGGCGGCGGCCATCGGGGGGCCCATTGGCGGAGCCGTCTGCATGGGAGCGCCCGCCGCGGCCGGGGGCGCGTGGACCGGCGCCGGCGATTGGGCCGCGCTCACCGGGGTCCCACACGTATTGCAAAAAGCGCCCGTGACGTTGGCGCCGCAAGTAGTACAAAACGCCATAAAGTATCAGACCTCCATCGGCCCCACTTTACGCTACGCACCTGGAATTCGCAATGCTGGAGGTACTAGGGAGGTTGTGCATCAGACCGGCTAGACGGATTCCGATTCACCGCGGAGGCGCAGAGGACGCGGAGACTACGCGGAGAAGCCTCCCCGGGAACTCCGCCCCGCTGATCCGGAGAAGTTACACTGCGCTGGAACAGAGGTGACGCAGGTTCACCCCGTTGCTATTCCTCCGCGTAGCCTCCGCGTTTCTCCGCGTCTCTCCGCGGTGAGGGAGCTAATGCCCACGCTTACGCGCCGTGGCATTTCTTGTATTTCTTGCCGCTGCCGCAGGGACAGGGGTCGTTGCGTCCGACCTTTTGTCCGGCCACCACCTGTTTGGGGCCGGTCGAGCCGTCGCCGCCCACGAATTGCAATTCCGCCAGTTCCTTATCTTTCTTGCGCTGGATGTTGCGCGTGAAGTCTTCCATCGAGTTCTTGGCCGCGCGTTTTTGGTCCTCGCTGGGGTCGGCCGCGCCCGGGCGCAGGGCAGCGGGCTGGCCGTTGCCGTCCTCGCCATCCTCTTCCTCCTCCTCGGGGTACGGCCCCACCGGGCCCTCGCCGCGGGTCACCTGCAAGAAAAAGAGGTAGCGGACCGTCTCGTCTTCGATGCGGTCCATCATGGCGGTAAACAGCTCGTAGGACTCCTTCTTGTATTCGACCAGCGGGTCCTTCTGGCCGTAGGCGCGATTGCCTATGCCCTGCTTCAATTCGTCCATCGACAGCAGGTGGTCTTTCCACTGGTTGTCGATCACCTGCAGC
>JADGNR010000050.1 GCA_017883415.1 Bryobacteraceae bacterium | reverse complement strand
CAGATCCTGGGCGCGACCACCATCGGCGAGAACTGTCACATCGGCGCGTGGGCCATCGTCAGGGATTCCACGCTCGCCGACCAGGTCGAGATCGCTCCGTTCACCATGGTGGCCGCCTCGCGCCTCGAGAACGGCGTTCACGCCGGGCCGTTCGCGCGCCTGCGGCCGGACACCTACGTGGAACAGGGCGCGCACATCGGCAATTTCGTGGAGCTCAAGAAGACGCGCCTGGGCGCCGGCGCCAAGGCCAATCACCTGGCGTATCTGGGCGACGCCGAGATCGGCGCCGGAACCAACATCGGAGCCGGCACCATCACCTGTAATTACGACGGCTTCCACAAGCACCCGACGAAAATCGGCGCGGGCGCCTTTGTGGGAAGCAACGCCACGCTGGTGGCCCCCCTCTCGATCGGCGACGGCGCGTACCTGGGCGCGGGATCGGTGATCACCGAGCCGGTGCCGCCGGACGCACTGGCTATCGGCCGCGCCCGCCAGGTGGTGAAGGAAGACTGGGCCAAGAAGCGGCGGTCACTTCGCAAGTAGCTTCCGGTACCGCTCGTACGCCGCGTCCCACGGCGCGCCGGGCCGCGGTTGGAACGTCACCGGCGCGAAGGATCGGCGCACCACCGCGCGCAGTTCTTCAAGGCCGGCCACCTCCCCGGCGCCCATGGCCTGCACCAGGATGTTGCCGATGGCCGTGGCCTCGCTCGGACCAGCCACCACCGGACGGCCGGTCGCATCCGCGGCGAACTGGTTCAGCAGGGCGTTGCGCGAGCCGCCGCCCACGATGTGGATGAGCTCGATCTTCCGCCGGCCTAATGTTTCCAGGCTCTCGAGTACCCCGCGGTAACGCAAGGCCAGGCTCTCCAGGATCGCGCGGGCGCATTCGCCGCGGCTCCGGGGCGGCGCCTGGTCCGTCCGGCGGCAATGCTCCGCGATGCGGCGCGGCATATCGCCGGGGGCAAGGAACGCGTCGGAATCGATGGCGGCGGCGAAGGGCCGGGCTTCGGCCGCCATGCGGGTCAGTTCGTCGTAGCTGTACTCCGCGCCCTCGGCGCGCCATTGGGCGCGGCATTCCTGCAATAGCCACAGTCCCGGAATGTTCTTCAGCAGCCGGGTCTTTCCGCCGGCCCCCACTTCGTTGGTGAAGTTCAAAGCGAGCGCCTGCGGGTCGATCGCCGGCCGGTCCACCTCAATCCCCATCAGCGACCAGGTGCCCGAGCTGATGTAGCACCAGGTGGGGCCGCTTTCGGCCGGAACGGCGGCGACGGCCGCCGCGGTATCGTGGCCGGCAGTGGCATAAACCGGCAGGTGGGGCGGCTCGCTCATTCTCCCCAGCGGCGTGCCCGGCGCCACAATGGGGCACAGGATTCCGCCCGGCAGGCCCAGGCGCTCGAGTAATTCCGTGGCCCAGGACATCGTGCCGGGATTGAAGAACTGGGTGGTGCTGGCGATGGTCGCTTCCGATTTCGCCGCGCCGGTGAGCCAGTAGTTGAACAGGTCCGGCATGTTGAGCAGGGTGCGCGCGGCCTCGAGCGCGGGATCTTCGGCCAGCTTCATGGCATACAACTGGTACAGGGTGTTGAGCTGCATGAACTGGATGCCGGTATAGCCGAACACCTGCTCGCGGGGCACGGCGGCAAACAGCTTTTCCATCACGCCGGCGGTGCGCGGATCGCGATAGTGGCGCGGATTTTCGAGCAGCGTGCCGTCGCCCGAGAGCAGGCCGAAATCCACGCCCCAGGTGTCGATGCCGATGCCATCGAGCGCCATCTTGCGGTCGCCGGCGGCCACTCCGATTCCGTATTCGATCTCCCGCCGTAGCTTCTGCGTATCCCAATACAGCGCGCGCCCGTCCTGGATCGGTATGTTGAGAAAGCGATGGAGTTCCTCTACCGCCAGCCGGCCGCCCTGGAGGCTACCGGCGATCGCGCGGCCGCTTTCGGCGCCGAGATCGAAGGCCAGGTATTGCCCCATAGAAACTCTGGGCAGGCCAGGAGGCCTACCCCACTGCGCTCATGATCGCCCCCAGGGCGAGCGACAGCAGCTTGGCGTCGCTCGAATCGGAGCGCGAAGGAATCAGGATGGGGATGCGGGCGCCCACGATGACATGGGCCAGCCGCGCGTGCCCGATATAGGTGGTCGATTTGGCCAGCGCGTTGGCGCACTCGATGTTGGGACAAACCAGGATCTCGGCCGCGCCCGCCACCGTGGAGCCGATGCGCTTCTCGCGGGCCGCGTGTGCCGCCAGCGCATTGTCCAGCGCCAGGGGTCCGTCCACCACGCATCCGCGGATCTGGCCGCGTTCGTTCATTTTGGAAAGCGCGGCCGCATCCAGCGTGGCGGGCATGTTGGTCTGCACGAACTCCGCGGCGGCGAGCACCGCCACCTTGGGATTCGCGTTGCCCAGCGCATGCGCCACCGCGGCCGCGTTTTGGATCAATTGCACCTTGGCCTCGAGGTCCGGCGCGATGTTCAGTCCGCCATCGGTAATCATGACCAGCTTGTTTCCCTCGCGCGGAGCGTATTCGAAGAGGAATACGTCGCTCAGCAGGCGGCCCGTGCGCAGGCCGCTCTCCGGGCGCAGTGCCGCCTTGATCAGGGTGGCCGTATCGACGGTGCCCTTCATGAGAATGCCGGCTTCGCCTTTCGCCAGCAGCTCGACCGCTCCCGCCAGCGCCTCGTCGACGCTCGCATGGTCCGCGATCTCCGTCCCCGCGTCGGCCGGCAGGGAGGCCTCGATGATCCGGCGGTCGCCCGCCAGAATGAAGCGCAGGCCGAGCCTTCGGCGCGCTTCGGCGATGGCCGCGAAGGTCTCTTCGTTAGCGGGCCACACCACCAGCGCCCGCCGCGCCTGAATGCGCGAGGCCGCCTCCAGCAGTTCCTCGAAGTTGTGAATCGTCGTCATCAATACTCCAGCACCGGCGTCTCGCCTCGCATGGCGCGCAGGGCGCCTTGGGCCAGCGCGCGCATTTCGTCCTCGCCGGGGAAAACCAGAACCGGGGCAATAAAGCCGATGCGTTGTTTGATCCAGTCCACCAGTAGCGCGGAGCCCGCCAGGCCGCCGGCTAAGACAATCGCGTGGACGCGTCCCGCGAGCACCGTGGACATGGCGCCGATCTCCTTCGCGATCTGGTAGGCCATGGCCTCGTACGCCGCGCGCGCCGCCCCATCGCCGGCGCGAATCCGCTCTTCCACTTCGAGTGCGGAATTCGTGCCCAGATAGGCCACCAACCCGCCCGCGCCCATCACCAGCTTGCGCATCTCGCGTTCCGAGCGGCTGCCCGAAAAACAGAGATCGAGGAAGGGTTGCAGCGGCAGCCCGCCCGTCCGCTCCGGGGAAAATGGACCGTCGCTTGAGGCGTCGTTGACGTCGACGATGCGACCGCCGCGCACCGGGGCAACCGAAATGCCGCCTCCCAGGTGGGCCACAATCAGCGAACTTTCGCGCAGCTCGATGCCCAATCCGGCGGCGGCGCGCCGCGCGGCGGCATGGATATTGAGCGCATGCGACAGGCTGCGGCGGGCGATCGACGGATGCCCCGAGTAGCGCGCCAGAGGCTCGAACTCATCCACCGAGACGGGATCGACGACATACGCCGGGCAGTCATACGCCGCGGCCAGCCGGTGCGCCAGCGCGCAGCCCAGGTTGGACGCATGCTCGCCCTGCACGTTGGCGCGCGCGTCGGCCAGCATACGATCGTTGACCGCGTAGGTGCCGCCTTCGAGCCCGCGGAACAGGCCGCCCATGGCGGCAACCGCCGATACATCCCGCGCGGGGCGTGAGATCCAGCCGTCGACGGCCTGCCATCGGAGGTCGAACTGGTCCCACAGGCGGGGGCAGGCGCGAAGCGCGGCGGCATCGTGACGGAATACGTCGCCCGCCAGCTCGGCATCGTCCTCAAACAGCGCGATCTTGGTAGTGGTGGAACCGGGGTTCACCACGAGAATCTTATGCGCCTGCAATTAGCCCTCTGTCTTATCATAGGTCGAGAGGCAGGTTATCGGCTCGCACATGTCACTGACCTCCGAAACTAGTCCGGATTTTCGCGTCCTGTTCGAATCCCTGCCAGGACTGTACCTTGTCTTAACGCCAGACCTGCGGATCGTCGCCGCCAGTGACGCCTACCTGCGTGCCACCAGGACCAGGCGCGAGGAGATTCTGGGCCGGGAGGTTTTCGATGTGTTCCCGGACAATCCGGACGACCCCGGCACCAGCGGCGAGAGCAATGTGAGGGCATCATTCGCAAGGGTAGTGCATCATCGCTGCGCCGACGCCATGGCGGAGCAGAAGTACGACATTCGGCGGCCAGAGTCGGAAGGCGGGGGATTCGAAGAGCGGTACTGGAGCCTGGTAAATTCGCCGGTTTTTGGGGAGGATCAGAAACTCACGTACATCGTCAATAGCGTCAAAGACGTGACGGAGCTCGTCCGGCTCAAGCAATCGGGAATCGAGCGGGACAAGCTCACCGTCGAGCTGCGCGGGCGGGCCGTGCGGATGGAGGCGGAGATTCTTCAGGGCTCGCGCGAACTGGAAGATTCGCACCGGCGTCGCGAGTTGCTGGAGGCATTCGTGGAGCATGCGCCCGCAGGGCTGGCGATGTTCGACCGCAACATGCGCTATCTGTGGGCCAGCGAGAGGTGGCTCGCGGATTGCGGCCTGATCGACCGGGCGGTGCTCGGGAAATCCCACTACGAGGTTCTTCCCGACTTACCCGAGCACTGGAAAGAGGCGCACCGCCGCGGTCTGGCCGGAGAATCTCTTAAGGGGGAGGACGAATGGGAGGCGCTGGACGGCAATACGCATTCGATCCGCTGGGAAATTCAACCCTGGGGAGGCCCTGGGACGGACACCGAAGGCATCATCATCTTCTCCGAGGACATTACCGCGCGAAAACGGGCGGAACTGGAAGCTCAAAAATTCGTCTCACTGGCCGACCATAGCACCGAGTTCATCGCCATGTGCGACTTGAATTTCATGCCGTTCTACGCCAACGAAGCCAGCCTGCGCCTGGTCGGGCTCGAGAGCTGGGAGCAGCTCTTGCGAACGCCCGTCCGGGAGTTTTTCTTCCCCGAAGACCAGCGCTTCATCATCGAAGAGTTTTTCCCGCGCGTGTTCCGCGAGGGCAACGCCGAAGTGGAAATCCGGTTCCGTCACTTCCAGACCGGTGAACCGATCTGGATGATCTACAATGTCTTCTACATCAAAGACGCCGCCGGCCAGCCGGCCGGCCTCGCCACGGTGAGCCGCGACATTACCCGGCGCAAGCAGGCCGAAGAAGCGTTACGGGAGAGCGAAGCTCAGTTCCGGACTCTGGCCAACGCGATTCCGCAGTTGTGTTGGATGGCCAACGCGGACGGCTGGATTTTCTGGTACAACCAACGCTGGTATGAGTACACCGGAACCACAGCGGAACAGATGGAAGGGTGGGGCTGGCAATCGGTGCACGATCCCGAGGCGCTGCCGAAGGTCCTCGAGCGCTGGCAGGTTTCCATCGCTACCGGGGAACCATTCGACATGGTGTTTCCGCTGCGGGGCGCGGACGACGTGTTTCGCCCCTTCCTGACGCTAGTGATGCCCGTACGCGATCGGGACGGCAAGGTGGCCCGCTGGTTCGGCACCAACACCGACATCAGCGAGCAGCGCAGGATCGAAGAGCAGATCCAGCAACTCAATACCGGGTTGGAGAAGCTGGTACGCGAGCGAACCGCCCAGCTCGAGGCCGCGAATCGCGAGCTGGAGGCGTTTGCCTACTCGGTCTCGCACGATCTGCGGGCGCCGTTGCGCGGCATCGACGGCTGGAGCCTGGCACTGGCGGAGGACTACGCCGCCCAGCTCGATGACCGGGCGCATGAATTCCTGGGCCGGGTCCGTTCGGAAACGCAGCGCATGGGGCAGTTGATCGACGACCTGCTGCAGCTTTCCCGGATTACCCGCGCCGAGATGGAGCGCACCCCCATCGACCTTTCCACGGTGGCGCACGGGATCGCGGCCCGGCTTCGGGAGGCGCACGCCGAGCGCCGGATCGAGTTCCTCATCGGCCCCGAATTGACCGCGAAAGGCGATGCCCGGCTGTTGGAGATCGCACTGACGAACCTGCTGGAGAACGCCGTGAAGTTTACCGGCACGCGCGCCCACGCACAAATCGAGTTCGGCCAGACGGAGTGCGCCGGCGAGCGCGCCTTCTATGTTCGGGACAACGGTGTGGGTTTTGACCTGACATTCGCCAACAGGCTCTTCGGTGCGTTTCAGCGTTTGCACAAGACTTCCGAGTTTCCCGGCACGGGCATTGGACTGGCGACCGTGAAACGCATTATTCACCGCCACGGCGGGCGCGTATGGGCCGATGCGCAACCCGACCGGGGCGCGACCTTCTATTTCACTCTTGGTGCCCCATGACCACAAACTCCAGAACGATTCTTCTAGTCGAAGACAACCCCAGCGACGCCGGTCTTACCGAGCGAGCGCTGGCAAAGAGCCGCATCACGAACCATCTCGTAGTAGTCGAGGACGGCCAGGAAGCTTTAGACTATCTGTGGGGCGCCGGCGCCTGGGCGGGACGAGATGTTGCCGACTTGCCCGCTCTGTTGCTGCTGGATCTCAAGCTCCCCAAGGTTCCCGGCCTGGAGGTGTTGCGCCGGATCCGCGGAGATGCCCGGACCAGGCGGCTGCTGGTGGTCATTCTCACGACGTCCCAGGAGGAGCAGGACATCGCCGCGGGGTACGATCTTGGGGTGAACAGCTATATTCGCAAGCCGGTCGATTTCAACCAGTTTGCGTCTACGGTCGAGCATCTCGGTTTGTATTGGCTGGTCCTGAACGAGCCGCCGCCGAAAACGGAGTAACGGCGTCATGGGTGAGCGATTGCGTGTTCTGCAGATCGAGGATTCGGAAAGCGACGCCGCGCTAATCGTCCGCCTTTTGGGTAAGGCGCAGTACGAGGTCCATTCGGAACGGGTGGAAGACGCGGCGGGCATGCGCGCCGCGCTGGCGCGCGAGGTCTGGGACGTAATCATTGCCGATTATCACGTCCCGCAGTTTGACGCTCCGGCGGCCCTGGGAATCCTGCACGACACGGGCCAGGATATCCCGTTCCTGATTGTATCCGGCAATCTGGGCGAGGATCTGGCGGTGGCCATGATGAAGGCCGGGGCCCACGATTACCTGATGAAAGACAACCTGGCGCGCCTGGCGCCGGCCGTCGAGCGGGAGATTCGAGAAGCAGGCGAGCGCCGGAAGCGCAAGCAGGCCGAGGAGGCGCAGCGTATCGGGGAACAGCGGTTGGCCGCCATCATCGGCTCCGCCATGGATGCCATCATTACCGTGGACGAGACGCAGCGGGTGGTTCTGTTCAATGCCGCCGCCG
Organism: Bryobacteraceae bacterium; assembly: GCA_017883415.1. Classification (GTDB taxonomy): domain Bacteria; phylum Acidobacteriota; class Terriglobia; order Bryobacterales; family Bryobacteraceae; genus JADGNR01. The sequence continues at coordinate 12,533 of JADGNR010000050.1, read as the reverse complement.
AGCAAATCTTCGGCTGTGCGGCCGCGGCAGCCATCGGCAAGCCCCTCGATGGCTTTATCCCCGAGCGCTTTGTCCCCATCCACCGGCAGCATATTCAGACCTTCGGGACCACCGGCGAGACCGCTCGTTCCATGCAATCCCTGAAGCCGCTCTACGGGCAGCGGGCGAATGGCGAGGAGTTTCCCTTGGAGGCCACTATCTCCCACGCGAGTCCCGGCGGGCAGAAACTCTACACCGTCATCCTGCGGGACCTCACGCACCGCAAGCAGAGCGAGGAGACGGCCCGGCTCTATGCCCAGGCCCAGGAGATGGACCGCCTCAAGACCGAATTCTTTGCCAACATCAGCCACGAGCTGCGCACCCCGCTCACGCTGATCCTGGGGCCGGTGCGGAAGAGGCTGGCCGCCCGCGAATTGACAAGCGAAGAACGGCGAGACATGGAACTGGTCGAGCGCAACGCCCGGTCGCTCCTGAGACACGTGAACGACCTGCTGGATTTGTCCAAGCTCGATGCCGGCCGCATGGATGCCGAATATGCGGAGGTGGATCTGGCCAGAATGGTGCGGCTCGTGGCCTCGAACTTCGAGAGCCTGGCCAAGGAGCGCGGCATTGGCTGCGTGATCGAGACGCCCTCGCTCTCCGCCGAGGTGGACCCGCCGAAGATGGAGCGGGTTCTTCTCAATTTGTTCTCCAACGCCTTCAAGTTCACCCCGGCCGGCGGCCAGGTGCGAATTGCCGTTCGTGGAGTTGGCGATCGGGCCATTGTGGAAGTCGAAGACACTGGTCCAGGGATACCACCGGACCTGCGCGAGGCCATTTTCGAGCGGTTCCGCCAACTTGACAGCGGGGCCGATCGCCCGCTCGGCGGCACCGGACTGGGCCTGTCGATCGCCAAGCAGTTCGTCGGTCTGCACGGCGGCAGTATTTCGGTCGAGGAATCGCGCACCGGTAGCGGCTCGCTGTTCCGGGTGGAGTTGCCGCTCCGGGCGCCGGGCGGCACGCCTGTGCGGCGTGCCGCGCAAGAACAGGACCTGGAAGCCACCAGGCAGGCGGCGGACGAGTTGAGAATACGGGAGCCCGTTCGCCCGGCTTCCGGCCCGGCGCCTGTACCCGGCGCCCCTCTGGTTCTGCTCGTAGAGGACAACCCCGACATGAACGCTTTCCTCGCGGAGACGCTGTCGGCCACCTACCGGGTATCCTGCGCTTTCGACGGGCAGGAAGGTCTCGAGAAAGCTCTGGAATTGCGCCCCGACCTGATCCTCTGCGACATCATGATGCCGCGCATGAGCGGCGACCGGTTGGTGAGCGAGATTCGCCGGCATCCGGAGATGGAAGACGTCCCCATCGTGCTGCTCACGGCCAGGGCCGACGAAGAGCTGCTGGTGAAGCTGCTGCGGGAAGGCGCCCAGGATTTTCTGCATAAGCCGTTCGACGCGCGCGCCATATTGGCCAAAGTGGATCGGCTGATCGCCGACCGCCGGAGGCGCAATGAGACCGAAGAGGCGCTGCATCGCCTTTCGGCCAGCCTGCTCCAGGGGCACGACCAGGAACGCAAGCAAATTGCGCAGGAGCTGCACGAGAATGTCGTCCAATGCCTTGCCGCGCTGGAGCTGAACCTCGCCATGGCACGGGACGCGATGGCTCCGAACCCCGAGGTGCAACGAATCCTCGCCCAAGGGTCGGCGGTGCTGGAGCAGTGTTCCAACGACCTGAGGACCATGTCCTATGGCTTGCACCCGCCGCTATTGGATCACCTCGGGCTGAGCGAGGCCATGGCGTGGCATGTCCAGGGCTTCATGAAGCGCAGTAGCATGAAAGTCAGTTTGGATGTCCCGCACGAACTGGGCCGGCTGCCGGCCGAATTTGAGCTGACTTTGTTTCGAGTCATGCAGGAGTCGTTGATGAATCTGCATTGTCATTCCAGCAGCAAGGAGGCCCGGGTGCGCGCGTTTCGCGATGCATTCGAAGTCGGAGTCGAAGTGACTGCGCAAGGCAAGGGAGCGGTCCCCGCCGAAAAGCAAGCGGCCGAAATGGAGATTGCGGCGATGCGCGAGCGGGTTAGAAAGCTGGGTGGACATTTGGAGATAGCGGGAACCACCGTGCGCGCGGTTTTGCCGTTGCCACGCCCGGCCGTCTGAGGCACGGGCCCCCTCCGCTCATCCGATGCCGTCTTCCCGCGTGCGCAATCGATTGTTGCTGGTGGCCGCGGCCCTGCTTTTCTCCACTGGCGGGGCGGCCATCAAAGCGGCGACCCTGACAGCGTGGCAGGTGGCCAGCTTCCGATCGGCGGTGGCCACCGCGGTCCTGCTGCTGGCGATTCCGGAGGCGCGGCGGGGGTGGCGCTTACGCGTCGTGCCGGTGGCGGCGGCCTACGCGGCAACGCTGGTTTCCTTCGTTCTGGCCACCCGCCTCACCACGGCGGCCGAGGCTATCTTTCTGCAGTCCACCGCGCCGCTGTACCTGCTGTTGCTGGGGCCGTGGCTTCTGCGCGAACCGATCCGGCGGAGCGATCTGCTCTACATCCTGGCCGTCGCCGGGGGCCTGGCCTTATTCTTCGTGGGGAGCGAACACGCGGTGGCCACGGCGCCGGACCCGCGGCGCGGCAACCTGATCGCCGCCTTCAGCGGGCTCACCTACGCCTTGACCCTCGCTGGTTTTCGCTGGTTGGGACGGCGCCAGACCGCCAACCCGGGTTTGATCGCCGCCGCTCTCGGGAACCTGCTGGCGTCTTTGGCCACCCTGCCGCTGGCCCTTCCCGTCACCGCGTCGCTCGCCGCCAACGCGCCCGTGATCCTGTACCTGGGGATCTTCCAGATCGGTCTCGCGTACATCTGTCTCACCCGCGCCATTCGGCACGTGACCGCGTTCGAGGCCAATACCGTGCTGCTGCTGGAGCCGGCCATGAACCCGGTGTGGGTCTGGCTGGTCCAAGGCGAGAAGCCGGGCCTGTGGGCCCTGGCCGGCGGGGCAGTGATCCTCTCGGCCACTCTGGTCAACACCTGGCGCCGCCCGGAGTGACGATCGCCGCTCGCTGGCGCGGCGGTTCCCGCGCGCGCCTGCCGGCTGCTTAACGCACCAACTCCGATGCCATGTGCTACAAATTAAAGAAGTGGGTGACGGGACGTAATCCGCCATTTTCTCGTTGCACCGTGGTATGAGAGCATTCGCCTGGCTATTCTCTTTCGGATTGCTGGCATCGGCCGGGAGGGTTTACAACTTCGACAACGCTCCGCTCGGCCAGATGCCGCCGGGTTGGACCGTGGCTATGACCAACCGCGGGGCGGCGCCGCGCTGGGAGATCCGCAAAGATACGACCGCGCCCACGCAACCCTACGTCCTGGCGCAGGTTTCCACCGATCCCACCGACAACCGGTTCCCGCTGGCCATTCTGAACAGCCCGAGTCTGCGGGATGGCGAGGTCAGCGTGCGGATCAAGCCCGTGGCCGGACGGGGTGGCGAGGCGGGCGGACTGGTCTGGCGGTATCGCGACGAGAACAATTATTACCTGGTGCGCGCCAATGCGCGGGCCAACGACGTGGCGGTTTACAAGGTCGAGAACGGCCACCGCAGCCCGATCATGGCGGGCGTCAAGCACCCGATTCCGGCCAACGCCTGGAGCATCCTGAAGATCTCGGTCCGCGGCAGCCGGTTTCAGGTGTATCTCGACCACCGGCGGATTCTACAGGGCGAGGACAACACGTTCAGCGGTCCCGGCAAGGTCGGCTTGTGGACGGCGGCCGATTCGGTCACGTACTTCGACGATTTCCGGGTATACCCGAGGTAGCGCGCCGGCTTACATCAGACGCCAGTGCACTTCGACGGTGGCGTGCACGGCCACGGGGATGCCGTCGCGCGTGCCGGGCTGGAATCGCCACTGGCTGATGGCCTCGATGGCCGCTTCCTCCAGTCCCAACCCCAGACCCTGGACGATGCGCATGTTGTAAGCCCGGCCGTCGGCGCCGATTTCCACGTACACCCGCATCTGCCCGGCCAGCTTCGCCCACCGGGCCTCGTCGGTATACGCCGGTTCCACTTTTTCGAGGAGCACCGGCGCGACGACCTCGCCCTCGGCGGTGCGACCTGCTTTCAGTGCCGGAGTTGTATCCGCGCGCCGGGGCGACAGCTCCGCGGCGTGCGCCTTACGGATGGGCGCGGCGCGCACTTCGTAGGACTCGGCTTCGCCCGGCCGCGACTGCTGGCGCAGCAGCGTGGCATACAGTTCCATGGTCAGGGCCGCATTGGGCGTTTCGGGCGGGTTCATGGCCAGGGCTTGCAGGTAGAACAACTCCGCCTGGCTGGCATCGCCTTCGATCTGCGCCAGCCAGGCCAGCCAGGTCTTGGCGCGGCCGGCCTGGGGCCCGGCAGGCGCCACCGCGAGGGCCCGCTCGAAGTAATCCCGCGCTCGGGCGCCGTTCCTCTGTCCCAACGCCTGTGTGCCCAGAAAGATCAGCGCGTCGGGCGCTTCCGGCGTATCGCCCAGCGCCACCGCCTTGGCGTAGAAGTTCGCCGCCTCGGCAGGCTTGTTTCGCTTGTGGGCCAGGTCTGCCAGTTGCAGCAGGCCCGCGGCGTAAGCCGGGCTGTTCTGGCCGGACACATCGCCGCGGATGGCCAGCGCCGCCTCCAGCAGTTGCTGTGCGACGTCGTATTTCTTCAGGTTCTCGTAGGCCGCCGCGGCGTGCTCCAGCATTTCGTGATTCTTTTGCGAGGCCGCCGCGCGCAGGGTGGCGTCCGCTTCCGGAGCCACGGCCTGGCTCTGCGCCTGCATGGCCGCGAACGGAGCCACCAGGGCGATCGCCAGCAGCGCCGCCACCACCACCGCCGCGCGCCGCGGCGATTGGCGGTTCACCCGGGAATCGAGGATGGCCAGCAGGCGCCCTTCCAGTTGCGAGCGGCGCGCCATGGCCACCGCCGCCCACGCCGTGGCCGGCTGCGATTGCAGCGAGCGCGCCACTTCCAGCAGGTGTCCGGCATATTCCGTGGCCGGCTCCCCGGCGTTCAGCACCACGTCGTCGGCGGCGCGCTCGCGCTCTTTCACGAACTGGCGCCAGGCGATCCAGGCCAGCGGATTCCACCAGTAGAGGCTCAGGACCGTGCGCACCAGCAGGTGCGTGGCCGCATCGCCGCGGCGCACGTGCGCCAATTCGTGCAGCAGCACCACGGTGCGGCGATCGGCGGTCCACTCCGCGGCCTCGGCCGGCATCAGGATGACGGGCCGCCAGAAGCCGCAGGTCATGGGCATGCCGCCCCGCCCGGTTTCGAGCACCGTCACCTCATGGCTAATCCCCAGCGAGCGCGCCAGGCCGCGGCACTGCTCCGGATCGGGGAAGGAGCGGGCCGCGCGCCGCAGACGCCACAGCCCCACGCCCGCCAGCAGCATTTGCGCCATCGCCGCGGTTGCGCCGGCCGCCCAGATTAGCAGCAGCCATAGCCTGCCGTCGGGCCGCCACGCCGCTGGCTGGGTCCGGCGCGGCGCGCCGTCGGGTGGCGGAGGCGCCGCCGTCTGCTCCGCGGCCGTCGCGCCTTCGGCGTGAAACAAAACGCCGATGGCGCCCGGCAGAATCGCCGCGGCCGCGGGAACCGGCAGCGCCGGCAGCGCCACCGAAAGGAAGGGCAGGGCCAGCAGGGCCGCCGCCGCCGCGGTCCACACCAGGTGGCGCGCCGCCGCCGACCGCCTGCCTAGAGCCCACGCCACCAGCCCCGCCGCGCCCAGCACGATTGTGCCTTTGAGCGCCGCGCCAAGCAGAATCGCAAACCAGAACGCTTCGTTGCCGCTCCCCATTTACTTTTCCTCCCTCCGGGCCCGCTCGATCATTTCCGACATGCGGTCCAGTTCCTCCCGCGTCAGGCGCGTCGCCGAGACATCCAGCAGCGCCGCCACAATCTGTTCCGGCTTTCCGGCAAAAAAAGTGTCCAGCAGATGTTTCACCGCCGACCGCTTGGCCTTGTCGCGCGCCACCCTCGGCGCGTACACGTATTTCAGGCCTTCCGCCTGGTGCCTCGCGTGGCCCTTCTCCTCGAGCACCCGCAGCATGGCGCGTACCGCCGAGTAGCCCGGCGCATCCTCCATGGCTTCCCGCACCTCGGAGGCCGATGCCTTGCCGCGCTGGTACAGAATCTCCAGGATTTGCCGCTCCCGCCGGCTGAGCCCGGTCATCGCCCCCGCCCTTTCTGCTGGTTTTCTAGCATCATGCTAAAAAACTAGCACCTAGGGCGGCTTCCTGTCAAGAGAATTTTGGAGGGCCGGGTGGAGGACGGCCGCGCTTCGGGATATGATAAATCGGAATTCCCCGATGACCACCGCATCCACCGCCAAGGCCGTACCGTTCCGGAACAACCGGCTGCTCCAGGTCCTGTGCCTCCTGTTTCTCGCCATCTGGATCGTTTCCGCCATTCACCCCGTGATGGTGGACGACTGGATATTGGAAAACATGCTGGTGTTCGCCTTCCTCGGGCTATTGATCGCCATCTACCGCTGGGCGCCGCTTTCCGATTTATCCTACCTGCTCATCTTTGTCTATTTGTGCCTGCACGAATGGGGCGCGCACCACATGTACGCCAACGTGCCGCTGGGCGAATGGATGAAGCCCTGGCTACACACCACGCGCAACCATTACGACCGCGTGGTGCACTTCGCCTTCGGGCTGCTGCTGGCCTATCCGGCGCGGGAAATCCTGCTGCGCAAGGCGAGGTTGGGCGGCATGTGGGCGCTCTCGCTGCCGGTGATCTTTGCGTTGGGATTCGGCGCGGGCTTCGAAATCCTGGAAGCGGTCGCGGCGGTCACCCTCAGCCCGGACCTGGGCGCCGCCTACATCAGCCTGCAAGGCGATCCATGGGACACGCACAAGGACATGTTCATGGGGTTCGCCGGTGCGCTGGTGTGCATGGGCGCGGTCGGGTTTTACACGTACCGTGTAGCGCGCCGCGCTAGCGCATAGGGCTCGGCTCCGATCAGAGCCGCGACCGTGAGGGAGCGGTGGCCGCGCCAGGCACAAAATCCGGCGGTCGGAGAGGAGTCGCTCCTGGAGGGCAGGCCGGGAGGCCTACCCTACTGGTCGCGGAGGGTTTGCATGGGATCGACGCGCGCCGCGCGCCAGGCGGGAACGCTGCTGGCCGCCAGCGAGATCGCCAGCAGAATCGCCGGCACCGCCAGGAAGGTCGTGGCGTCGAGCGGCGGCGTGCGGAAGAGCAGGTCCTTGAGGTAGCGCGTGAGGATGGCGGAGACGCCCAACCCGATGGCCAGTCCGGCGGCGGCAAGCGCGATGCCGCGCCTCAGGACCATGGCCAGCACGTCGGCTCGCTGCGCGCCCAGGGCCATGCGCACCCCGATTTCGCCGGAGCGCCGGACCACCATGTAGGAGAGCACGGCGTAGAGTCCGACCGCGGACAGCAGCAGCGCCATGAGCGCGAAGCAGGCCAGCAGGCTGGCTTGAAAGCGCGGCTGGGCGGCGGCTTTGTAAACCGCATCTTCGAGGCTGCCCACCCGATAGAGAGGAATCTCGCGGTCCATGGCGGCCAATTGGGCGCGCAAGGCGCCGGCCAGCGCCGAAGGATCGCCGGCCGTGCGGATGCAGAGCGTGGGCGAGAGGATCACGGCCTGCGCCCAGGGCGGATAGTATTGCGGGTCGGAGGCCGTGGTGAGCGCCTGGCGCTTCACATCGCCGGCGATACCGACCACTTCCCGCATAGGCGACTTGATCACGCCATCGCCGAGATCGGACTGAATGTTCTTGCCGATGGGATTCTCTCCAGGGAAGTATTTGCGCGCGAAGCTCTGGTTGACGATGACGACCGGGGCGCCGCGGGTATCGTCGCGTTCCGTGAAGGCGCGTCCCGAGAGGATGGGGATGCGCATGGTGCGGAAGTACTCCGCGGTGACGATGCTCAGCGCTTCGCTGGGTTCATCGGCACTGGCGACCGGGCGGCCCTCGATCTGAAAAGAGATTCCGATGCTGGTGTTGGAAAGCGGCATGGGCCAGCCGGCGGCGACGGAACGCACTCCCGGGAGGGCGGCCAGGCGAGGCAAGAGCTGGCCGTAGAACCGGATGCGCTCATCGCGCGAATAGCGAGTGTCCGGCAAGTTGAGGTTGGCCGTTCAGCACGTGCCGCGGGTCAAAGCCGGGATCGACGGCAAGCACCTGCACAAAGCTGCGGATGAGCAGACCCGAGGCCACGCGGGCGGACGGTGCGCTGGGGATGGCGGACCCGGGCATTCCCGACTATCCCAACTACGCAACCGCCTTGGCGGTGAGCGCGCTGGCCCGGGCGCGCCCCGCGGGGTGGGAGCGGCAGGCGGCTCCGATGGTTGAGTACCTGCGCGGGCAGCAGTTCACCGAACAGAATGGCTGGCGCGCGCGGGACGCGGCCTACGGCGCGTGGGGTATGGGCGGGGAGCGGCGCACGCCGCCCGATACGGGTCACGTGGATCTTTGCCATGACGAAGTATGTACTGGAAGCCTTGCGCGCCGCCGGGATTCCCGCCGCGGACCCGGTGTTCGAGCGCGCGCGGGTGTTCGTCGAGCGCTGCCAGAATTTCGATGCGCAGCACCCCGACGATGCCGATGGGGGCTTCTTCTTTTCGACCACCGAGTTCGACACCAACAAAGCGGGCCACGACGGCAAGCGTTTCCGCAGCTATGGGACGACCACCGCCGATGGAATTCTGGCGCTGCTCGCCACGGGGCGGCAGCCTTCGGACGCGCGCGTGCAGGCGGCCCAGCGGTGGCTCACACACCGTCACCGCGACATGGCCGTGCCGGGTTTCATCGGCGAGGCGTACCAGCGCTGGCCGCGCGGCCTCGCCTTCTACTACGCCGCGGCCAGCACGCAGGCGTTTCAGGCGCTGCATGTGAAGAGCGCAGAGGGCGTGAGGGAGGGCCTGCTGCGGACCGAACGAACCGATGGCTCGTGGGCCAACCCGGAGAACCTGGTGAAGGAAGACGACTCGTTGATTGCCACCGCGTTCGCCATCCGCGCGCTGCAATAGGTCGTGGGGCGGACCCCCCTGGTCCCGCGTCCTGGTCCGCGCGGGTCCACCTGGACCCGACTTTACACCCGAGAAGCCGGCCTGGGGGCCGGCTGCGGACCGGGGGGTCCGCCCCACGACTAGGTCTACCGCCGGAAGATGGTAACCTTTTTCGGTCCCGGCGGTATTCCATTACGTAAGCGGAGGCAAGTGGAAGACGAACAGCTCATGCAGGAAGTGAAGGCGGGCGATGTGGGCAGGCTCGAGCTGCTGTTCGACCGCCATCACCGGGCGCTGTTTCATTTCTTTCTGCACCTCACCGGCAACCGCGCGGCCAGCGAAGACCTGGTGCAGGAGGTGTTCTTTCGCATTTTGAAGTACCGGCACACGTACCAGGCGGGCACTTCGTTCCGTTCCTGGATTTTCCAGGTGGGCCGCAACGTCCATCTGGATTCTGTGGGGCGGCATAAGGCCGAGGTGGCGATGCCCGAAGAGGTGGTGGAATTCCGGTCCGCGGAAACGGCGCCGGACCGGCAGGCCCAGAACCGGCAGCAGACTCTCCTGCTGCGCCGCGCGCTGGCGGCCCTGCCGCGCGAGAAACGGGAAGTGCTGGTCATGAGCCGGTATATGGAGTTGCGGTACGAAGAGATCGCCTCGGTCCTGCAATGCGAGGTGGGGACGGTCAAAGTGCGGGTGTACCGGGCGCTGCGCGAGTTGAGCGACCGGTTCTTCGCACTGAGTGGGGAGCGAGCATCATGAGTTGCGAACGAATGCGAGAGCAGATTCCGGAATGCCTGGCCGGCCGCCTGGACGACGCCGCGCGCGAAAGATTCATCGCGCACCTGGATACCTGTTCGGCCTGCCGCGCCGAGGTGGCGCAATTGGGCGTGGTGTGGCGCGGCATGGAGTCCGTCGCCCTGCCCGAACCGGACGCGGCCATGCGCTCCCGCTTCCTGGAAGTTCTGGAAGCGTACCAGGCGGGAATGCAGCAGGCACAGGAGCGCGCCATCGTATCGGCGAACCGCGGCGGGCGGATCTTCGCCTGGTGGCCCACGCGCACAGCCTGGCAGGCGGCGCTCGCGGCCGCGCTGGTGATCGTCGGCGGTTTGGCCGGCCGCTATGTAGCTGCGCCGCCGGCCGCCAGTCCCGCCGCCAACACCGAGGTGGCCCAACTCAAAGGACAGGTGGAAAACCTGCGCCAACTGGTGGCGCTGTCGTTGCTCCAGGAGCAATCGCCCAGCTCGCGCATTCAGGGCGCCAGCTACAGCTACAAAATGAATCAACCGGACCGCCAGGTGGAGCAGGCGCTGCTGCACGCCATGAATCACGATTCCAACGTGAATGTGCGGCTCTCCGCGGTGGATGCCCTGGAAAAGTACGCCGCCAATCCGGAAATCCGGCGCGCCCTGGTGGACGCCGTCCCGGTGCAGGATTCCCCCCTGGTCGAGATCGCCCTCATCGATCTGCTGGTGCAGATCGACGATCGGGACGCCCTGCCGGCGTTTCGCAAACTCGCCCGTGAGCCGCAGGTGGACGCCGACGTCCGCCAGCGCGCCACATGGGCCATCGGCAAACTGGAGGTGCCCAAATGAAACGGCTCATCGCCCTGGCGCTGGTTGTCTTTCCGGCCCTGGCATTCGACCATGACGACCGCGACTGGAAACACGAGGAACAGGAGACCATCCGCCGCTCGTTCCCTGTGTCCGGCACATCGGGGGCCAGGAAGCTCCTGGTCGATAACTTCACCGGCTACGTTCACGTGACCGGCGCCAGTGGTTCGGAAGTGCAGGTCACCATCCAGAAGCACATACGGGCCGAATCCACCGAAGCGGTGGCCGAAGCCAAGCGCGAGGTGAAGCTCGATATTTCGCAGCAGGGCAACTTCGTGCGGCTGTACGTGGACGGCCCGTGGCGCTCTTCCAACGGCAATAACAACCACCGCGGCGACCGCTATTACGGCTATAGCGTCGAGTTCGACTACGACATCCAGGTGCCGCCGGACACGGAACTGGTCCTCAAGACGTTTAACCGCGGCAACATCGAAGTGAAAGGGACCGCGGGCGATTTCGACGTGCACAATTTCAATGGCGGAATCGACATGCAGGAGATCGGCGGCTCCGGGTCGGTCGACACCTTCAACGGACCGGTGAAAGTCGCCTTTGCCCGCAACCCGGCACGCGCGGCCACGTTCAAGACCTTCAACGGTTCCATCGACGTCTATTTGCAGCCGGGTCTCGACGCCGACCTCCAGTTCAAGACCTTCCACGGCGGCGTCTACTCGGATTTCGACGTGACCACCCTTCCGTCCGTAGTCAGTGGCGAGATCGAGAGCGGGCGGTTCGTGTATCGCTCCTCGGACCACGCCATGAAGGTCCGCGCGGGCAAGGGCGGGACGGCGCTGTCGTTTGACACGTTCAACGGCTCCATCCGCCTGCACTCAAAAGCTCTGTAAGTAAGTTAGAAGAGGATACTGCGATGAAACAATGGTTGGCCCTTCCGGGCCTGATGTTCGGAGTCTGTGCGCTGGCATGCGCCCAGCAGACCGCGGGCGGCCGCGTAGTGGTGCCCGCGCGCAACACATCCCATCCCCGGGTGGTGAACGCACACGTGCTGAACGGCGCGATCACGGTGAAGACGTACAGCGGCAAAGAGGTGATCGTCGAAACGGGACCTGCGACCGCGACGCACCGGCGCGGGGACCCCACCGTGGACGGCATGCGGCGCATCGACATGCCCGCCCGTGGCCTCGAAGTCACCGAAGAGGACAATGTCATCACCGTCCACAACGGCATGAACGGCAATAGCGACCTGATCATCACCGTGCCCATCGACACCTCGCTCAAGCTCAAGGCAAACAACGGAGCCATCACCGCCGATGGCGTGCACGGCGAAGTGGAAGCCGACAGCCTCAACGGGCACATCACGCTGACCAATATTTCGGGCACCGTGACGGCGCACTCCCTCAACGGCCCGATGAAGGTCACCATGGACCGCGTGGACTCCGGCAAGCCGCTTTCCTTCAGCACCCTGAACGGCGGCATCGAAGTCACTCTTCCCGCCGACCTCAAGGCGAATGTGACCGTCAAAACGGACCACGGATCGCTCTATAGCGATTTCGACATTACGCTCGGCGGCGCCAGCGCCATCACCGAGAAAAACGATACCCCCGACGGCAAGTTCCGCGTGCGCATCGACCGTACCATCCGCGGCACGATCAACGGCGGAGGCACCGAAATCACCTTCCATACCTTTAACGGCAGGGTCGTGATCGGCAAGAAGAAATAGTGGGGTAGGCCGGGGCGCCCCCTGGGCCGCCTGCCCCGCGAATCGTTCTATCATTGCAGGACAAGGAGCTGTCACGACTACCTTCACCTGCAACCTGTGCGGCGGCTCGAGCCCCCTGCCGGAGACGCCGCCCGAGCCGGAGACTCCCACCTGCGGATTCTGTGGCTCCAACGTGCGCACGCGCGGCTTGATGCACGTCCTGTCCCAGGAACTGTTCGGCGCCAGCCTGCTGCTGACGGAGTTTCCCCGGGTCAAGAGCCTGCGCGGGCTCGGTACCAGCGACAGT
>JADGNR010000567.1 GCA_017883415.1 Bryobacteraceae bacterium | reverse complement strand
CGACGCATTCGGTCTATGGGCATTCGAGATCGGCCAACAGCGCCGCAATCCCCACGGCAGAATTGGCATAGCATCGGCTGATCGGCTCAATCCAGCGCGAATGTCTTGACTCATCTACGCACAGGCGAAATTAGAATGACATCTCCTCCAGCGCCAGCGTCGATCCAGCGCCAGCCGTGATTTCGGTCCCCGCTCCGGTGGCCTCCGGCAGCACATGCTCGGCGTAGAAGCGCGCGGTGGCGATCTTGGCGTGCAGAAAGGCGGCGTTCTCCTCGCCGGCCGGCAGCAGATCGCGAGCGATCCGCGCGGCGCGCGCCATCTGCCAGCCGCCCACGACAATACCGGTAAGCTTTAAATACGGAACCGCCCCCGCAGCAGCTTCACGCGGATTGCTATCGTAGCGCGCCAGCAGCCAAGCGGTAGCCTCCTCGAACGCGTCGAGCGCCGTCCTAAACGCAGACGCAATCGCTGACAGGTCCGTATCGTTGGTGAATGCCAACGCGTCCAACTCCGCTGTCATATCCCGGATCAGCGCTCCCGCATTCAGCCCCTTGTCACGGACCAGCTTGCGGCCGAGCAGATCGTTGGCCTGAATGCCGGTGGTGCCCTCGTAAATGGTGGTGATACGGGCATCCCGTAGATACTGCGCGGCGCCGGTCTCCTCTACATAGCCCATTCCGCCATGCACCTGGATCCCGGTAGAGGCGATCAAGATTGAGCTTTCGGTGCACCAGCCCTTCACTACCGGGGTCAACAGCTCGACCCGGCCCTGGTTGTGCGCACGCACCGCGGGGTCCGGATGATGCCGGGCGCGGTCCATGCAGGCGGCAGTGCTGTAGGCGAGCGCGCGCATCGCCTCGGTGCGCGCACGCATATCCATCAGCATCCGGCGCACGTCGGGGTGGTGGATGATCGGATCGCGTTCCGCGCCGCCGATCGGCTTGCCCTGCACCCGCGCGCGGGCATATGCGACGGCGTGCTGGTAAGCCGCCTCGGACACCGCCACGCCTTCGAGCCCCACATTCAGCCGGGCATGGTTCATCATCGTGAACATGTATTCGAGGCCGCGGTTCGGCTCGCCCACCAAGTAGGCAACCGCCCCTTCCTTGTCGCCGTATGACATCACGGCCGTGGGCGAGCCATGGATGCCAAGCTTGTGTTCGATGGAGGCGCAAACAAGGTCGTTGCGCGCGCCGAGACTGCCATCTGGATTGACCAGGAATTTCGGCGCGATGAATAGCGAAATCCCGCGCGTGCCCTGGGGCGCGTCTGGCAATCGGGCGAGGACGAGATGGATGACGTTCTCCGCGACGTCATGCTCGCCCCAGGTGATGAATATCTTCGATCCAGACAGGCGATAGTGGTCGCCGTCAGGCTCTGCCCGCGTGCGCACTGCGGAGAGGTCGGAGCCTGCCTGCGGCTCGGTCAGGTTCATGGTTCCAGTCCACTCGCCAGCGACCATCTTCGGCAGGAAGCGCTGCTTGAGCGTGTCAGACGCATGATTTGCGAGCGCCTCAACGGCCCCCATGGTCAGCATCTGGCATAACGAGAAGGCCAGATTAGCGGATTTCCACATCTCGGCCACTGCGCTCGACACCAGCGCCGGCATTCCCTGGCCGCCAATTTCGGGGCCAGCCGGCATCGAGTGCCAGCCGCCTTCGATAAACTTTTGATAGGCCGCGGGGAAGCCGTCCGGCGTAGTGACCTTCCCATCGAACCAGCGGCAACCTTGGCGGTCCCCGGTTGAGTTCAACGGCGCCAACACTTCGCCGGCAAAACGACCCGCCTCGATCAGGATGGCCTCGACTAGGTCCGGTTCGGCGTCCTCGAAGCCGGGCAAAGTGGCGATCTCGGGCAACCCGGCCAGATGGTTGAGCACGAACCGCATGTCGTCCAGGGGGGCTGCATAGGTCATGACCCCAGCCCCTTTGCGACTTCGCGCAACAAGAACTTCTGGATCTTGCCGGTCGCATTCTTCGGAATTGGGCCGAATACCACGAGCTTTGGCACCTTGTAGCCGGCCATCTGCTCGCGGCAGAATTGGCGGATCTCTGCCTCGGTTGCCGCTGCGTTCGGCCGAAGCTCAATGAAAGCGCACGGTACCTCGCCCCATTTTGGGTCAGGCTTGGCCACCACCGCGGCCGAGTCCACCGCGGGGTGGCGGTGCAGAATGTCCTCGACTTCGATGGAGGAGATGTTCTCGCCACCGGAAATGATCACGTCCTTCGAGCGGTCCTTGATGCGGACGTACCCATCCGGCTCAATCACCGCGAGGTCACCTGTGTGGAACCAGCCCCCGGCGAAAGCCTCCTCCGTGGCGGAGGGGTTCTTCAGGTAGCCCTTCATCGTGATGTTGCCGCGGAACATGATCTCGCCGACAGTCTCCCCGTCTGGCGGCACCCGCTTCATCGTGTCCGGGTCGAGGACCGCCATCGCCTCCTGCGCCGGACCGGCAACGCCCTGGCGCGCGTTCAGCCGGGCGCGCTCGGCCAGCGGCAAGGACGCCCATTCCTCGTGTTTCGCGCACACCGACGCCGGGCCATAGGTTTCGGTCAGGCCATACACGTGGGTGATGTCGAAGCCGATGCGCTCCATGCCCTCGATGACGGAAGCCGGGGGAGCGGAGCCCGCTATGAAGCCGTTGACCTTGCGGCCGAAACCGCCGCCCGATTCGCCTGCAGCATTGATCAACATGTTGTAGACGATCGGGGCGCCGCACATGTGGGTGACGCCATTTTCGCGGATTGCCCGGAAGATCAGCTTCGCGTCAATCCGCCGGATACAGACATTCGTCCCGGCAATGGCCGCCATGGTCCACGGAAAGCACCAACCATTGCAGTGGAACATGGGCAGCGTCCAAAGATAGACCGCATGTGCCGGCATGGCCCAGGATACGATGTTCGACAAAGCGTTCAGGTATGCTCCGCGGTGATGCGTGACCACGCCCTTGGGGTTGCCCGTGGTGCCAGAGGTGTAGTTCAGCGCGATGGCCTGCCACTCGTCTTCCGGCAGGGACCAAGCGAACTCAGAATCGCCTTCCTCTAGGAGCGCTTCGTAGTCCTTCTCACCGAGCAGGGTGCCCCCCGC
>JADGNR010000566.1 GCA_017883415.1 Bryobacteraceae bacterium | reverse complement strand
CACCTGTGTGCGCGTCGGCACCGCGCTGTTCGGAAGGCGGAAGAAGGAGTGATGCGGGACAACCGCGGTGGTCGGCAGGCGATAGCGCCTGCCCCACAAAGACACACGTCTCGGCGCAACGTGGGACAGACGCTTTCGTCTGTCAACCCCGATCCCCGGCCCCCCGCCCCCCCTTATGACCGTCGGCTTCTACTCTCCGCTTCCGCCGGCCCATACCGGAGTGGCGGATTACGCGGCGGCGCTGCTCGCGGAACTGCGCCGCCACGGGCGGGTCGAAGTTGCGCCCCGCCGCTGTGACGTGCCGCTGTACCATCTGGGAAACAACGGGTTGCACGCGGAAATCTACCGCCGCGCGCTGGATCGTCCCGGCGTGGTGGCGCTGCACGATGCCGTGTTGCACCATTTCCTGCTGGGACAACTCGACGAGCCATCTTATATAGAGGAGTTCGTCTACAACTACGGCGAATGGAACCGCGGCCTGGCGCGGGACCTGTGGCGCGGGCGCGCGGCTTCGGCGGCCGACCGAAGGTATTTCGATTACCCCATGCTGAAGCGCGTGGCGGAGCGGGCCCGGGCCGTGGTGGTGCACAATCCGGCGGCGGCGCGCGCGGTCGCCGAACACGCTCCGGGGGCGCGCGTGGTGGAGATCCCCCATCTGTTTCAGATGCCCGCGCTCCCCAGCGATGCCGAAGCGGCGCGCTACCGCCAGCGGCTGGGCGTCGCTCCGGGGGCCTTTCTGTTCGGCGTGTTCGGGTACCTGCGGGAATCCAAACGCCTGGTCGCGGTGCTGGAGGCTTTCGCCCAGGTCCATCGGGAGGCGCCGTCGAGCGCGCTGCTGGTGGCCGGACGGTTCGCTTCCACCGACCTGGAGCGCGCCGTCGCACCGCTGCTCACGGCGCCCGGCGTGGTGCGCCGGCCGTTTCTGGAGGAGCGCGAGTTCTGGCTGGCGGCCCAGGCCGTCGATGCGTGCATCAACCTCCGCTACCCGGCGGCCGGAGAGACCTCCGGCATCGCCGTCCGCTTGATGGGCATTGGCAAGCCGGTCTTGCTCACCGCCGCGCCCGAGTGTGCGCGGTTCCCCGAGGACGCCTGCGTGCGCATCGAGCCTGGCCTGGCGGAGCGCGAATCCCTGCGCGAGCACATGGTTCTGTTAACATTGATGACTGAGGTGGCGCGCGCGATCGGCCAACGGGGGGCCGGGCATGTGCGGCAGCACCATCGGGTGGAGCAAGCGGGGAACCAGTATTGGCAACTGTTGCGCGAGTTCTGTACCTAGCGTTGGTCTGCGGCGCTCTGTTCGGCGCGCCGCAAAAGCCGCCGGCCAGACAACTGCACGCGGCCATTCCCATGCGCGACGGCGTACGGCTCGCCGCCAGCATCTTTCTGCCTCCGCTCGGTTCCGACCATGCGCGGCTGCCGGCGATTCTGGTGCGCACGCCGTACGGCAGGGGCGCCGGCATCACGCCCAACTATCAGGCCTTCGTGGACCATGGCTATGCGGTCGTGGTGGAAGACGTGCGCGGCCGCTACGAATCGGAGGGTGTGTTCCAGCCGCTCCACCAGGAGCCCGCCGATGGCGACGACACGCTCAACTGGATCGCGCGCCAATACTGGTCCGATGGCAAGGTCGGCATGGTGGGCGGCTCCTACCAGGGGATTGTGCAGTGGAAGGTGGCGCCGCTCAATAACCCGCATCTGAAGGCGATCTTTCCCGTGGTCTCGGGCAACGACGATTACCGCGACCGCTTCTACTCCCCGGGGGGCGCCTTGAAACTGGGCCACCGCCTGGAATGGATGTCGGAGAACCAGCGGGCCCCCGGCTACCATCCCGACTTCTCCAAGTACACCCTGCATCTGCCCCTGCGCACCGCCGATATCCTGGCCACGGGCTGGACGTCGGAAATGTACCGCGCCGCGCTCGACCATCCCGCTTACGATTCGTTCTGGCGCGCCATCAGCACCAGGGAACAGCTGCAAAGGATCCGCATCCCCGTGTTTTCGGTGGGTGGGTGGTACGACAATTTCGTCGAAAGCGATCTGGAAGCCTATGCCGGCCTGCACAAGAGTTCGGGCCTGAACCGCATTCTGATCGGCCCGTGGGCGCACAACATGTCGTACGGGTTCGAAGGCGTGAACTTCGGGCCGGAAGCGGCGGTTCCGATCCGCACGCTGCAACTGGAGTGGTTCGACCAGTGGCTCATGGGAAAGGACACGCCGCTGGTATCGCAGCCGCCGGTGAAGATTTTCGTCATGGGGGCCAACAAATGGCGCGAAGAGCGCGAATGGCCGCCGGAGAGCGCGAGCGAGCGCAGATTCTTCCTGGTCAGCAGCGGCAAGGCGAACACCCTCAATGGAGACGGCGCGCTCGACGAGAAGCCGAAGTGGCGCGTCTCCGAGGACCGCTACGTTTTCGACCCGCGCGATCCCGCCCCCACGCTGGGCGGAGCGGTGTGCTGCAATCCGCTGATCTTCCCCTGGGGCCCCAAGGACCAGCGCCCGGTCGAGAAGCGCAAAGACGTGCTGGTCTACACTACCCGTCCGCTCAAGCGGGACGTGGAGGCGATCGGACCCGTCAAGGTGGTGCTCTACGTGGCCACCAGCGCCCGGGACACCGATTTCACGGCGAAACTGGTGGACGTGTTTCCCGACGGCTACGCGCGCAACCTCACCGATGGCGTGCTGCGCCTGCGCTATCGCAATTCGCTCGAGAAGCCGGAACTGGCCCACGCGGGCGAGGTCTATCGAATCACGCTCGATGCCGGCGTCACCAGCAACGTGTTCCTGAAGGGACATCGCATCCGCGTGGAAATCTCCAGCAGCAACTTCCCCCGCTTCGACCGCAACCCCAACACCGGCGGCCCCATCGCCGACGAGATCCGTCTGCGCCCCGCCAGCCAGACCGTGTATCACGACCGCCAGCGCCCGTCGCACGTGCTGCTGCTGGTGATGCCCGAGAGCAAGGGGTAGGGGCGGGGGTTCAGGTTCGCGATTCGCTCTGGCCGAACAAGTTGCCGCCGACCTCCTATTGATCGACGAGTGGGATGCCCGTCTCGAAGCGGAACGGCGGCGCCCTGCGCGTGGTTGGTACGTTGCGTGTGC
>JADGNR010000279.1 GCA_017883415.1 Bryobacteraceae bacterium | reverse complement strand
GGCTTTACCGTCTTTCTGCCGCGGGAGAAGAAGCATCGTTATTACGTGGATCATCGCGAGGGGCTCTTCTACATCCGCACCAACAAAGGGGCCACGAACTTCCGCGTCGTGACCGCTCCGGAAAGCGACCCCGGTCCGAAGAACTGGAAGGTCTTCATTCCGCACCGCGACGACGTGCTGATTTCGGGCGTCGATCTGTTCCTGAATTTCGCCGTGTCGGTGGAGAAGTCGCAGGCGTTGAACCGGCTGCGCATCCACGATTTCAAGACCGGCGCATGGAAGGCCATCCCGTTTCCGGACCCCATCTATGCCGCATTTCCGGGCGCGACGCCCGACTACGAGTCCAAGACGTACCGCTACAACTACCAGAGCTTCACCACGCCCCCGAGCGTCTTCGACTACGACGTCGAAACCGCCAAGTCCGCGCTGCTCAAGCAGCAGGAGGTGCTGGGCGGGTACGACCCGGCGCAGTACGTCTCCGAGCGCCAGTGGGTCACCGTGCGCGACGGGGTGAAGGTGCCGCTCTCTATCGTCTATCGGAAGGGTTTCAGGCGCGACGGCAAGGCGCCGCTGCTGCTCTACGGTTACGGCGCGTACCGCATCGGGCAGCAAGCCACCTTCTCCAGCGCGCGCTTCAGCCTTCTGGACCGCGGGATGGCATTCGTGATCGCCCACGTCCGCGGCGGCGACGACCTGGGCGAGAAGTGGAGCCAGGACGGCATGTTGATGAAAAAGAAAAACAGCTTCTTCGACTTCGTCGATTGCGCCGAGTACCTGATCCGCGAGCACTGGACGTCGCCCGACCGCCTGGCGATCGAAGGAGGCAGCGCGGGGGGATTGCTGATGGGCGCGGTGGTGAACCTGCGCCCGGACCTGTTCCACGCGGTGCATGCCGCAGTGCCGTTTCTCGACGTGATGAACGACATGATGGACCCGTCCCTGCCGGGGACCACCACCGACTACCCGGAATGGGGCGACCCGCGCGACAAAGCTGCCTACGACTACATTCTCTCCTACAGCCCCTATGACAACCTCAAGAAGGGCGCCTATCCGGCCATGCTCTTGACCGAAAGCCTGAACGACAGCCAGGTGGCCTACTGGGAGGCCGCCAAGTACGTCGCCCGTGCGCGCACGCTGAAGACCGACGACCGCCCGCTGCTGCTGAAGATGAAGCTGGACCCGGCGGGGCATGGCGGCGCGTCCGGGCGCTACGACCGCATCCACGACCAGGCGTTCGAGTATGCCTGGATGCTGAGCCAGGTGGGCATCACGAAGTGATGTGGGGCATGCTTTAGCTTGCCGCCACCCGCTTGCGGGCGCTTTCAGGAGCCAGGCGATCCCTTCACCGCCAGGATCGCATCCAGGGCGGCGCCCGTCCTCCGCCCTTCGACGTCCGCGAACCCCGCCTGGCGCAGCAGCCGCGTATACTCGCTCAGGCTGCGCTCCCTTCCTTCGGTCACTACCAGCATATTGAGCGACTGCATGTTGGCCTCGACGGGGCCCACGCCGTCCTCGGCCAGTAGTTTCTCGGCCACCAGCAACGCCCCGCCGGCCGGCAGGCGCCGGAAGATGGCGCCCAGCAGGGTCGCGGCTTTCTCGTCGCTCCAATCGTGCAGGATGCGTCCCAGGGCGTACAGGTCGGCTGCGGGCAGCTCGTCCTGGAAGAAGTCGCCGGCCACCACTTCGATGCGATCGCGCGCCGGCGAAAGCGCCACCTGGGCGCGCGCGAGCGTGGTCACGCGCGGCAGGTCGAATACTACGCCGCGCAATTCCAGGTACCGCTCACAGGCGGCGATGGCCAGGTGACCGGTTGCCCCGCCCAGGTCCGCCAACCGTCCGAAGCGGCTCAGGTCGAAGGCCGTCACGACTTTCGGCGAAGTCAGCGTACCGAAGCCGTGCATGCCGCCAAGGAAATTCCGCATGGCGTCGTCGTTGCGGAAAAAGCTGTCGAAGAGCGGCCCTTCCAACCCGAAGGTCTGCTGCCAGCGCGGCGTGCCGTCGCGCACCGCATCGGCCAGATTGCCCCACATGGGATACAGCGCCTGGTCGGAATAGCGTATGTAGCCGCCCAGCGACTCGGGACTTCCGGCGCACAGGTACCGTTCGGCCACCGATTGGTTGGCATAGACACCATCGCTCTTCCGCAGCAGCCCGAGCGCGGCGCAGCCATCCAGCAGGCGCTCCATGGCGCCGGCGTGGGCGCCCAGCGCGGCAGCCACCTCGGCGGCGCTCGCCGGGGCCTCGTGCAGGCGGTCGAAGATCCCCATCGAGACCGCGGTAAACATGGTTTTCGAGCGCCGGAACGCCTCAATGAGATCGAGCACCGGCGCCGGATCGGGTGTACTCATAAGCGGCGGAAATGATCGTAACCGCGCGGAACGAGGGGCGCGCCGTCCATCTCCACCCGGCCGGGACGCCCCTGGCGCATGGTACCAATTCGCGTGAGCGATACGCCCTCGAAGGAGCGCGGTGCGCGCACCCGCGGCGGCAGGGTGAACAGCAACTCGTAATCCTCGCCGCCATCGAGCGCCTGCGCCAGGGTGGCGCCCGGGTAGCGTGGAGGCGCTGCGATTTCCGCGGCCAGCCCCGAGGCCAGGCACATACGCTGCAAATCGAGCGACAGGCCGTCGCTCAAATCCATGGCCGCGGTGGCGTGCAAGCGGGTGCGCAGGAAGCGCCCGAGCGCGAGGCGCGGCTCGGGGTGCGTATGCTTCCGCCACGCCCGCCCGCGCCGTTCGGCCAGTCCCAGCGCCGATCCACCCAGGCGCCCGGAAACGTAGATGGCATCGCCCGCGCGCGCGCCATCGCGCCGCAGCGCCTGGCCGCGCGGCACCTCGCCCGCTACCACCACGTCGCACAGCAAGCGCGCGCCGTGCGCCAGGTCGCCGCCCGCCAGCGGCGTTCGCTCCCGCCGCGCCAGGCGCAGAAACCCGCCAAAGAAGCCGTCCACCCACCGCGCATCGGTCCACGGCGCCACCGCCAGGGAGAGCAGGCAGAATCGCGGTTCCCCGCCCATCGCCGCGATATCGCTCAATCCCCGCGCCAGCGCCTTCCAACCCACTTCCGCGGCAGTGTGCGTGTGCCGGGTGAAGTGTGTATCCTCGATCAGCATATCGGTGGTGAAGAGCAGATCCGCGGCGGCGCCGCGAGGCCGGAAGACCGCGCAATCGTCGCCCATCCCCAACACCAAACCGGCCCCCGGGGGTACCCAGATCCGCCGGCGGACCCGCTCCAGCAGTTCCCGCTCGCTTTTGGCAACTGGGGGCACCCGGACCCGCCCGCGGTCCCGCTCCAGCAGTTCCCGCTCGCTACCGGCCCCTGGGGGCACCCGGACCCGCCGGCGGTCTCGCTCCAGCAGTTCCCGCTCGCTTTTTGCAACCTTCGTGTACTTGACCATACAAGTGCTATTTGAGAGAATACCTTACGAATCGTTGAAAGTTGATTGGACGCGCCTCGCAAGTTCTCATGCAGTCTCGAAAGTCCGCTTTCTTTTGTCTGAGGGACCCAAGAGCACGACCAACATTGATCAGGAGAATTAGTACGTGAAGGAAAAAGGCACTGTGAAGTGGTTTAATGCCGCGAAGGGCTATGGATTCATCCAGAGGTCCAGCGGCGACGATGTGTTCGTTCACTTTTCTGCGATCCAGGCTAATGGTTACCGTACCCTGGATGAAGGCTCTGAGGTGGAGTTCGAGGTCAAGCAGGGACCCAAAGGGCTGCAAGCCGAAAACGTGAGCAGGGTGTAAGCGTCCCTCCAAATCCAGACAACCGGCAGGGGGCTCCTGGAGCCCCCTTTTTGTCGTCCCGCCGCCCCCGGATAGCGTGATACCATGCGTCCGTTCTACAATAGTGTCCAAGCATGTCCTGGAGGGCGCCGGCCGTGAGCCGCAATCTGTTCGTCGTATTTCTGATGTGCGCCGTCGTGTGCGCCCAGGCGGCCCTGCTCAGCCCCGGACACCTGCACCAGGACTCCTCGCAACATTGCTGCTGGCTGTGCCATGCCGGGCCATTGCCGTTTTTGCCGTCCGCGGCCCCGGCCGTGGTGGCCCGCAGGGTCGCCATAGCATGGCTATCCGCGTTTTCCGACCTCGATGCCGCCCATGAAGTCCTGCTGGCCGCGGGATCGTCGCGCGCGCCTCCCGCTTAATTCCTCGTCTGTTTGCGGCCCGCCGTTCGCCGTTGCCGGCGAGCGGGCCGATCAATTTCTCTGGGACTGGGACCTGAAGAAGCGAGGAATTATGCGCGTGTTTATGCTCGCGCCGGCTCTGATGTGGCTGTTCGCCCACCAGCTTCCGGCGCAGGACACAACGGAATTACTGAATCGCATGAAGGCCATGGAAGAACGCATCAAGACGCTCGAGGCGGAAGTGCAGTCGTTGAAAGCGCAGCCGGTCGCCGCCGCGGCGCCGGCCACGGCGGCGACCGCGCCCGTAGCGCCCACGGCCGTGGCGCCTGCCCCGCAGGAGCAGGCCCCCGTCGCGCTGGGAGGCGCCGGCGGGGCGGCGGCCAAAGTGCTCAATCCGGATATCAGCGCCATCGGCGATTTCATCGGCGCCGCCGGCTATGGCGCCAACCGCAAGATCCCCTCGCTCGAGATGCACGAGAGCGAAATCGGCTTCCAGGAAGTCATCGACCCCTACGCGCGCGCCGATTTCTTTATCAGCTTCGGCGAGCAGGGCGTCACCCTGGAAGAGGGCTTTCTCACATTCACCGCGCTGCCCTCGGCCTTGCAGTTGAAAGTGGGCAAAATGCGCGCCGCCTTCGGCCGCGTGAACACGCTGCACAACCACGTGCTCCCCTGGACCGACCGCCCGCTGGTGACCCAGAACCTGGTGGGCGGCGAAGACGGCATCGACGATGCCGGGCTCTCGCTCAGCCGCATCCTGCCCGCGCCCAAAGGCATCTTCCTCGAAGGCGTCGCGCAGATTTTCCGCGGCGACAGCGAGAACGTCTTCGCCGCCGCGCGGCGCAACGACGTCTCCACGGTGGAGCACCTGCACGCCTACGGCGACCTGAGCGAATCCACCAACCTGGATATCGGCGGCTCCTACGCGCGCGGCCACAGCCCCTTCGGCAACGGCACCAATCAACTATATGGCGCTGACCTCACGGTGCATTGGAAACCGCTGCGCCGCGCCATCTATCATTCGTTTGTGGGACGCACCGAGCTCATCTGGGCGCGCACCACCACCACACCACCGGTGGCCACCGCCAGCCTGGCGATACCCAGGCAGACCATTACACCGTTCGGTTTCTACGTTTCGGGCGATTACCAGTTCGGCCGCCGCTGGTTCTTCGGCGGACGCTTCGACCGCTCCCAGCGCGGCTGCGGCCTGCCCACCAATCCGGCCACCACCACGCCCTGCACGTTGCCGCCCGCGGACACGCTGTTGCAGGATACCGGCGGCTCGCTCATCCTGACCTACTGGCCCAGCGAATTCAGCCAGATTCGCGGCCAGCTCCGCCGCACGCATTACGGCGAAGGTCTCACCGCCAACGAGCTCATCTTCCAGTTCATGTTCTCCATGGGCGCCCACGGAGCGCACCCGTTCTGATGATGTCCAACGCTGGTGTACCCTGGACCGCGCGCCGCGCCGTCCTCAAAGATAAGGAACTTTTCTCGTGAACATTCCCACAAAACTGTACGTATGGGCCGTTTCTGTGCTCTTCGCCGCGGCAGGCGCAGCCCACGCCGCATCCAAACTCAACGTGGTGACTTCTACCCAGGACATGGCGGCGCTGGCGCGCGAAATCGGCGCCGACAAGGTCAACATCGATTCCATCGCCATGGGCTACCAGGACCCGCACTTCGTCGAGCCCAAGCCGAGCTTCGTGCTCAAGCTGCAGAAGGCCGACATCCTGGCCGTGGTCGGGCTGCAACTGGAGATCGGCTGGCTGCCGCCGCTCCAGACGCAGAGCCGCAACGCCAAAATCCAGGTGGGCGGCGCCGGATACATGGACATGTCCCAGTATTGCCAGGTCCTGGAAATTCCCACCGGCCAGGTGACGCGCGCCATGGGCGACGTGCACCCGCTCGGCAATCCCCACTACTGGCTCGATCCCGATAACGGCCGCCGCATTGCCAAGGCATTTGTAGATAAGTTCAGCCAGGCGGATCCCGCCGATGCCGCGTTTTTCGCGCAGCGCTATGCCGATTTCGATCAGCGCCTGACGGCCGCCGTGAAGGGGTGGGAGGCCAAAATGGCGCCGTACCGCGGACGGAAGGTGATCACTTATCACCGCTCCTGGCCCAACTTCTGCGAGCGCTTCGGCCTGGTGGTGGTGGATTATGTCGAACCGCGCCCCGGCATTCCGCCCACGCCCAGCCACACCCTCGAGGTGATCAACACCATGAAGCGCGAGGGCATCAAGCTGATCCTGGTCGAGCCCTACTTCGATCTGCGGACGCCGAATTCCATTGCGCGCGGGGCGGGCGGGGAGGTGGCCCAGTTGATGCCCTCGGTCGGCGGCGTCAAGGAAATCACCAACTACTTCCAGTTATTCGATTACGATATCAACGAGCTGGTCAATCTCTTTCAAAAGGTGAAATAAAAGAGTCGCTATGGGTACTTTCGCTTTCCTGCTCGCGCCGTTCGTGGCCAGCCTGATTCTGACGGGCATTCATGCCTATCTCGGCGTCCACGTAGTGGAACGCGGCGTCATTTTCGTCGATCTCTCGCTCGCCCAGATCGCCGCTCTCGGCACCACCATCGCCGCGCTCTATAGCATCGAACCGCACAGCACCACGGCCTACGTGATCAGCCTGCTGTTCACCTTCATCGGCGCGGCCGTCTTTTCCACCATTCGCGGCCGCCGCGCGCGCATCCCGCAAGAGGCCATCATCGGCATCTGTTACGCCGTGGCCTCGGCCGCCGCCATCCTGGCGATGAGCAAATCGGTCGAGCAGACCGAACACCTCAAGGAGATGCTGGTGGGCAACATTCTGACGGTGTCGTGGTTCGAGGTGGGCAAGACCGCGGCCCTGTACGGCGCCATCGGCCTGTTCCATTTCATCTTCCGCCGCAAATTCCTGCTGATCTCGATGGACCCGGAAGCGGCCGAGGCCCAGGGCATCAACACCCGCCTCTGGGATTTCCTGTTCTACGCCTCGTTCGGCTTCGTGGTGACCTCGTCGGTGGCCATTGCCGGCGTGCTGCTGGTGTTTTGTTACCTGATCGTGCCCTCGGTGGCGGCCATGCTCTATGCGGAAAACATCGGTCCGCGCCTGGCCATTGGCTGGACCATGGGCACGCTGGTCTCGGCGGTGGGCGTGTACCTGTCGCTGGTGATCGATCTGCCGACCGGCGCCACCATCGTGTGCACTTTCGCGCTGGTCCTGATCCTGATGGCCGTCGTGCGCCTCTTCGTCAGCAAGCGGGCCGGCAAGCCGCAGATGGCGGTCAAGGCATAGCTCAGTGGGGTAGGCCTCCCGGCCTGCCCAGCGCGCGAAGCGCCACAGCTCAAGCAGGGCGCGATCACGACAGCGCAAATATACGCTCCGGTTAATTCAGTGTCGTCACCTTTGAGCCGACGGCCGCGGACCGGCCACCTGCTCGACTACCGCTTCCACCTCCGCCTGGTATTGCCGCAGCAGTTCCGGCGTGGCGGCTTCGAAGCGCATCACCAGCACGGGCTGCGTGTTGGAGGCGCGCAGCAGTCCCCAGCCTTGCGGGAAGAGCACGCGCACCCCGTCCACATCGACCGTCTTGTGGCGGGCGCGCAGCACGGCTGCGGCGCGCGCCACCACGTCGAACTTCAGCTCGTCGGGGCAATCGACGCGGATCTCGGGGGTGCTCACCATTTT
>JADGNR010000565.1 GCA_017883415.1 Bryobacteraceae bacterium | reverse complement strand
GCATGTGCCTGACCTCACATATATCGTAACGCCGGAATCGAGTTGGCTGGTTCGTCGCCAAACCGCGCGGATTAGGACCGACAAGTCGGCCAGCGTCCGGCTTGGCCGGCGAAGGCTGCGCAAGCCTCATCTCCCAGGAGGCGACTTCCGGCCCGCCGCAGCCGTAATCCGACCAGTTTCCGAGTGGCCCGATAACCATTGAGTGGTAGCGCAGAGGCGCTCCAGGCTCTGATATTCTGTTGGTACCGCAAAACTGAAAGGAGTCCGACTACGCGGCACGAGCCGTTGGACATGGTATGGGTGTCTCTGGGACTCCTAATCCGGTCATTCAGGTTTCACGCATCCGCAAGAGCTACGGAGCCACGGCGGCCGTCTCTGATGTCTCTTTTGACGTCGGCAAAGGCGAAGTCTTTGGGTTGATCGGGCCGAATGGTGCCGGCAAGACAACCACGATGGAGTGCGTTGAAGGAGTGCGCCGGCCAGACGCGGGCCAAATTTCGATCATGGGCCTCGATCCGTTCCGCGACGTATATCAGGTCCAGAACCGGATTGGGGTGCAACTCCAACAGGCGCAGCTCCAGAAGAGAATCAAGGTCTGGGAAGCTGTGGATCTCTGGGCCTCTCTCTACCCAAAGCCGCTGGACGGCAACCGACTGCTTGAACAACTCGGCCTTGCCGACAAACGCAACGCTTGGTTTATGACCCTTTCGGGCGGGCAGAAGCAGCGACTGTTTATCGCCCTGGCGCTGATCAACGATCCGGAAGTAGTATTCCTCGATGAGCTGACCACCGGGCTCGATCCGCAGTCGCGGAGAGCCATTTGGGACCTGGTGCGCGGCATCCGAGATCGCGGCAAGACGGTTCTTCTGACTACTCATCTGATGGAGGAGGCTGAGCGGTTGTGCGACCGCGTGGCGATCATCGAAAACGGAAAGATCATCGACATTGGTAGCCCGGAGGAATTGGTGGGGCGGCACTGCCCCACGCGAACGGTGGTCCTGGCGACCGGGGATGCCCTCGCGGAAGAACGCCTGCGAGCGATTCCGCAGATTGAGAACGTGATGCGCCAAGACTCCAAGTTCACCCTTCAGGGGCGGGGCGACGACTTCGTGACCGAGGTGATCCAGTGTCTCTCCGAAAATCGGATCCGGGTCAACGACTTCCGCACCGTGCTGCCCAACCTAGAGGACGTCTTTCTGAAACTAACGGGCCATTCGATCCGCGATTGAAAGAGACTAGACAATGCTGCGTGGGCTTTGGAAACTGACTTGGCTGGAGACCAAGATCTTCCTGCGCGAGCCGCTCGGGGCGTTCGGATCGATCCTGTTCCCCGTCCTGGTTTTTGTGGGCGTAGGTCGATTTGCGGGAGGTCGGCTTACGCAGGGCTCACTCTCTACGGCCGGATTCTTACGCGTTGGGCTGCCGGTTTTCGTATCGGTGCTGATCGCACTCAGCGGTGTATTGTCGCTGGTCACCATCATCTCGATTTACCGGGAAGGCGGCATTCTCAAGCGCCTCCGGGCCACGCCGCTACGCCCGCAGACGATTCTCACTGCTCACGTGCTGGTCAAACTGGCGCTCACGGCGCTCACCATGGCCCTGACGGTACTGGCGGGCAAGCGCTATTATCCGGTCCACACTACCTTCCCGGTGCTCGGGTTTACCATGGCGCTGCTGATCAGCACATGGAGTATTCTGTCGATCGGCTTTCTGATTGCGAGTATTGTGCCTACGGCGCGCTTCGCGCAACCGATCGGCGCAGCCATCCTGTATCCGATGATCGGTCTGTGCGGATTGTTCGTGCCGGTGCAGTCGATGCCACCCGTGCTTCAAGTAGTGGCGCGCGTGCTACCGCTGACCTACGCGGTATCGCTCCTTGAGGGAATCGGGAAAGGCGAAGCGTGGTCGACACACGTGGGCGACGTCGCGGCGCTGGTTGTCGTCTTTGCGATCTGTACGGCTCTTTCCGCGAAGGTGTTCCGCTGGGAATAGTGCGGGCTCTCCAGGGGCAAACTCCCCGGATACGGCCTTCGAGGAAGTCTGGCCGGATTAGCACCGGGAAGTCGTTAGCATCCGGCGACGGCAAGGCGGATTGCCACTCTGACGAGTAACGCCCATTCCGTAGAAAGGGCGCCCAAACTCGCGGGGAAGTCAGCTGCGAGGAAGTAGCTTCGGGCCCCCAAGGACTCAATCCGGGTAGCCGGCCTTGTTTTGGTTAGCGCCTATGGAGGGCGCCCCGGCCAACCCCACTGAGTTCACAGCAGCTTGGGGAGCAACTCGCCGGCGGGGCCGAGCAAGGCGCAATCCACCATGGCGGAATATGCGGTTGGCTCGGTGTTGATCTCGATGACCCTGGCGCCGGACTGTTTGGCGTAGGGGATCAGGCCGGCGGCGGGGTGCACCACCGCGGACGTGCCGATCACCAGGAAGACCTGGGCGGCGGAGGCGGCGTGCTCGGCTTCCTTCATCATGCCGTCCGGGAGCGGCTCACCGAACCAGACGACGCCGGGGCGCGTCAGACCGCCGCACGCGCAATGGGGCGGAAGCTTGGGCAGGGGCACGCGGCGGTCGGGCCAGTTGGCGCCGCACGCGGTGCAGCGCATCCGCCAGATGTCGCCGTGCAGTTTGAGGATCTTGCCGCTTCCGGCGCGGTCGTGCAGGCCATCCACGTTTTGGGTGATCAGGGTGAACCGCGGCTTGCGGATTTCCAGTTCGACGAGCGCGCGGTGCGCCGCATTGGGCGCGGCCTTGGCGATGGTCTCGCGCCGCCAGTTATACCACTCCCACACCAGGCGCGGGTCGCGGGCAAACGCTTCGGGGGTGGCGAGATCTTCGGGCTTGTAGTCCTTCCAGAGGCCGCCCGAGCCGCGGAAGGTGGGGATACCGCTTTCGGCGGAAATGCCAGCGCCGGTCATTACCGCCACCGAGTCGGCCCGGGTGAGCCATTCGCGAGCTTGATCGAGATCCGCCACTTAATGGTTGAGGAACTTCTCCAGCTTTTCGATCTGCCGCTCGGCGCGATCGAGGAAGGTCTTGGTGGACGCCGTATCGCTGGCGTTCAGCGCGTCGTTGGCGCCCTCCAGATACGTATTCATCAAGTTGGAGGCCT